>JBDHSN010000029.1:0-24025 GCA_039808105.1 Rhodospirillales bacterium
TCAGCGACCACCGACGGAGAAGTGTTCGGCCCCCAGATGCTGCTGTCGCCGGGGGGGGGTGGTGGTGGTGGCGGTGGCGGCGACGGTGGCGTCCCAGTGCCGCAATTAGGGGCAACGCAATATTCATAGGCGCCCATGTCCCAGGCCGCACCCTGCGGTCGGGCGGTGCTGACCATGTCGACGGCAAATCCGCTCAACGTCGCCCCTTTGTCTTTTGCGGCGGACGTGGCGCCGATGCGGAAATTGCATTTATTGGTCACGCAGTTGGTAACGGGCCCGACAAACTGTGGATTACCTCCATTGACCCCTCCCGTTTCTGACCAACCGCTGCGAGAGGTGAAGTCCGTATTGGCAACAAAGTTATAACTATGGCTCCAACTGACGCTGCCGGAGGCGACTCCGGCGATACCGGTGGTACTATCCTGCACAAAAAGGTTGTTCCTGAAGTCAGCCCCGCTGGCATTCCCCGAACTCGTACTATAGAGATACACTGCGGCCTGGTACGTCGACCCAGATCTATAGAATGTATTATTAAAGAATTTAAAGTTCCCGGTGTGAACATACATAGTACCCATATTAGCGAAGATGTTATTACGCCATGTCCAGTCACTGACAGTGTGTCCTTCCATCGCGCCGAGTTGCACATTTGGCGAGTCGTGCACATAGTTATTCTCAATAATTACTTTTGTCGCAACTGAGCCGTCATCGATCGATTGCCAAATGTCTGGGTGAACGCTATTATTGTTATCCCAGGTCAGACCGTAGATTTCATTGCCGTGGAAAACAGAGTCAGAGCATGCAACGTTGAAGACGCGCTCCACGTTTTTGATGTTGCGGATTGTGTTATTTGAATAGACTTGGCGCTGTCCGTTTGCAACGACAGCGATAAATATCGTAGGGTTGCCTTCAATCAAATTCTCGTCGAAGACGAGGTCATTGGCGTAAAAAACAGCTGCGAAGGCCTGGGCGCCGCTGACAAGAAAGCTAGACTGTGACACTTCGATGTGATTTACCGGCGAAGAATAGCCAACACGAAGTGCTGCGCCGCCTTCATTGGCGTTGCTATACGTGAAGCGAAAGCTATTAATACTAATGTAGTTGTGGTCAATCTGAACCTGACCGGTTACCGTCACTATATCCGTCGCATTGCGCCTGAAGGTAATCAAATTGCCCGGTGTTCCGGAGCGAGTTGTCTTAAAGCCTGCGTAGGTGCCGGCGTATACTTGTACCGTGTCGCCTGGCTGGGCGGCGTTCGCGGCTGCCTGGATCGTGGTGTACTCCTGCCCGGAACCGACGCAGAGAAGGTTGGCATCGGCACACGTAGCGGCGAAGGCCGGGCTGCCCAGGCAGAGCGCGGCTAGCAAGCACAACAACGAAGCCGCTTTCATGACGCCGACACCAAAGGCCGTGCAATCGCCACCGTTCAATAAAGTCGCCGCCGGTCGATGGTTGCGGCGTGCAAGGGAAGAGTTGTCGTTCCGACGGCGAAGCGAGATTTCGTCGCAGTCGGAGGAAAAGTTGGAGGAGACCGAGGGCTGCGGCGCGATGTTTGTGTTATGAGTTGCCGCAACGGCGTATTCTGTAGTCATATGGCCTGTCCTACTTGTTTAAAAGGTGACTGCCTAAGCACTTAGGCGTAAGTTGATATTACCTTATGTAAGGATAGACGAGAAACTCTGGCAAATTATAGGCAGTATTATTGACATTTTTTTGTTCCTCGATTGCAAAACGTCCTTCGCTTTACACGCAAAAGACGACGTGTCGACCCGTCTCCGACGTTGCGGTGCGCGGGCCGAGCGCGCTGCTGTGCTACTGCGTTGCGGGAAGGTTCAGCAGTCCGGAGGAAAACCGGCCGCCCAACAGACGGACTCGCCCCGCCTCCAGGGCTCCTGTCTGCGGGTACCGGCGGCATTCCTTCACCCGGTGCCAGAGAGGAGAATGGCGCCCGCGCCTCTGGCGTCGGTGTAGCGACTGTCGCGTGCCACCCTTGTTGCGCAAGCAAAATCGGGAACGTTACCCAATCGACTGAGGAGCACGATTAAACCCATAGAGGTATACTTACATCTAATGGATAAGATGTCAAACACCTAATGGGTTAGATGCAGAACACCTAATGGGTAATATATCAAACATCTAATGGGTGAGATGTCAGAGCCTTGGTCCAACAGCGAGCGCGCCGGTTTGGACCGTCCAACGCCGAGAACAACCGCGAAGAACAGCCGATACCGAGGCGGTCACGCTCGGAGCGACGCCATGTCCCGTACCACCTCGGAGTCGTCGCCCAACGGTGGACCTCGAGTAACGCGACAGCGGTATGCCAGTGTGGTCCCGCCACCAAAGGCAGGGTTTGTGCTGTGGACACGTCCCTGGCACAGTTCTTAATTCCAGATCAGCTCGGATGGGCGACCTCCCCGGTTGGTGGCAAGAATCTGGTTCGTGAGGGCGGATTTCGGCCGAGGTCGTGTACGACCCGGTATGCGCCGCTGGGCGAACGTTGCGTCAGCCGCGATTGCCGCGGTTGGTTGGCGAAGCGACAGCAGCGGGAGAAAGCGTGCGGTCTGAACACTGCAGCGCCTCGGGGGCAGCTGCCGTCGCTACGTCCGACCTCGTAGCGGTGGCCGAAACCACCGCGGCAAAACCCACCTACGGCCAAATCTTCAAGTCGTCGGCGATGATCGGTGGCGCTTCGATGGTCAATATCGCCATCGGCATCATTCGGACGAAGGCGATGGCCCTTCTTCTCGGGCCGGCCGGGGTCGGTCTGATGGGGTTGTTCCAGTCGACTGTCGATGTTGCGTTCAGCGTCGTCAGCATGGGGATCAACAGCAGCGGCGTGCGGCAGATCGCGGCGTCCGCGGGCTCGGGCAAGCAAGAGCGAATTGCCCGAACGAGCGCTGTCTTGCGTCGCATGGTGTGGGTTCTCGCAGTGCTCGGGTCCGTGCTCATGGTGGCGTTCTCCCGGCAGATCGCGTCCGTGACCTTCGGGAGCGACGAACATGCCGTCGCCATTGCCCTCTTGTCGCTCGCGGTGGTGTTCCGCCTCTTCGCCGATGCCGAGGTGGCGTTGATTCAGGGGCTGCGACGTATCGCCGATCTGGCGAGAATGAGTATCCTCGGCGCCCTGGCCGGGACAGCCGCCGGCATTGCCCTGGTGTTCTGGTTGGGCGAAGAGGGGATTGTTCCGGCCATGATCTCTGTGGCCGCGGCGACGAGTGCATCCGCCTGGTGGTATGGCCGCAAGATCAAGTTGGAAAGACCTGTGATGACGGCGGTGCAGGTGCGCCGGGAGGCGACCGCATTACTGCGTCTCGGCGTCGCCTTCATGATCAGCGGTCTGCTCGTTATGGGGACGGCCTATGCCGTCCGCGCGATGATCCTGCACCGGGTTGGTATCGACGCCGCGGGCCTGTACCAGGCTTCGTGGACGTTGGGTAGTCTCTACGTGGGGATCATCCTGCAGGCGATGGGCGCCGACTTCTACCCGCGGTTGACCGGTATCGCTGACGACAATCGGGAGTGCAACCGGCTGGTGAACGAACAGGCGAAGGTGAGCCTGCTACTCGCCGGCCCGGGCGTTATTGCGACGATCACGCTTGCTCCGCTGGTCGTAACTCTCTTCTATTCGGCGGAATTCGCCGAGGCGGTCGATATCTTGCGATGGATCTGCCTCGGCATGGCGCTGCGGGTTGTTTCCTGGCCGATGGGCTTCGTCATTCTCGCAAAAAATGCGCAGAGGTTTTTCCTTGCCAGCGAGATCGCCTGGACCGCGGTGCACCTGTCACTGGCGTGGTTTTGTGTCGACAAGTTCGGCGCCGCCGGCGCCGGAATGGCGTTTTTCGGGTCCTATGTGTTTCACTCCCTGATGACGTACGTCCTTGTCCGCCTGCTGAGCGGATTCCGCTGGTCCGCCGATAACAGGAAGGTCGGGCTTATCGTCCTCCTGCTGATCGCCGTCGCGTTCGCCGGGTTCAGTTTTCTGCCTTTCTGGTGGGCAACCAGTCTTGGGATCGTCGCACTGCTTATCAATGTTGCGTTCACGATCCGCGCAGTTACCCTCCTGTTCGACGAAGCGACAGTCCCTCCGTCCTTGCGCGGCTTGATTGGACTTCTCCGCTCCCACGGTCCGGCCTGATCGCTTCCGGGTATCGACATGCGAACGTCCGATCGGCGTGCATCCCCCGATCGCCTGCAGGAGCGGGTAGAACCTCTTGCGGCTACACCCGTACACAGGGCGCGCCGGGCCGCCGATCCCTTGCCGATCGTCCTTTCCTGCGATCAGCGGTTTCGCCGCAAGGCAGCCTACGTTTTCGATACCCTTCTGATGGCGGCGGGGATACCCGCGATCTACGTGGCGGAGCCGCCGTCGTGCGGGCCGTGGCTCTCCTATGGCCCTCCGCCAGACGCCCCCGAACCGAGGACGCGCTGCCTCGTTTTCGGCCATTCCCCGGTGTCCTGGGACTACCTGTCGAGGTCGCACGATCCCTCGGCTGCTTCCTTAGCCGAGGGGCTCACGGCCATCTTCCCGCACCGGGCACCGCACGCGACCGCGGAGGAAGACATTGCCTTCGATCTGATCGCCAATGCCTTCTACTTCCTCTCCTCCTGGTCCGAGCGATTGACGAGGCCCGACGGCAACAGCCGCCGGCTGTACGCAGACAGCGTCTTTGCCCGCCTCGCAGTGCCCCAGGATATCGTCGATCAATATTTGCAACGGTTGGTCGAGCGGGTGAATGGTCTCTGCGGCCGACTAGGCCATCCGGGATGGTCCGTTCCCCGCTGGCCGCAAGGGTTCGACTATGCCGTCGTCCTGTCGCACGATGTAGACTTTTTGCCCGCGAGATGGTGGGACAATGTCGTGCAGGGAGGCAAGAGCGTGCTCCGCCCGCTGGTGCGGCAGCGCTCTCCCGGTGAGGCTGCGCGGACCGCGATTGGTCTGGCACGGGCCGCCTGGCGCCGCCGCGACCCCTACGGTTGCATCCCGGAAATTCTCCGTAAGGAGCAGCGCCTCGGCGTACGGGCGTCGTTTCAGGTTGCGACCGCTCGCCGGCATCCGCGCGACGTCAACTACCGTATCGAGGACGAGGGCGTCTGCCGCTATCTCCGTGCGATCATCGACGCCGGCTTCGACCTTTGTCTGCACGGCAGTTACCGCTCGACGGAGAATCCCGACTGGTACGCCGAGGAGGCAGCGCTGCTGGCGGAGCGTCTCTGCCGTCCCCTCGGCTCGCGCCAGCATTTTCTCTCCTTTGACTATAGTGTCCTGTTCGCAGCTCAGGAGCGGACGGGCATCCAGTACGACATGTCGATCGGCTATCCCGATCGAACGGGGCCGCGCGCCGGGTTTTCCTACCCGTATTTCCCTTACTGCCTGAACGAAGACCGCCCATACGACGTCCTTGAGATCGGCCTCGCTCTCATGGACGTCACACTGCACAGCTATATGGGGCTGGACTGGTCACGGGCTTGGCCGGTCATCGAGACTGCACTCGCCGATCTCCGGCGCAAGCGCGGCTGCATCTCGGTGGTCTGGCATCCCGTGGTGTTCGGCGGGGCCCGCGACCCCGGCTACGATCGACTTTTCTGGACCCTGGTGCGGGACGTAACGTCGACGGGAGGCCTTGCGACCGACGGCCGAACGGTGAATGCGCACTGGCGTGAGCGGGCAGCGGCCTATGCCAGCTTCAGCGAGGACGGCCGTCGCCGTACCGGCGTGGCCGGCGTCTGAGAGGATCAGGTCGAGTACAGCTATGGTTGACGTCCTGATGGCTGCGTACACCAATTATCGCAGAGACCCGCGGGTCAGGAGAGAGGCGGAGGCGTTAGTCGCGGCCGGTCACCGGGTGGTGTTTCTCGCTCGCCGGCAGCCTCGCGAACCCAATCGGGAGACCGTCGCCGGCGTCGACGTGATCAAGGTTCGCGGGCTGCCGGGAAAGCGCGCCTCGATCCTTGCTTATCTATTCGACTATACAGCCTTCGCGGTGCAGATCAGTCTCCACCTGCTCGCGCGGCCGCGTCGCTACAAGCTCATACATATCAATAACATGCCGGATTTCCTGGTGTTTGCCGCCTGGTTGCCGCGCATGCTGGGCCTGCCGGTCATTCACGACATTCATGACCTGATGCCCGAACTCTACGCCGAAAAATTTGCCTCGGGGGACAGGCATTGGGCGGTGCGGGTGCTGAAAGCTCAGGAACGGTGGGCGGGCAAGTTCGCGACGGCGGTACTCACCGTCGAGGAGCGGCTGAAGGATATTCTCTCCGGCCGCGGCATCGCCGAGAAGAAGATCCACGTGCTGATGAATCTGCCTGACGAGCGCATCTTCTCGCCCCGCCCGACGCCGGCTCCAAAGCCTGCCGACGCTCCCTTCGTCATGGTCTATCATGGAACGCTTGCGCGGCGCCTCGGCCTGGACGTTGCGATCGAGGCACTGGCACGTGTTCGCCCGGTCGTTCCGCGCGTGGAGCTGCGCATCATCGGTGCCGGAGAGGAACGCGACCGGCTGATCGAACTCAGCCGAACCCTCGGCCTCGACGATGCCGTCAGCTTCAGCGATGGCTACGTTCCCGTGGAGCGCATCCCCGCCATGATCGGCGATGCCGACGTGGGTCTGGTCCCTCTTCGCATCTCAAGTGGTACCGACATTATGCTGCCGACCAAGCTGCTCGAATACGTCAGCGTTGGCATTCCCTGCATCGTGCCGCGAACCGGAACGATCGCTCGCTATTTCGACGCCGAAATGGTCGAGTTCTTCGAGGCGGGGAATGTGGACTCCCTGGCGGCAGCCATGGTTCGCCTTTATCAAGACCCGACTCGGCGCGCTCGGCTGTCCCAAGAAGCAACGGAACGCTTCGGCAAGCTCTACTCCTGGCGCGTTCACAAGCAGGTCTATATCGACCTCGTCGCACAGCTCCTCGCCGAACCCACTTGAGGATCACCACCCCGGCCCCGGCCGGCGCTATCGGTGTGGTCAGACGGACACGCCCCTGCGACGTAAGCGTCCGCGGCCGTCCACGGCGGTGATGGCGTGCTGGTGCGGGAGCGTCGCCCGCTCATCGGCCGTCGGTGGTAGGGACGGCTCAGCCAGCCAGAAGCGGGACCGACACGATCGACAACGGCTTGGTCGGCGCCGCCCACAGCGCTCTCCCGCGCCAGGCGCCGCCCACTTGAACAGCAGGCGCGAGTGCACGTCGTGCGCCCGCGCCACGCCGTCCCCGGCCGCGACAGCTCGCGACGTTGCGCAGCTTCACCGTCACGCTTCACCGCCGCCGTGCCGCCACCCGGTGAACACCGCGACCCGCTCGTAACGCCCAGGCCTACGACTGGGCGTAGTGGGTCCACAACGCGGGGCTCAGCGGACGGTCACCCTGCGACCAGCGCGCGAAGCGACCCTGTCTTCCTGTTGCGGGCACGCTGCGCCGCGACCGCTGTGAAGCGGCCGATCCCGAAGTAGACGAGGCCGGCGGACTCGGCGGCAGCCTGCTCCCACATATTGCGGCCGTCGAGAACCGCCTCGACGCCACTCGCACGCCACGACGCGAAGTCGGGCGTGGCAAACTCGGGATGTGCGGTGTTGAGGACGACCAGGGCGGCTCCCGATGCCACCGCCGGTTCGAAACCGGCGTCCCGAATTTCATCCGCCGTGTAGTAGGGATCTTCGAGGGTCACCATGGCACCGCGCTGCCGCAAGTGATCGCGAAGCGTGTAGGCGGGACTGAACGTGTCGACCTTCACCCCCGGCCGGAAGCCGAGGCCCAGGATATGTACCCGCTGAGCGGTCATCGGCTTCCAGGATGCGGCGACACGGTCGATCTGTCGGCACGGCTGGCTATCGTTGATTTCCCGCGCCGCTTCCGAAAGCCGCTGGGTGAGGCCCAGCCGGCGGGATTCACGGGTGAGGAAGTAGGGATAGACCGGCGTGCAGTGACCGCCGACGCCAATTCCCGGCGACAGCAGGCTCGCCTCGCCGTCGGTGTTGGCGGCCGAGCGAACCCGCTCGAAGTCGACGCCGGCCAGTTCGCAAAACGCCGCCAGCTCGTTGGAAAGGGCGATGTTAACGTCGCGATAGAGCATTCCCAGAAGCTTGCTCATCTCCGCCGCCTCGATCGTCGCCACGTCGTCTACGGGCGCGCCCAGGTATTGACGGTAAAACGCGACGGCGCGTTCGCACGAAACGGGGTCGTAACCACCCACTACCTTAGGGGTGGTCTTCAGGCGCGCTAGAACGAGGTTGGCCTTCACCCGCTCCGGGCTATAGGCGACGCAAAAGTCGACACCAGCGGCAAGGCCGCTTGCATGCTCGAGAACCGGAACGAGGCGGCTTCGGGTTCCGCCGACGGTAACCGTCGTCTCGTAGATCACCATCGCCCCGCGACGCAGGCCCCGGCCGACGTCGGCGGACGCGCGCTCGAGGATACTGAGATCGATGTGACGGTCCGGCGTCAGATGCGCCGGCACGATGACGACGATGACGTCCGAGCGGCTCACCGCTGCGGCGGTGAGTGTCGTCGCGGCAATCCGCCCTGTAGGGTGCAGCTCCGCGAGCACCTCCGCCAAGCCAGGTTCCTCGTAAGGGCACTCCCCGGAATTGATCGCATCGACGAGAGAGGGGTTGATGTCGGCGACGATCACCGACGCTCCGTTCAGGCCGAATGCACACGCGAGCGGCAGGCCCATCCGGCCTCCCCCGACCACGCTTACGTTCATCTTTGGGCTTCCCTTCCCCAGGGCTTCCTGCTCTGGCCGCCGGCCTCCGGCCGTCGCGCTGTTTCGAATGAGGCCGTCCTTGCGGAGCGCCCGCGGGCACCGCTCAATGAACGCCGCGGCGCTTGAGGATGACGACGACTGTCCTGAAAATGATCTTCAAGTCGAGCAAGAGGGACCAGTTGCGGACGTACGCGATGTCGAGGCGAACCATATCCGCAAAAGAGACGGTCGAACCCCTATTCACCTGCCAAAGCCCAGTGATTCCCGGCCTGCATTCGAATATGCGTCGGAGGTGCCAAGCCTGATAATGTTCGGACTCGTATCGCAGCGGCGGACGGGGTCCAACGATACTGAGATCGCCTTTGAATACATTGAAGAGTTGCGGTAATTCGTCGATGCCGGTCTTCCGGATGAAGTGGCCGATCGACGTAATGCGGGGATCACTCTCGAGCTTTGTCCAGGACGTGCTTGTCGCGGCGGCGCCAGACCTGGAAAACGGGGCCTTGATCAGCCGCGTGACGTACTCGCGATGGACATTTTCGTCTGCATCACAGACCATTGACCGGAACTTATAGAGCACGAACGGAGTACCGCGCCAGCCGATCCGCGGTTGCTTGTAGATGATCGGACCCGGGGAGGACGCCCGGACCAGCAGCGCGGTAATCAGCATGACCGGCGACAACAGCAGTAATCCGATAGACGCTGCGGCCAGATCAAGAACGCGCTTGAGGACGAGGCCGAGAGATTGGTGTCTGTCCCGCCCGATATCTGAAAGCAGCGGCTGCACCGAGGGGCGCTCCATGACTTCGTCTGACAGGGCGCCGAACATGAGGTCGGGGTAGGTGAACGAGGTTATGACCACGTCAGCCACTGGTGTTTGCTCCGCCATCCGATCGACGAACGCCTTGGCTCCGCACGCGTCCGTGTCGACGAGGAGAAGTCCAATGCCCCGATCGATGAAACCGACGACGTCCGTTTCGCGGATCTTTTCGGCGAGCAGGCAGCACAACAGGGCGGTCTCGGCGGCGGACGGCGCCCTCGCGTCGGCGCGAAATGTGACCAGGGAGAAGACTGATTTGGTCCGATCAGCCCGCCGCTTTTCCCTGCGAAGTTGCTGAAGGAAATGGTGCTCAGGCAGAATATCGGCGACAATACCTGCGGGTTCGAGCGGCTTATTGCGACGCCCCTCGCCCGCTCGAACCTGCTGTCCGCCATCCATGCTGTGACGCCTCAGACCTTGTAGCAATTTGATGCAAACGATGCCTGAGGAGACCCCGCGAGAGCAACTACCAAAGACGGTGTATCGGTAGTGAAACAGTACGCCGTTCGTGGTTGCGATCATGCACCTCGCGCACGAAGACAGACCCACCTTTTTCTTGGCTTGGCAAAAGCGGCGAAGTTGCTACGCTGCGGATTGTCGGGGAGTTTGAGCCACGGTAGCGTCGATCAGGATGGAAGGAAAACAATTCAGGACTTATGGATTTTCGCAGATCTGTCTTGCCGCCACCCTGAATGCGCCGCCGACAGATTAACCAGTGTCCTCGAACCTGAATCCGAACAGAAAGATGGCCCCCTGCTGGCAACTTTCGCGGGAGCTCCTGCGGAGTTTCCGATATTGACGGCACTCCCAGCCCAGGGAGGCGGCCCGTATGCGTGTTGCTTATCCGGGCGGCGTCCGCCGAGGCAGAGGCCGTCCCGCTGGCCGTGAGGATAAGGGCGGCTTGGCCCGACTCAAGCCTTGATCGGAAAGCTGCGGAGGGTTGGGAACCAGAAGCCGGGGTTCGCCTAGCCCATTGAGACTGCGTTTGTAGTGAAGAAACGGGATGATGGAAGACTCCGACACCAAGAGCATCCGAGAACATCTCGCACCTGTGTTGCGACACAAGTTGCAGATTGCTGTCGTCGCTATTTCGCTCGGTGCGCTCGCCATTGCCGTCGCTCTTGGCCTACCGGCGATCTACCGGTCCTCGGCGATCATTCTCGTCCAGGAGCAGGAGGTCCCGCCCGACCTTGTCCGCTCGACTGTTACCAGTTTTGCCGATGAACGAATTCAGGTGATCAGCCAGCGGATCATGACTCGGCAGGTTCTGCTGCCGCTGAGTGAGAAATACGGTCTCTATGAAAAATACCGCAAACGGGAAACCAACGAGCAGATCGTCGACCGAATGCGGAAAGACATCACGCTGACGACCGTCGACGCGAATGTATCCGATCGGACCAGCGGTCGACGGGTTAATGCGACGATCGCATTCCAATTGTCTTACGACTCGGCTTATCCGGACCGCGCACAGCGCGTCGTCGAGGATCTCGTCGCTCTCTACCTGGCGGAAAATGTCAAAGCGCGTCAGGAAAGCGTCGCCGAGACGACAACGTTCCTTGCCCAGGAGGCAGACCGCGTTAGCCAGCAGCTTCAGGAGATCGAAGGCAACTTGGCCGACTTCAAGCGCCGCTACGAAGGCCGGACGCCCGACCTCTGGGAAGTGAACAGACAGACGACCGAGAGAAACGCAGCGGAGCTGCTGCGGATCGACCGCGAAGTAAACATAGTGCAGGACCGTAAGTCAACGCTTGAGGCTCAGCTGCAGCTGGTCAGTCCTACGCTGTTGGCTGCAGCACAGTCTGATGGCCAGCCCGTCCTGTCGCCGAAAGATCGTCTGAGGGTGCTTGAAGCCGAGTACGCCAAGCAGTCAACCATTTACCGGCATGAGTTTCCTGACATGCGTCGGCTCGCCCGCGAAATCGCCGCGGTAAAGGAGGAGATTGACGCTTCAGCCCTCAGCGGGCAGGCGGGCGGTCGGCAGCCCGACAATCCCGCGTATGTCGCGCTGACGACCCAGCTCGCCAACGCTAAGCGTGAACTGGAGAACTTGGCTGTGGCGCGTAAGGATCTGCGCGAGCAACAGAGCAACTACCAGGCGTGGCTGACGCAGATGCCGGAGATCGAGCGAGAATATAAAGACCTGACCCGCGACTACGAAAATGCGAAAACCCGCTATCACGATGTGAAGGCAAAACAAATGGACGCGGAGGTCGCTCAGGTGCTCGAGAAGGACCGCAAGGCAGAGCGTTTCAGTGTCGGCGAGCCGGCGACCCTTCCGACCGAACCGACGAAGCCGAAACGTCTGCAGATCATGATGATTGGCTTGATTGGCGCTGTCAGCGCGGGAATTGGTCTCGCCTGGCTGCGCGACATGGTCGACCCCGCGATCAAAGGTCCGCTCGCGCTGGCGCGCATCGCCCAGGTTCCGGTGTTGACGCCCATTCCCTACATTGGGACCCTGCGAGAGCGCGCCCAGGCGCGCCGCCGAGATTGGATTTTCGGGTCGGCGTTCACGATGCTGTGGAGTGCGGTTACCATCGGAGCCTTCATTTTTCTCAGTTCCAGGTAGCCCCATGTCCACCCGTTCCATTCGCCTTCAGAGCGGCGACGCCGCCAATGCGGCGAACAACGACGACCGGTGGCCGGCGTCGCAGGGGTCGCCGCCGTTCCGGGAGCAGGAGCCGTCGCGTGCGGTCGGACGGATCACCTACTCGCAAACCAGGGTGGTTACCATCGCGCCGGAGGTTCTCGAGCGGCGGCGGATCGCCGCCGTCGCTGACGATTCCAACGCCGATGTTTTTCGCCTTCTGCGCACGCAATTACTGCTTGAGATGCGCCAGAACGGCTGGAAGACGCTGGCGGTGACCAGTCCCAAAAAAGGTGCTGGCAAATCCACGGTTTGCCTCAATCTGGCCATAAGCTTCGCGATGGAGTTCGACTGCACGGCGCTCCTGGTGGATGCGGATCTGCGCGAGCCGGACGTGCGGTCTATGCTCGACTTGCCTCCCGGCCCCGGTCTTGCGGATTACCTGCTGGGAAACGCTGCGCTCGAAGACCTGTTCGTACATCCCGGTATTGGAAATCTCGTCATCCTGCCGGGAAGCGAAGCGGCGGCAAACTCGGCTGAACTCCTGCGCTCGCCGATGATGACGAATCTCATTCAGGAATTGCGACAGCGCTATGCCGACCGTCTTGTCCTTTTTGACGTGCCGCCCATCCTCTCCGGCGCCGATACGCTCGCCCTTTCGACTTACATTGATGCTGTTGTCCTGCTGATCGAGGATGGCAAGACCTCAAAAGAGGACATTGAGCGTGCATGCAACCTGCTCCGCCACGCCAATCTGATCGGCATCTTGCTCAACAAGTCGCGGGAGCTTCCGGAATCCGGTCCGATTAAACGTCGCAAGCCGGGATTTTTTCGACGCCTTTTCTACGCCGATGACTAGCGCGCCTCTTCGGCCACCTGTCGAACTTGCCAAGGGTCACTGCTGACAGGTCAGTCCTGGATGCGCCAAGCTGTAACGTCGACGTGCCGCCTCGCTGCCCAAGCGGACCTCCCGCACGCGGTCCGGGACCAGACGAGCATGGGCGGTGATCCTCATCCTGTGTCGTTCGGAGATCGCTGGGTGGCGCGACCGTGCGTGCTTGCGCTTGCCGCCGCGGTCATTGCCGGACACCCGGCCAGCGCCGCGGACAACGGCTCGGGCGGCGTCTCACTCCGCTCCCCCTTCCCGGCAGAGAGCACCGCGCCAGCCGGCGATCCCGATTATCTCATTGGGCCCGGCGACAACCTGCGGATCAGCGTCTTTGGCGTTCCCGACCTTTCCCGCCAAGTCACTGTTGCTCCCGATGGATACATCAGTTTCCCACTGGCAAAGGAAATCCAGGCCTCAGGGAAAACGGCGGCGATGGTGGAGGGAGAGATTGCTCAGAACCTCGCAGCCTCGTTGATCGAACCCCACGTGACCGTTGACGTGACTGCTGCCGCCGGGTCGAGTAGCCGATCCGTCCGTATCATCGGTGCGGCAATAACGCCGAAGTCGATCCCCTACCGCGCGGGAATGCGTGTCTTGGACGCGCTGCTGGCGGTCGGAGGACTGTCGCGGACAGCAGACGGGAACAGGGCAGTCCTCGTTCGCGGCGACGCCTTCTCAACGCGGATCCCGCTCCGGCTCGATGACCTTCTCGAGAACCAGGATACGTCGGCGGACGTGCCGGTGAAGCCGGGTGACGTCATCATCATTCCGGAGGGCTTCTTCGCTGGCAACTGGGAGCGCCGTCTCTCGCTCACCGTGTCTCAGGCTTTCACCGACAACGTAAACCTCGCTCCGAATGGCGACGAAAAGGCGGCGCTGGTGACCTCCCTGACGCCGAAACTCGCTATTGCCGGCAGTGGAGCAAGGTTCTCCGGCGCCCTCTCCGCCGCTGTCACGGGCGGCTACGTCTCCTTAGCTGATACGGGCTTTAACGTCGTTCCTGACATTCTTGGCAGCTCGAAGGCAGAGTTGACGCGAGACAGGGTCTACGTCGATGCTGCCGCAGCAGTCAACAAGCAAGCCCTGAACGCGGCGACTGAAACCTCGTCCGTGGCCGCCATCACCAACAATCGGACCCTCGTCCAGACCTATCAGGTCAGTCCTTACCTCGTGTCGCGGATCAAGGACGTCGCATACGTCGAGACGCGCTACAACGTTGCCGGGACCGTGACCGGAGACGGCTCCAACCAAAGCGCGAGCACGAGCACCGCGGCCGGGAGCGAGACCTTGTCCGACAGTGTCACCAATGGTCTCCAGGTCCGTCTTGCCAGACCGCCCGAGAAGCCGTCGCGGCTCGACTGGCAGGCGATCGGCTATGGTCGCCAGACAATGCGTTTTGGCACGAGCGATGTTCTCGAAGGGGGAGGGAGCGTCGCCCCTCAGGTCGCCATTTCGCGCACGCTTTCTCTCCTCGCCAACACCGGCTACAGCTTCCTCGATGTGGGTGACGTTCGACTGAGCGGACCCGAGGGTGCCGCGGGCTTCCATTACGAGCCGTCCCCCGCGTTGTCGGTCCGTGCGCTCGGAGGCTGGCGACTGGAGCATCCCGAGGTGGACGTCGTGCTTCGCTACGACCCCGAGCCGACGAGCCGCGTGTCCGCGTCCTATACCGATAGTGTCGGCGTCGGCCAGACGATGCTGATCAACACGCTGGGCCGATTGACCTACGATCCCGAGACGCGGCAGTTCGTCGACGACCGGACGGCGTCTGCGTACTCCTCCGCCAACACCGGCTATAATCTAGAAAATGGTCTGACCCGCACGCAGCAGGCCGGGATTGGGGTGGCGCACTCCCATTCCGTCGACACCCTTTCCTTCCGAACCTACTACACAAAGCAGGATCTCGTGGAAGGAGGGGGTTCGAGCAACGGGCAATCGGGTGGTCTGGCAAACTCGCAGAGCTCCTGGGGCGTTACCGCCGGCTGGCGCCGCAGCCTTTCGACCCGCACGACGGCGGAGACGGCGCTCGGCTTTGCCTACACCGCCGAGGACAGCGAGGCCTCCGCTGCGGACGCTGGCGATGCTGGCACGCTTAAAGACTTACGGTTTCAGATCGGCTTGATCACCGAGATTACGGAGACGATGTCTGGGTTTATCACCTACTACTATCAGCGGCGGTTCGCCGATCAGTCGTCCGACGCGTTCACTGAAAACGCTGTGGTCGTCGGCCTGACGCGACGTTTCTGATGTGAGCGGATGCGGTTGCCGCTGTCGCTTGGCGCTTTATGACTACCCCGCACGGTAGCGGGACCGGTCGGAGGCAGCGAAAGCTGCTCTATAGATAGCGCTGCGGGATAATCAGGATGTCTCCCGGCAGCAGGTCGACGTTGGCGTCGATGTCGCCGTCGCGCACAAGGTCGTCAAGCCGTACGCGATACTCCTGCTGACGCCCGCTTACGGTGCGGGCGATAACCGCACGGTTGCCGGAGGCGAACTCAGTCAGGCCACCGACGGCAATCATCACGTCGAGAACCGTCATCTTGTCACGGTAGGGAATGGCTTGAGGCTTCTGCGCTTCGCCGATCACCCGGATCTGCTGGGCAAAGGTGCCGGAGAAGTCGGCAACCATAACGGTGACGACGGGCTCAATAATAACCGGCTTGAGCTTGGTTTCGATTTCCAGCCCGAGCTCCGAAGGAGTCCTGCCCGTAGCCTCGATGTCGCCGACGAGAGGGAAGCTAAAGCGGCCATCGGGGCGGACCGTGATCTGCCGGCTGAGTTCCTCGCTGCGCCAGACGAATACGTCGAGGACATCGCCTGGTCCGACTTGATACCTGGGACGCTCAGTACTGGCAACGACGGAAGGTGCCGGTTTCAGGCCACCGCCGCTGCAGCTAACCGCGATGGCGGCAGCAGCAGCGACGAGGCCGGCGCGAATAATCGGGATGCGGCTTGCGAGGGTCAGCAATGAGACTGTCACTATGTTCACCTTGCTATGCCGCTGTCCTCCTCGTGACACGGATCGCGTTTACTCGTTTCAGGTGGGTTGGGCGACCTTCCGGATCTGCACGAGTCTCCGCGGCACTGCCGGCGAGAAGCTTGAGACCTTGAGCAGTATAAGACGGCAGGCACCGCCAACCAGCTCCCCCCTCTTTAGCGAGGCCCGTCGGCGCATGGACGCGGCATCCGTTGTCTGCCCCCGACGTGCGTACCTCGTTTAGGTGAGCTATGCCGTCCGAAGCCGGGGCCGCTTGGGCGAAATCATCCTTTCACACTATGCGGACGGGACGACACTTAGCCGCGCGGCTGACGCCAAGCTGGACGCGCGGAAAACGACCTCGGCGCGGTTACTCGCCTTCAGTTTGCGCATAATCGTGCGCACATGGACCTTAACCGTGCTTTCCCGCATCGACAACTCGTAGGCGATGATCTTATTCGGCTTTCCGCGCCGGAGCAGATCGAACACTTCCCGCTGCCGCGGCGTCAGTCCGGGCACCTTCAGCCCCGCGTCGGGGGTCGAATCTGATCGTTCGGTCCGCTGTTGTGTCAATGCATGGGCGAAGGCTCCTGACGGCACGAAGGTACCGCCTGCCTGCACGAAACGTACCGCCTCGAAGACGACGCGAGACGAGAGAGCTGTCGGAATGTAGCCGCGTGCGCCTTGGTTGAATGCTTCAGCCACCTGGCGGCTATCTTCAAGGTCGGAGAGGACGATAACCGATGCATTTGTACCGCTCCGCGACAAGGTCGCGATGTCGTCGCGACTTTGCTCACCGATTTCCAGCGATCCCAGGCTCAGCAGGACGACCGGTTCACGAAAGCCGGTCTCGTCATGTAATTGCAGGAACTCGGCCACCTGAGAGACGCCGATGATGCGAAACATGCCCGAGTTCTCGAGCAATCGCATCAACCCCTCACGCGACAGCGAGCGCGGGTCGATAACGACAACCGTCGGACGGTCATCGAAGAGCGACGATCCATTTGCCCGTGGCTCGTCTGTTTCGTGCGTCGCGCTTTCATCCGAACCCGGTCCGACGCGCGTCGTCAAACTCATACTATACAGATCGTGCATGTCCTCTTTCTCTCACCCCCATCCTTCTCTGCGGTTCTACCGCAGGCACCTATCCTTATCCGCTTTTCTACCACAGGTTATATATTCTTATCAACAGTTCTACCGCGGGTTATTGGCTTAATTTACATCTCACCCGTGAAATTCAGCCCCGCCAATCACCCTCTCCTTGTCATACGCGCCAAGCGTTGTCAACCAACTGGCGCTTTGAACCAGGCCAAGGGCCAGCAGCACCGGTTTCAGCGTCCGGCGCATGTCCTGATCCCCCCTCGTCATCAACCCTGCGTCCGATCCGTCGCTTAAAACTCGCGCACGTCGCGGACGCCGGGGACGGCGCGCAGGCTATCGACCAGCGCCGCGGTGATCCGCCGCGGGGCGGGCAGCAGGATCTCGGCCTCGCGGCCGCCGCCGAGCCAGGCAAACAGCCGGATCTGGCCGCGGCCGGGCCCGGCCTCGGCGAGCGCGGCGACGATGGCGGCGAGCGGCCTGTCGTCGTCGATGCACACCTCGATGCCGTCGGAGACGCGATCGACGGCGCGCTCCAGCGGCTCCAGCTTCTGCACGACGCAGCGGACGCCATCGCCGTCGCCTTGCGCGGTGACGTGCAGCAGCAGCGACGAGCCCGCCTCCAGCCGGCCGCGCTCGGCCGCCAGCACCTCGGAAAACACCGTCACCTCGAAGACCCCGGAGGTATCGGAAAGCTGGACGAAGGCATACTTGCTGCCCTTCGCCGAGGTCCGCTCCTTGCGGCCGATAACGGTGCCGGCGAGCAGGACGTTGCTGGAGCGGCCCGAGGCCAGCAGGTCGGCCCAGCGCGTCACCTTCAGCCGCTTCAGCTTTTCGGCGTAGGTGTCGAGCGGATGGGCCGAGAGGTAGAAACCCACTGCCTCCAGCTCCTCGCTCAGCTTCTGCATCGGCGGCCAGTCGGGGACATCGGCGAGCTGCAGCCGCGGCGCCTGCTGCAAGGCGGCGGCGCCGAACAGGGCAATCTGGTCGCTGTCCCGGGCCTCGCCGGCGGTGGCGAGGCGGAGCATCGCCTCGACGCTGTCGTGAACCCGCCGGCGGTTGGGATCGAGGCTGTCGAAGGCACCGGCGCGCGCCATGTTCTCGAGCTGCCGCTTGTTCAGAAAGCGGCCGACGAGGCGCTGGGCGAAGTCGGCCAGGGAGCGGAAGGGGCCGCGGCGCTGGCGCTCCTCCATCAGCCGGCGGGCCGCCGGCTCGCCCACCGTCTTGATGCCGCACAGGGCATAGCGGATGCCGCCGTGCTCCCCCTGCTCGACGCAGAACGCCGCCTCCGAGGCGTTGACGTCGGGCGGCAGCAGGCGGATGCCGAGCCGGCTCAGCTCCTGGCGGAAGCCGCCGAGCTTGTCGCTGTTGTTGAGATCGAGGGTCATCGAGGCGGCGAAGAACTCCAGCGGCCGGTTTGCCTTCAGCCAGGCCGTCTGGTAGGCGATCAGCGCGTAGGCCGCCGCGTGCGACTTGTTGAAGCCGTAGCCGGCGAACTTGGCGACGAGATCGAAGATCTGGCTCGCCTTGGCGTGCGGCACGGCTTTGGCCACGGCGCCCTCGACGAACGAGGCGCGCTGCTTGTCCATCTCCTCCTTGATCTTCTTGCCCATCGCCCGGCGCAGCAGGTCGGCACCGCCGAGCGAGTAGCCGGACAGCTCCTGGGCGATCTGCATCACCTGCTCCTGGTAGATCATGATGCCGTGGGTCTCGCGCAGGATCGGCTCCAGCGTCGGGTAGAGCCAGTCGGGCTTCTCCTCGCCGTGCTTGCGGCGGATGTAGCTGGGGATGTTGTCCATCGGCCCCGGCCGGTAGAGAGCGACGACGGCGATGATGTCCTCGAAGGTGTCCGGCTTCATCTTGCGCAGCACGTCGCGCATGCCGGAGCTTTCCAGCTGGAACACGCCGACGGTATCGCCGCGCCCGAGCATCTCGAAGGTGAGCGGATCATCCAGCGGCAGGCCGGCGACGTCGATGCTCTCGCCGCGGCCGGCATGCAGCAGCTCGACGGTCTTCGCCAGCACGGTCAGCGTCTTCAGCCCGAGGAAGTCGAACTTCACCAGGCCCGCCTGCTCCACCCACTTCATGTTGAAGCCGGTGACCAGCAGGTCGGAGCGGGGATCGCGGTAGAGCGGGATCAGCTCCGATAACGGCCGGTCGGCGATGACGACGCCGGCGGCATGGGTCGAGGCGTGGCGGTAGAGGCCCTCCAGCTTGCGGGCGATATCGACGAGCCGGGCGATGGTCTCGTCCTCCGCGACCATCGCCTGCAGCTGCGGCTCCGCCTTCAGCGCCCCGTCGAGGCTCACCGGGTTGGCCGGGTTGTTGGGGACCAGCTTGCAGATGCGGTCGACCTGGCCGTAGGGCAGGCCGAGGACCCGGCCGACATCGCGCAGCACCGCGCGCGCCTGCAGCTTGCCGAAGGTGATGATCTGCGCCACCCGGTCGGCGCCGTACTTCTCCTGGACGTGGCGGATCACCTCGTCGCGCCGGTCCTGGCAGAAGTCGATGTCGAAGTCCGGCATCGAGACGCGCTCGGGATTGAGGAAGCGCTCGAACAGCAGGCCGAAGCGCAACGGGTCGAGGTCGGTGATCTGCAGCGACCAGGCGACGACCGAACCGGCGCCGGAGCCGCGTCCCGGCCCCACCGGGATGCCGTGGCCCTTGGTCCACTGGATGAACTCGGAGACGATCAGGAAATAGCCGGCAAAGCCCATCTGGCAGATGACGCCGAGTTCATAGTCCAGCCGCTCGCGGTAGTCTTTCTGCTGGAATCCGGCGGGCGGCCCCTCCGCCATGGCGCGCAGCCGCGCATCGAGGCCTTCGGCCGCCAGCGCCCGCAGCGCCGCCTCCTCGCCGCCGGCTTCGCCGCAGTCGTAGGGCGGCAGCATCGGCTTGACCTTGTCGATGGCAAAGGCGCAGCGCCGGGCGATCAGCACGGTGTTGGCGATGGCATCGGGCAGATCGGCGAACGCCGCCCGCATCTCCGGGGCGCTCTTGAAGCCGTGCTCGCGGGTCAGCCGCCGCCGGTTGCCGTCGGCGATATGGACACCTTGCGCGATGCATAGCAGCGCGTCGTGCGCCTCGTACACCCCGGCGCCGGCAAAGTAGACGTCGTTGGTGGCGACGATGGGCAGGCCGTGATCGCGGGCCAGCGCCAGCAGCGCCGGCTCGACCGCCTGCTCGGCTTCCGTGCCGTGACGCTGCAGCTCGACGTAGAGACGATCGCCGAAGGCGGCGTGAAGCTGCGCCGCCGTGGCCTGGGCGACATCGGTGCGGCCATCGAGCAGCGGGCGGGCCAGCGGTCCGTCCACCCCGCCGGTCAGCAGGATCAGACCGTCGGCATGACCGCAGAGACTGGCGAGCGGCACGTGCGGATCGGGATCGCCGTCGGCGCCGGCATAGGCTTCCGCCAGCAACCGCAGCAGGTTACCCCAGCCGGTCGCGTTCTGCACCAGCAGCACCACCGCCTCGCGGCTCGCCGGGGCGCGCCCGGCGGCGGGGCGGCCGGCACCGGAAGCAGCCGGCGGCGAGAGCGACAGCTGGCAGCCGATGATCGGCTGGATGCCCTTCTCGCGCAGCACGGTGGAGACCTCCATGCCGCCGAAGACGTTGTTGGTATCGGTAACGGCGACCGCCGGCATGCCGAGCTGCCGGCACAGCCCCGGCAGCTCCTTGACCCGGATCGCCCCCTCGGAGAGGGAGTAGGCGGTGTGCACCCGCAAGTGGACGAACTCAGGCTGCGCCATGCCCTCCCCTCGCTTCCGCCGACGTCCGCCTGTCTACCACGCCAGCGATCCGGCGGGATCGGCAAAATGCGCCCCGCTGCCGGTGCGAGCCCTCAACCGGCGGGCGCCGCGATGCGGTGCGGGGGTCGGATGGCGCGCGGGCGCCGCCGCGGGCGCCCGCCTCGGCCCGGGGTCGATCAGCCGTCGCGGCGAGCGACGTGCCCATTTGGCGAGCCCGAGCGTGTCAGCCCTTGATGAAGTAGGCGATGGTCAGCACCGTCCCGACGGTGGTGACCATCAGTCGGGCGCGGGCGGGCGGCAGGATGTTGCCAAGCTTGCCGCCGGCGAAGCCGCCGACGACCCCACCCGCCATCATCACCAGCGCGTGCGGCCAGCTGATCGCGCCGGCGACAATGAAGACGATGACGGCGATGGCGTTGCACAGCGAGGTGAACAGGTTCTTCAGTGCATTCATCGACCGGATGTCGGTGAGGCCGAGCAGGGTCAGGCCAGCCAGCGTCACCATACCCATGCCGGCGCCGAAAAACCCGCCGTAGATGCCGATCAGCGCCTGGAAGATATGGCCGAAGATGCGCACGCCGAGATGCTCGTGCTCGAGCTTGGCCGCTTTCATCCCCCGCACGATCCATGGCCCCACCGCGAACAGCACCGTGGCGATCAGCAGCAGCCACGGCACGCAGGCGCGGAACCGCTCGTCACCCAGCCACAGCACCAGCCAGGCGCCGAGGGCGCCGCCGAGCACGCCCAGGATGAGGAACGACACCAGCAGGTGGCGCGAGCCCGCGAGGTATTGCCGCATGGCGATGAAGGCGACGAAGCTGGACGGCGCCAGCGCGACCGTGTTCGACGCGTTGGCCGACACCGCGCCCAGTCCCGAGGCCATCATCGCCGGGAAGGTGAAGAAGGTGGCGCCGCCGGCAATGGCATTGATCGCGCCGCCGAGGAAGCCGGCGGCGACGAGCAGCACGACGCTTTGCAGATCGATCATCCGGTCCCGGCGGCCTCTTACGGCATGGGCGAGAGCTCCTTTGCAACTGGTAAGCAACCGCGACGGTTACCGCAAGGGTGATCGACGACGGCATCGATGAGCCCGCGGATTTCGGCGCGGATCCGCCGGCTGTCGAGGTGAACAAACACCTCGAGAAACTGGCGCATCTCGTCGTAGCCCGGGCCCTGCTGCGCAGCCGCCGACAGCTCCGGGTGCCGGGGCAGCGGCTCGGCAGTCGCGAAAAACCAGTCGATCCCGACGTCGAGCACTGCTGCCAGCCGGAACAGGTGAAGGGCGGTCACCCGACTCTTGCCCGATTCCAGGCGGGCGATCGTCCCGCGCCGCAGGCCGCAGACGACGTCGAGCAGTTCGGGCGCAAGACCGAGGGCCCGCCGGCGGAAGGCCAGACGCAACCGGACGCGGGTGGCGATGGCATCGTCCTTTACCAGGACCCTCGGGCGTGATTGGTTCCGCACGACCTTCTCTCGAATTCGTCAGAGTTAAGGTCGAGCATAAGCAGCTGATGGTGGCGGCAGCTGTGACGACGCGCGTTGCGCGAGAAATTTCGCTTGCCCGGATCGTCGGAGGCGAGCCGCCGTGGCACCGCAGCGGGGCGCCGCGGGGTGGGACCGTTGCCGGCCACCCCGCCGGGCTCAGGCGTGCATCAGGGTCTCGAAATGCCCGCTGTCCTGGGTGTCGACGAGCTGGTAGCCGGGGCCGAAGGCGCGGTTCAGGCGGACGTTGTCGAGCAGCAGCACCGAGTTCTCCGTCACCGGCGAGCCCTGGACGCGGTCGTTGACGCAGGCAAAGCCGAGGGTGAGGTCGCCCGACCTGGTCGCCGTGTACACCGACGTTCGCCAGCCGCTGGCACCCTGGTCGCCGGTATGGCGGACATCGGACAGCAGGTAGAGGTGGGGTGATCCGTCGCCGGTTACCGAAAACACTGCGAGATCGTTGTCGGCCTTGCCGTCGGCGGGTTTGACGACGAAGTCGCGGGCATCGAACATCCAGTCGAACGAGATCTCGTCGCCCGCCTGGACGCTGAGCGTCAGCTTAGCCGCCGAGCCCTGCGAGGGAAAGCTGCCGTCGATGTCCTTCGGCAGGGTGCCGGCCGGCTGGCCGAGAAACGTCTCGGTCTGCGCCGCCGTGGTGCCGCCGGCCGCCTCGAGCCGCGCCATGCTCGCGCCGTCAGTGGGCTGGTAGAAGCCGCGCGCGCCGTCGGTCTCCTGGTACTGGGTCACCGTCGTGGCGCTGGCGTTGCTGCGGTTGGCCAGGGAGAACGGGATCTCGAAGCTGTCGACCAGGCGCTCGGCATCGGGACGGCCGGTGACGGTGACGGTGACGCTGGCTTCATCGGTGCCGCCGTGCCCGTCGGCGATGCGGTAGCGAAAGGTATCGTAGGCGACGTCACCGGCGTTGAGCGCATCGAAAGCCCCGCGCGGATCGTAGAGCAGCGAGCCGTGGTCGCCGATCGTGACCTTGCCCGCCGTCCCGCTCGTATCCAGCGACGACACGCTGAGGCGATCGTGCAGATCCGGATCGGTATCGTTGGCAAGGACGTGCAGGGTGACCGCCGTATCCTCATCGGTCGTCCCGGCATCGGCGAGTGCGACCGGCCGGTCGTTGACCCCGTGGACGGTCACCGCAACGCTGCCGGTGGCGACCGCCCCGCCGTCGTCGCCGACGCGATAGGAGAACGTATCCGTTGCCGTCTCCCCCTCGCTTAAGCCGCGGAAGCGGTCGAGGGGATCCCAGGTGATGGCGGTGCCGTCGAAGCCGACCGCACCGGTGGCTCCGGCCGCATCGACTCCGATGACGTGCACGGCATCGCCGGTGTCGATATCGGCATCATTGGCCAGCAAGGTCGCTGCGGCGATGGTCAGGCGCGTCCCGGCGCTCGCGGCAACGGCATCGGCGGCGGCGACGGGGGCATCGTTGCGGCCCTCGACGCTCACCTGCACCAGGGCGGTGCTGCTGCCGCCGTGCCCGTCGTGCACCGTGTAGGTGAAGGCATCCGTCCCCCGCTGCCCGGCAGCGAGCGCGGCGTAGGCATTGCGCGGGTCCCAGCTCAGGGTGTCGTCGGCGGCGAGCGAGACGACCGCCCCCGAGGCCAGGGTGACCGGCGCACCCACGGCCAGGACTTTGCCGTCGATGGCGGCGATGCCGAGGTGATCGGTGCGGTCGGGATCGTGGTCGTTGGCGAGAGCAGCGAT
>JBDHSN010000030.1:0-23955 GCA_039808105.1 Rhodospirillales bacterium
CCGCTCATCAGGTCGTTCATCAGGTCGTAACGCGAGGCGACGGAATCGAAGACGGCGCCGACCAGCGAGCGCTTGTCTGTCGCGCGCACGGTGCGAAAGCCGAAGTGCGTCGTCGCTTCTCCCGGATCGCCGGGAGCGCCAGGGTGTTGGTTCGAGCTGGTGCCGGACATGGCGGCGACCATAGCGGAAGCCCGCGGATCGCGCTAGCTTGCCGCCATGCCCGAACTGCCAGAGGTCGAGACCGTTCGTCGCGGGCTGCTGCCCGCTCTTGCCGGCCGGCGGCTGGTGGACGTCGTGCAGCGCCGGCCCGACCTGCGGTTCCCGCTGCCGGACGGCTTTGCCCGGCGGCTGGAGGGACGGCGGATCGAGGATATCGGGCGGCGCGGCAAGTACCTGCTGATCCGCCTCGATCAGGACGAGGTGTGGCTGGCCCATCTCGGCATGTCCGGGCGCTTCTGCGTGCACCCCGGCGCGCCGCCGCCGCTCGCCGTTCACGATCACGTGGTGATCCGCACCGACGACAGTGTAACGGTGCGCTTCCACGACCCGCGGCGGTTCGGGTTCATGGACCTCGTGGCGACATCCGAACTCGACCGGCACCCCTGCCTCGCCAGCCTCGGCCCCGATCCGCTCGGTCCGGGGTTCACCGACGCGTACCTGGGGGAGAAGCTGGCGGGCCGGCTGGCACCGCTGAAGGCGGCCCTGCTCGACCAGCGCGTCGTCGCCGGCATGGGCAACATCTACGCCTCGGAAAGCCTGTTCCGCGCCCGCCTTTCGCCGACGCGGGCGGCGGGAACGGTGACGCGGGCCGGCATCGCGCGACTGGTGAGCGCCATCCGGGCGGTGTTCGAAGCGGCGATTGCCGCAGGCGGCTCCAGCCTGCGCGACCACCGCCACCCATCGGGCGAACTCGGTTTATTCCAGCATGGTTTCGCTGTATACGGGCGTCCGGGCGAGCCGTGTCCCGGATGCCGCTGCCAACTGGCACGCACAGGGGGCATCCACCGGATTGTACAGAGCGGCCGTTCGACCTTCTATTGCGGCCACCGACAGCGCTGATCGGCAAGGCCGTCCGGGAAATCATGGGACTTAAGGGAGAAACGGACATGGCGTACGAGATGATCATCGCCGAGACGCGCGGTGCGGTCGGAGTGATCACGCTGAACCGGCCGAAGGCTCTGAACGCGCTGTGCAACCAGCTCGTTGCCGAGCTCGGTCAGGCGCTCGATGCGTTCGAGGCCGACGATGCGATCGGCGCCATCGTCATCACCGGCAGCGAGAAGGCCTTCGCCGCCGGCGCCGACATCAAGGAGATGAAGGACAAGTCCTTCATGGACTGCTACCTGGAGGACTTCATCACCTCGGCGTGGGAGCGGACGGCGCAGTGCCGCAAGCCGGTGATCGCTGCGGTCGCCGGCTTTGCCCTTGGCGGCGGCTGCGAGCTCGCCATGATGTGCGACTTCATCATCGCCGCCGACACCGCCGTCTTCGGCCAGCCGGAGGCGCAGATCGGCGCCGTCCCCGGCGCCGGCGGCACCCAGCGGCTGACCCGCGCCGTCGGCAAGGCCAAGGCGATGGACATGTGCCTCACCGGCCGCAACATGAAGGCGGAAGAGGCGGAGCGCTCCGGCCTCGTCTCCCGCGTGGTGCCGGCCGCCGAGTTGATGGACGAGACGATGAAGGCGGCCGAGAAGATCGCCCGGCTGTCGCGGCCGATCGCGCTGATCAACAAGGAGGCCGTCAACCGCGCCTTCGAGACGACGCTGGCCGAGGGCGTGAAGTTCGAGCGGCGGATGTTCCACGCCATCTTCGCCATCGAGGATCAGAAGGAAGGCATGAACGCCTTTGCGGAGAAGCGCAAGCCGCAGTTCCGCAACCGCTAACCGGCGGCCGGGCGGTTCGGGCTGTGGCTCGGCCGCCCGGCACAGGCCGCCTCACCAGCGAATCATGCCGCCGGCGTGGCAGGCGGTCGTTTTGGCGTTGCCATTGACGTTGCCGGGGACGGTGACTACAAGAGGCCGCCTCGAACCAAGGATTTTGAAGAAGGTTTCGCAATGGCTCAGCATGCTTCCGCCAAGAAGCGCATCCGGCAGACGAAGAAGCGTACGGAAATAAATCGCTCGCGCGTATCCCGCATCCGTACCTTCCTGCGCAAGGTGGAAACGGCGATTGCCGTGGGAAACAAGGAAGAGGCCCTTGCCGCCTATGGGCGGGCACAGCCGGAGTTGATGCGGGGCGCCAGCAAAGGGGTGGTCCATCGCAACCTAGTTGCCCGCAAGCTGTCGAGATTGGCCCGACGTATCAAGGGGATGTCGGCCTGACGCGCTCGCCGGTAGAGCGCTGACCCGCCCCCACAGCTATTCAGTCAATATTGGATTGTGGCCTGCCGAAGGCACGTCGGCAGCCGTTGTTGTTGTGCGCGCGCGTGTCAATCAGATTTTTTTTACCGTTCTGGATTCGGTCACGTTGCGCGCCGCAGCCGCTGTCAGTAAGGTTCTGCTGCATCCGAAATCAAGAGTAATAACACCGCAGTTGAGCCTCCCGATGAAGAGGGGCAGGAGGTTTTTGCCGTCTGAAGAGTAGCGGGGGCGCTTGCGCAGTTGATCGTTGCACTTGTGATTAAGCGAGACCGGGCCCGAACCGGCGAAAGTACTAACGGAGTTGCCGGGACATACTTGTGGGGAAGTTGCATTCGGGCGGTGCCTGATTGCGGGCTTTTAGGGCATCTTATACCCGTAATTCGGTAGCGACCGGCGCAGCCGCCGGATAGACGGGAGTCACTCTGTCTCCAAGGGAATAGAAATTGTTGGGACGACGCTGCGTGCACCGCTGTCCGAATGGTTTCGCGTCGATGGCCCCAGAACAGGCGGCCGAGGTCGTCCCCTCTCCCGGTTGGCCCGTGCAAATTTTCCCGCCCACCCGACTGGGTACCATTGCTAACGACAGCGGGTCCGACATGAACAGCGAGTGCTCTTCTTCTCTCTCTTTACAGTGGAAGCGCGTCAGCGGCCTCTTACGGGCCGAGATCGGTGAGGCCGCATACCGCAGCTGGCTGAAGCCAATGGTGGTTCGCGGCGCCCAGGGGGGCCTTGTCACCATGACGGTACCCACCCGCTTCATGCGGGACTGGGTGGTTGCCCACTACTCGGACCGGCTTCGGGCGCTGTGGGGGGGTGAGAACCCGTCGGTGCAAGGCATCGACATCATCGTCAATGCCGACCGCGTTCCGTCCAACGACGCCGAGGCCGGCCTGGGCGCCGGGGTATCGCCACCGCTTTCGGGACACCCAGGACGGGCCGGGCACGGCGCCGGGCACGGGCACGGGGCTGTCCCGATGAACGGTAACAGCGACGGCCTTGACGAGATCAGCGCCCCGCTCGACCAGCGCTTCAGCTTCGAGCACTTCGTCGTCGGCAAGCCGAACGAGTTCGCCTATGCCGCGGCCAAGCGCGTCGCCGCTGCCAGCCGTGTACCGTTCAATCCGCTTTTCCTTTACGGCGGCGTCGGCCTCGGCAAGACGCACCTGATGCATGCCATCGCCTGGGACATCCGCAAGCAGGACCCGCAGCGGACGGTCATCTATCTTTCCGCCGAGAAATTCATGTACCGGTTCATCCGTGCCCTGCGCGAGCAGAACACCGTCGACTTCAAGGAGCAGTTCCGCTCGGTCAACGTGCTGATGATCGACGACGTCCAGTTCATCAGCGGCAAGGAATCGACCCAGGAGGAATTTTTTCACACGTTCAATACCCTGGTCGATCAGGGACGGCAGATCGTGCTCAGCGCCGACAAGTCGCCGTCGGACCTGGAGGGAATGCAGGAGCGGCTGAAGTCGCGGCTCAACTGCGGGCTGGTCGCCGACATCCACGCCACCACTTACGAGCTTCGTCTCGGCATCCTGCAATCGAAGGCCGACCAGCTTGGCGTCGAGGTGCCGCAGAAGGTCACCGAGTTTCTCGCCAACCGCATCTCCTCGAACGTCCGCGAGTTGGAAGGAGCGCTGAACCGCGTCGTCGCGCACGCTCAGCTCATCGGTCGCGCCATCACGCTGGAGACAACCCAGGAAGTGCTGCACGATCTGCTGCGGGCCAACGACCGGCGCATCACCATCGAGGACATCCAGAAGCAGGTTGCGGCCCACTTCAACATGCGCATCGCGGACATGTACTCGGCGCGCCGGGCCCGCGCGGTGGCCCGGCCGCGGCAGGTGGCGATGTACCTGTCGAAGCACCTGACGTCGCGCTCGCTGCCGGAAATCGGCCGGAAATTCGGCGGCCGCGACCACACCACCGTGATGCACGCCGTCCGCAAGGTGGAGGAACTGCGCGATACCGATGCCGCCTTTGCCGAAGACCTGGAGCTGCTGAAGCGGGTCCTCCAGGGCTGACGGAAAACCCGCGGGGGCCATCCAGGAATTCCCTACGCCGCTGCGAACTTTGATATAGTCAGGCTTGCTGGTGGCAGTCCTGTCGCCGGCGGACTGGCCTGCGAGCGGTCAAACGGACCGTCAGCGAAGCCGGTGGTTCGGTTCTGACTGCCGGTATCCGGGACCTGCCTAGTCGGATCATCTGAGGCGATGAAAGTCACCATCGAACGCGCTCACCTGTTGAAGTCCCTGGGACATGCGCAAAGCGTCGTCGAGCGGCGGAACACGATTCCGATTCTCTCGAACGTGAAGCTGCAGGCCGAGGATCGCGAGCTGCGGCTGACCGCTACCGACATGGACCTGGAGATCGTCGAGTCGGTCCCCGCCGAGATCCTGGGTGCCGGCGCCACCACCGTGCCGGCGCACACGCTCTACGACATCGTCCGCAAGCTGCCCGACGGCGCTCAGGTCGAGCTGCAGTCGGACGCGGGCGGCGAGCGGCTGACCCTGCGCTGCGGGCGCTCCCGCTTCACCCTTGCGTCCCTGCCGGTCGAGGACTTTCCGTCCCTCACCTCGAGCGAGCTGCCATTCCGCTTCCGGCTGCCCGCCGCCGGGTTGCGCGGGCTGATCGATCGTACCCGGTTTGCCATCTCCACCGAGGAGACGCGGTACTACCTGAACGGCATCTATCTTCACACCTCCCAGCAGGACGGTGTCGAAGTGCTGCGGGCGGTGGCGACCGACGGACACCGGCTGGCGCGCGTCGAGATCCCCCTGCCGGAAGGGGCGAGCGGTATGCCCGGGGTGATCATTCCGCGCAAGACGGTGGCGGAAGTGCGCAAGGTCATCGATGAGCAGGGCGAGGACCTGGAGCTGGCGATCTCGGAGACCCAGATCCGTTTCAGCATCGGCCCGGCGCTGCTCACATCGAAACTCATCGACGGCACCTTCCCCGACTACCAGCGGGTGATCCCCGAGCACAACGACAAGCAGCTCGACGTCGCCTGCCGCGATTTCAAGGACGCCGTCGACCGGGTCTCGGCGATCTCCAACGACCGGTCCCGGGCGGTCAAGCTGAAGCTTGGCAACGGCACGCTGGAATTGTCGGCAAACAGTCCGGAACACGGCAGTGCCAGCGAAGAGCTGGAGGTCCGCTACGGCGGCGATACCATGGAGATCGGCTTCAACTCGCGCTATCTATTGGATATCGCTGAACAGATCGATGGCGAGAACGCGCGGCTGCTGATGGCCGATGCGGCGTCGCCCACGATCCTGCACGAACTCGGCGACCAGAGTGCGATCTACGTGCTGATGCCAATGCGGGTGTAGGCACATCTGACTGTTCGGAGTCTTGATACTGGATACGGTCTTCCGGGTGGGGTGTGATACGCCACCGGCTTGTGCCTTGCTTGCTGTTTCCCGGTTGACGTTGCGCGATTTTCGCTGCCACCGGGCGCTTTGTCTCGACCTGCACGAACCTTCCGTGGTGCTGCTGGGCGCCAACGGCACCGGCAAGACCAGCGTCCTGGAAGCCCTGTCGCTGCTGACGCCGGGGCGTGGGCTGCGACGGGCGCGCCTCGCCGAGGTGCTGCGGACCGACGCATCCGGGACCGCTGCCAGCTGGATGGTCCGGGCCCGCATCGAAGCGGCCGCCATTCCCACCGACATAACGGCGAGCTACGCCGGCGAGGCCGCAGAGACGCGCGAGCGGCGGCGGATCAGCATCGACGGCGAGCCGGTTCGCGATCGCGGCCGGCTCGCGGAGACGGCGCCGGCCATCTGGCTGACGCCGGAGATGGACCGGCTGTTCGGCGAATCGCCTTCGGCCCGGCGACGGTTCCTCGACCGCCTGGTGTGGGGGATCGACCCGGCCCACGCGCGCCGCGTCGGTGCTTACGAGCGTGCCCTGCAGCAGCGCTCGGCACTGCTTCGGCAGGACCGACCGGATCCGATCTGGCTGGACGCGGTGGAGGCGACGATGGCGGAGCACGCCATCGCCGTTGCCGCCGCCCGCCGGCAGGCGGCCGCACAGCTATCGCGCCTCGCCGCCGAGCAGCGGGGTGACTTTCCCGCCGTTGCGGTTGCCGCCAGCGGCACCGTCGAGGACTGGCTCGACGACGTGCCGGCGCTGGAAGCGGAGGACCGCCTGCGGACGGCGCTGGCGACGCTGCGGACCGCCGACGCGCGGACGGGAGGGGCCGCCGTCGGCCCGCACCGGTCCGATCTGCGCGTCCTGCAGGGTACCTCCGGTCGTCCAGCCGCGCTGTGTTCGACCGGCGAGCAGAAGATGCTGCTGATCGCCCTCGTCCTCGCCGGCGCCCGCCTGCAGCATCGCGAGCGCGGCATCCCGCCGCTCCTGCTGCTCGACGAGGTGATCGCCCACCTCGACGAACGCCACCGCCTTGCCGTCTTCGCCGCCATCACCGCGATGGCGGCGCAGGCCTGGTACGCTGGCTGCGACGGCACGCCGTTCCGGCCTCTGCGCGATGCGCAGATCGTCCCCCTCGACGCGACGCCGCTCACGACGCTCCGCCGCGAGGAGTCCTCCGATGTGTGAGCATCCCCTGAGACCCGCCCGATGACCGACGCCGCCCACGACGCCGCCGAAACCTACGATGCCACCTCGATCAAGGTGCTGCGCGGCCTCGACGCCGTCCGCAAGCGTCCCGGCATGTACATCGGCGATACCGATGACGGCTCCGGCCTGCATCACATGGTTTACGAGGCGGTGGACAACGCCATCGACGAGGCGCTCGCCGGCTACTGTGATACGGTCGAGGTCCAGCTCAACGCCGACGGGTCGGTAACCGTCACCGACAACGGCCGCGGCATTCCCGTCGATATCCACCAGGAAGAGGGCGTCTCCGCCGCCGAGGTGATCATGACCCGGCTGCACGCCGGCGGCAAGTTTGACCAGAACTCCTACAAGGTCTCCGGCGGCCTGCACGGCGTCGGCATCTCGGTGGTCAATGCGCTCTCGGACTGGCTCGACCTGCGCATCTGGCGCTCCGGCAAGGAGCATTTCATCCGCTTCCGCCAGGGCGACGCCGAAGCCCCCCTCGCCGCTGTCGGCGATGCCCCCGTGGACGGCGCCGGCAAGCCCGCTACCGGGACCCAGCTCACGTTCCTGCCGTCGCCAGCGATCTTCACCAAGACCGAGTTCGACCCGGCGACGCTGGAGCACCGCCTGCGCGAACTCGCCTTTCTCAATTCCGGGGTCCGCATGCGGCTGATCGACGCCCGCTCGGTAACCCCGCGCACCATCGAGCTGCACTACGAGGGCGGCCTTGCCGCCTTTGTCGCCTACCTCGATCGCTCGAAGGTGCTGCTGACGTCCCGGCCGATCACCCTGCGCGGCGAGCGCGAGGGCATCATCGTCGAGGCGGCGCTGCAGTGGAACGACAGCTATCACGAGACGATGCTGTGCTTCACCAACAACATCCCGCAGAAGGATGGCGGCACCCATCTCGCCGGCTTCCGCGGCGCCCTGACCCGCACCGTCCAGGCTTACGCGGCCAGCGCCGTGGCGAAGAAGGAGAAGGTCGGGATCACCGGCGATGACGCCCGCGAGGGGCTCACCTGCGTGCTGTCAGTCAAGGTGCCGGATCCCAAGTTCTCTTCGCAGACCAAGGACAAGCTGGTCTCGTCGGAAGTGCGGCCGGTGGTCGAGGGGCTGGTCGGCGAGCATCTCGATCGCTAGCTGGAGGAGAACCCGGGCGACGCCCGCAAGGTAATCGCCAAGATCGTCGAGGCCGCGGCCGCGCGCGAGGCGGCCCGCAAGGCGCGCGAGCTGACCCGCCGCAAGGGCGCGCTGGAGATCAGCTCGCTGCCCGGCAAGCTGGCCGACTGCCAGGAGCGCGACCCGGCAAAGAGCGAGCTGTTCCTGGTCGAGGGCGATTCCGCTGGTGGATCGGCGAAGCAGGCGCGCAACCGGGCCAACCAGGCGATCCTGCCGCTGCGCGGCAAGATCCTCAACGTCGAACGGGCCCGCCCCGACAAGGTGCTGGGCTCGGCGGAGATCGGCACGCTGATCACCGCGCTCGGCACCGGCATCGGCCGCGAGGACTTCGACGCCGACAAATGCCGCTACCATAAGATCATCATCATGACCGACGCCGACGTCGACGGCAGCCACATCCGTACGCTGCTGCTGACGTTCTTCTTCCGGCAGATGCCGGATCTGATCGAGCGGGGCTTCCTCTACATCGCCCAGCCGCCGCTGTACCGGGCGAAGCGCGGCGGTTCGGAGGTTTACCTGAAGGACGATCCGGCGCTGCAGGAGTATTTGTTCGCCGCCGCCATCGACGAAGGCGCCGTTTTCCGCAGCTTCGCCGGAGAGGAGCGCGCCGGAGCCGACCTGCGCGACCTTGCCGAGGAAGCGCGCATCGTCAAGACCCTGCTGGAGCGCCTCGCCCAGCACCTGCCGCTGTGCGTGCTCGAGCAGGCTGCTCTCGCCGGGGCTCTCGATCCGCAGGTGCTCGCCGATCCGGCGAAAGCGGCGTCGATCGCGGAGGCCATCGCCAGGCGGATGGACACCCAGGAGAAGCCCGCCAATCGCGGCTGGCAGGGCGTGCCGCTGACGAACGGGAGGCGCGGCCTTGTCTTTACCCGCACGCTGCGCGGGGTCGGCGAGCGGCACGTGATCGATGCCGCCATCATCGATTCCAGCGAGGCACGCCGGCTCAATGCCCGCGCCGATGCCCTGCAGCACCTTTACGGCAAGCCCGGCACCCTGCGGGTCAAGGACAAGGAGCACCCGGTGAGCGGGCCGGTGGCGCTGGTCGATGCAGTCTCCGCCCTTGGACGCAAGGGCGTCGCGATCCAGCGCTACAAGGGCCTCGGCGAGATGAACCCCGACCAGCTGTGGCAGACGACGCTCGACCCCCATGCTCGGACGCTGCTGCAGGTGCGGGTGAGCCACGCCGATGATGCCGAGGAGGTGTTCTCGACGCTGATGGGCGATACCGTCGAGACGCGGCGCGACTTCATCGAGACCAACGCGCTGAAGGTTGCCAACCTCGACGCCTGAGCCCAGGCCCCCCAGCCCGCTGCGAGCAGTGCCACCGGCATAAGCACCCTGCTGTGCCGGCCGCGGCCGGCGGACGCGGCGTTCACGTCTCCGACAAGCCACATCCGTCAGCTTGACTGCGCGCCGGTTTTCGGCATCGCAAGGTGTCCCTTGACGCCGCCCACAACCCCCATGCTATCCTGTAGCCCTAGCCCTTCTGGGGAAGGAGACAATAACAAAGGCTTGCTATTGCGAGGTTCGTCCCTCTGCCATCGTCCTTGGCTCAAAAGTCGGGACTGTACGAGGTATCGCACTCACCTTTTCAGCAAGTTCGGATTGACGCTGCTCAAGGAACGACTGTTCGATGGAAATCGTCCTTCATATTGGACCTCATAAGACTGGCACGACGAGTGTTCAAAAATTCCTGAAAAAGCACACTCGAAAAACAAAGAAGCAATTTTATTATCCACCAATACCAGATGGGCACGGCCCAGGGCACGCTTTGCTTGCCTGGCACACCTTGGGTGTAAGAACTGACATTCAGCCTGTCGCTCCGCTTGCCGATGTTATTTCAGAAGCGGCCGGTAAGGGAGTAAGACAGCTTGTCTTGAGTGCCGAGGATTTTTCCATCGCCTTCTTCACCGGCATGGACAAGCTGGCCAAGGCGCTTGAGCGCCATCCCGTGCACCTGATCTGCACGTTCACGCCGGTCGCCCGTCGCGTTCTGTCGATCTGGCAGGAAGAAGTCAAGCACGGTGCCCTCTACCCATCGAGCGACATTCCGTCATTCGCCGCGAACTCCCCCACGTTGCAGCCAGCCCTCGCCCGGAAGTTCACCGAAGCGCTAAACCCAAGCAGGGTCTCGCTGATTCTGGCGTACTCCTCCGACCCCGCGGCGCTGCTGAAGGTGGTTGGCGATATCATCGGGCTCGATGTCCCCCCCGACCCGGCGATGGCTCCCGCAAATGTCTCGATGGGCACCATCGAAATCGAAACCCTCCGCGCGTTCAACGCCATCACCCATCAGCAAGGCGTGGATCCCGCGACGACAAAGGCGATGCGTGACTATCTCATGCAGCTGTTTTTGTCGGAGATGTGGAATCAAAGCTTCGGCAAGGTGCCGCTGCGCTTCCCGGACCCCGCCGTTGCCGCTTTTGCCGAGCGGCTCGCGAGCGAATTCGAGACGGAATTCGACCGATTGCGGCAAGACCCCCGGATTACCTTCCATGACACCCGTCTCGTCGAACCCGCGCTTCTCCAGGCGCGCAAACCGAAGCGCCGCACACGCCGGCTGACCGCATCGCTCCGTCGCTTCGTTCAAATCCCCCAATGGGGCTCCCAGTAGATGGCAACCGGCGTACCCTCGGTATGCCCCCTGGGATGACATCGTGGTCACCCCTGCACAGCCGGCAGCGCGTGCCGACCTCTTGATCATGTGCCTAATCGGCGGGGTTGCCCGAATGCGCCCTTTCCGCCGTGGTTCTGGCCGTCTCGGTCAGACTCGCCTCAACCAGACCCTGGGACGACGAGAGCGGGTGCCCTAAATCCGACTGGGCGAGGGCGCGGATGGCATCCCGGTCGCGGACCGCGTCGTCGGCGCGCGACCGCTGCCGCTTTATCTCGCGCAGGGCAGCCGCCAGCCGCCGTTGCTCCGTCGCCAGTTCATCGTTCAGCCGCAACAGGCGCGCCCGCAGCAGGTCCAGTTGGGCGACCTCGTGTTCAGCAACCAGCAGGACGCTGTCGGACTGCGCATAAACGCTGCCGCGCAGGGAGATGACGGCATCGTCGATGCTGCCGACATTGAAGATGCCATCGTAGATGGCCCCGCCGGGACGGGCCGGAGAGCGGATGGCGAACTCCTCGAAGCGCGGGCTGATAAACAGATCACGGACATCGAGCATATCAGCCGCCGTCATCGATTCCGGCACAAGGTTGAAGAAGCCTCGATTGGCATCGATGAGAATGCCGTCCCGGCTGATCACCGCGATCGCCGCCGTCATCAGGTTGCGGACAAACTCGGGAATGCGGGCCCCTGGCCACGATTCTGCGGTGGACGCGTAACTCACTTCATCCCCCTCTTGCCGACGCCGCCTCGGCGTCGGGAAACCACTCATCCGCCCCGATCCACTCCCAGATGCTGGCAATTTCGTTGGTCGCCAGCCCCCCCACGATAACGGCAGGCCGTCGGCCTCCAAAGGTCGCCCTGATCTCGGCAACCAGACGACGAAGCTCCGGCAACTGCGGAACCAGAGACGCAGACAGGCAGACGAGCTGCGGCCGCCAGCTGTCGATATGCGCGATCAACGCCTCGGCGGGCACGCTCGATCCGACAAACTGCACGGACCAGCCCTTCAGTTCGAACGCATCACAGACGAGCCGCAAGCCGAGTGCGTGGCTATTTCCGGAAACACAGGCAAACAATGCCTTATCGTCGCGTCTCGGCAAGAAGTCGTCGCGAATGAACATCTGTGTTAAAATGGTTTGTGCAATTGCCGATGCCAGATGTTCTTGAGCGACCGTGATCTCGTTGCGCTGCCAGAGTTGACCGACAGCATAAAGCGCTGGTTGAAAGAGTCGGGTGGCGATCTGCACGTAGCCGAGGCCGCCCGCATCCAATCGCCGCACCATTGCCCGGGCGCCGCCGATGTTCCCGGCGACGAGGCAGCGCGCCAATTCATCGGCGCCAGCGAGTGGTGCCGGAAAAACAGGCGGCTGTGGCAGCCGGGTAACGGCACCATCCGCAATTGAAATCCCTGCAGAAATGAGCCGGGTCACCGGCTCGGCGGACATCGGCCCCAGCCGTTGCCCGAAGAAATCGTGAAGCAGGCGGAGCATGGCGGGCAGCCCGTCGTCTTTCCGCATCCGGGAGCCGAAGACGTCGCGCAGCCACTGTATATAATCCTCGAACAGGTGGTGCCGGCCGGTTGCCGCAGCGGCGGCCAGAAACTCGAGGATCTCGTAGAGTTCACCCCGCATCCGAAGACGTGGGGGCGTAGCGCCGGCCGCGAGCACCTCTTTCACCTCGCCGAAACGGCGCTCGATCGCCCAACAGACCGCCTGATCGCTGAGCGCCTCAATGAGGCGGACGTCGGCTGGAGCCGCGACCTCCGCAAACCACCTGTCGCCAGTCGCTCCTTCGACTGTCTCCATCATGTGTCGTGCCGTAAACCTTCTGCGCCCACCTGCACCGATATAGCGCTGCTGAGCGCCTCTGTCGAACATTGCGCAGAGGTCAGATCACGTCGGCGTGGTGACACGCAACGAGCCGTCCGGCCACAAGCCGCGGCAGCGGACGCTGCGTGGCGCAGACAGCCGTGGCATGGGGGCAGCGGGGATGGAAGGCGCAGCCGGGCGGCGGATCCAGTGGTGACGGCGGCTCGCCGATCGGCGGCGACCGGCGGCGCGGCGGCGTTGATGCCAGTCGCGGCCCCGCCGCCAGCAGCGCGCGGGTATAGGGATGCAGCGGGCGCTGGAAGACGACGTCCGCCGGTCCCTGCTCCGCCGTGCGCCCGAGGTAGAGGACCAGCACGGCGTCGGCGATGAGGCGAACGAGCGGCAGGTCATGGGAGACCAGCAGGTAGGCGACACCCTGCGCCTGCTGCAGGTCGAGCAGCAGGTTGAGGACCTGCGCCTGCACCGACAGATCGAGGGCGGATGTCGGCTCGTCGGCAATGACGAGCTTGGGCTGCAGCATCAGTGCCCGGGCAATGGCCACCCGCTGCCGCTCGCCGCCAGAAAGCTGATGCGGGTAGCGCTGGCCGTGGTCGCCGCGTAGTCCCACCTGCTGCAGCATGGCAGCAGCCGCCCCGCGCCGCTCCCGCCGGGTCAGGTGGCCGTGGATGGCGAGCGGCTCCTCGACCGCCCGGCGGACCGTCTTGCGCGGATCGAGCGAGGCGTAGGGGTTCTGGAACACCATCTGCACCGCGGCACGCAGCCGGCGGCGCTGACTCCCTCGGGCGGCAAGCGCGTCGACGCCGTCGATTTCCAGCGCGCCGGCCGACGGCGCCTCGATCATCGCCGCCAGCCGCGCCAGCGTCGATTTGCCGCATCCGGATTCGCCGACAACCGCCGTCGTCCGGCCGGCGGCCACCTCGATGGAGACATCATCGAGCGCGCGCAGCAGCGCCGGACGGCGAAACAGGCCGCGGCCGACCGGATAGGTCCGGCAGAGCGCGGTGGCCCGCAGCACCGGCATCATCGCGGCAGCACGGGTTCGAGGGGGAAGTGGCAGCGCACCGCGCCAGCGCCCTCGGCCAGCAGCGCCGGCGCCGCCTCGGCGCACACGGGGCGGGCCCGCGGGCAGCGGGGATGAAAGGCGCAGCCGGCGGGCCGGGCACCCGGGGGTGGCACCGAGCCGGGGATGGCGGCCAGCCGCTCGCCGCGCCGGTGCCGCTCCGGCAGGGCGTCGAGCAGCGCTCGGGTGTAGGGGTGCCGCGGCCGGGCCACCAGCGCTGCCGTCGGCCCCTCCTCGACAATGCGCCCGGCATACATCACCGAGGTTCGCTGCGTCGTCTCGGCGATCAGCGCGAGGTCGTGGCTGACCAGCAGCAGCGCCATGCCGGTGCGCCGCTGCAGGCCCAGCAGCAGATCGACGATCTGCGCCTGGACGGTAACGTCGAGCGCGGTCGTCGGCTCATCGGCGATCAGCAGACGCGGCCCGCAGGCAAGCGCGATGGCGATCATCACCCGCTGGCACATGCCGCCGGAAAGCTGGTGCGGAAAGGCGGAAAGGCGGCTTTCCGCCGCCGGGATACCGACACTGCGCAGCAGTGCCACGGCGCGTTCGCGCCGGACGCGGCGGCCGAGCCGCTCGTGGCGGGCGATGGTCTCCTCGACCTGGGTGCCGATGCGGAAGCAGGGATCGAGGCTGGCGATCGGATCCTGGAACACCATCGCCATCCCGCCGCCCAAAAGGTCGCGTCGCCCGGCGCGGCCGAGAGCCAGCACATCGGTCTCCGCGAAGCACAGCCGGTCGGCGGTCACCCGTGCGTCGGCTCCCAGCAGGCCCATGACCGCCAGCATCGCGACGCTTTTGCCGGAGCCGGATTCCCCCACCAGCCCTTGGACGGCACCTTCGTCGAGACGCAGGGCAAAATCCTCGACTGCCGGCAGTGGCCGGGTCCGATCGCCGAAGTCGACGCGCAGGCCGCTGATGTCGACCAACGGCATCAGCGTTTCAGCCGCGGGTCGAGGACGTCGCGCAGCCCGTCGCCCAGCAGATTGAAGGCGAGCACGGTGACGAGGATGGCGAGGCCGGGGAAGGTCACCACCCACCAGGCGCGTTGCACGAAGGCCAGCGAGTCCGCCAGCATCGTTCCCCACTCCGGCGTCGGCGGCTGCGCCCCCAGCCCGAGGAAGCCGAGGGCGGCGACGTCGAGAACCGCGGTGGAAAAGCCGAGCGTCGCCTGGACGATCAGCGGCGGCGCGCAGTTGGGCAGCACGGTGAACAGGGCGAGGCGCAGCGGGCCGGCGCCGGCGATGCGGCTGGCAGTCACGTAGTCCTTGCCCAGCTCGGCCAGCACCGCGCCGCGGCTGAGGCGCACGAAGTGCGGCAACTGCACCCCGCCGACGGCGATGGCGGCGTTGATCAGGCTCGGGCCGAGCACGGCGACGACGACGATCGCCAGCAGCAGGCTCGGCAGCGCCAGCATCAGGTCCATCAGCCGCATCACCAGCGTCCCGATCGCCCCGCGGGCGAAGCCGGCGAGCACGCCCAGCGCCACGCCGGCAAGCAGCGCCGCTGCCACGACGAGAACGCCGACGGTCAGTGATACCCGCCCACCCCACAGCAGCCGCGACAGAAGATCCCGCCCGAGCGGATCGGTGCCGAGCGGAAACCGCCCGCTGCCTCCCGCCATCCACGCCGGCGGCTGCAACAGCGCATCGCGGAACTGCTCGAAGGGGTTGTGCGGCGCCAGCACCGGCGCCAGCACCGCTGCCGCCGCCAGCACGGCAATGACCGCAAGTCCGGCCAGGGCGCCGCGGCTGCGGCGGAACAGCCTCCACGGCGAGGCCACCGCAACCGCGGGGGGATCGTCCATGCCGGAAGTCGTGGGCAGGGGCATCATCCTGCTGCGGCGTGACGGATGCGCGGGTCGAGCAGGCCGTAGAGTACGTCGACCAGCAGGTTGACACCGACGACGGTGCCGGCGACCAGCAGGATGCCGCCCTGCAGCACCGGATAGTCGCGGCGGCGCACCGCCTCGACCAGCCACTTGCCGACGCCGGGCCAGGAGAAGATGGTCTCGGTGAGGATGGCGCCGGCAAGCAGCGTGCCGGTCGCAAGTCCGATGACGGTGACGACCGGGATCATGGCGTTGCGCAGCGCGTGCACGAAAACGACGCGGAACGGCGTCAGCCCCTTGGCCCGGGCAGCGCGGATGTGGTCCGCCTGCAGCACCTCCAGCATCGACGAACGGGTCATGCGGGCGATCGTCGCCAGCGGGATGGTGCCGAGGACGATCGCCGGCAGCACCAGATGATGCAGCGCCGAGGCGAAGGCGGCGCCGTCGCCGGCCAGCAGCGCATCGAGCAGCAGGAAGCCGGTGACCGGTGGCACGTCGTAGAGGACATCGATGCGGCCGGAAACCGGCGTCCAGCCCAGTTGCACCGAGAACAGCAGGATCAGCAGCAGCCCCCACCAGAAGACCGGCATCGAATAGCCGGTGAGCGAGGCGGTCATCGCCAGCCAGTCGAAGGGGCTGCCGCGGCGCACCGCGGCGATCACGCCGATCGGCAGCCCGATGACGATGGCGAAGGTCACCGCCGCCAGCGACAGCTCGACCGTCGCCGGGAACACGGTCAGAAACTCGCTCAGCACCGGCGCTTTCGTCACCAGCGAGCGGCCGAGATCACCGGAAGCGATATTGCCGAGGTAGTCGAGGTACTGCGCGGTCAGCGGCCGGTCGAGGCCGAGCGCGTGGCGCATCTCGGCGTGGCGGGCGGGATCGATGCCGCGCTCGCCCATCATCGTCTCGACCGGATCGCCGGGAATGAGGCGGACCAGAGCGAAGGCCAACAGGGTCATGCCGAGGACCACCGGCACCAGCTGCAGCAGCCGGCGGAGGAGGAACGCCGGCACGCTATACGCCCTGCCGGCGGACCGCCGTCATCGCGCGAGATCGACGCCGTAGAAGAGGTGGCCGCCGAGCGGATCGATGCGGTAGTTCTCGACGGTGCTGCGCATGGCGGTCGAAACCACCGAGTGGGCGATGGTCACCCACGGCGTGTCCTGCTTGAACACCACCTGCGCCTGCTCGTAGAGGCGGGTGCGCTCGGCGACGTCCGGCGTGCGTTTGGCGCGGGTCACCAGGTCGTCGAAGGCCGCGTTGCACCAGCGGGCGCGGTTGGCGCCGTCCTTCGCCGCCTCGCAGGAGAGCAGCGTATAGAGGAAGTTGTCGGGATCGCCGTTGTCGCCGGTCCAGCCGAACAGCATGGTCTGGTGCTCGCCCGCCTTGGTGCGCTTCAGGAACTCGCCCAGCTCGTAGGAGACGATGTTGGCGCGCACCCCCACCTTCGCCCAGTCCGCCTGGATCATTTCCGCGGTGCGCCGGCTGTCGGGAGCGTACGGGCGCTTCACCGGCAGCGCCCAGATGTCCGTTTCGAAGCCCTGCGGGTAACCCGCTTCCGCCAGCAGCTTCTTCGCCGCCGCCGGATCGTAGGGGGTATCGACGACGGCGTCGTTGTAGGACCACAAGGTCGGCGGGATCGGGTTCTTTGCCTTGCGGCCGGCGCCGAGGTAGACGGCGGCGATGATGGCATCGCGGTCGATCGCCATGTCGAGGGCGTGGCGGACGCGGACGTCGTCGAACGGCTTCTTCTGGGTGTTGAAGGCAAGATAGGCGACGTTGAGCCCCTCCTGGCTGGTCACCACCAGCTCGGGGTCGCGCTGCATCGCCGGCAGGTCCGCCTGGTTGGGATAGGGGATGAGCTGGCATTCGGCCGTCTTCAGCTTGGCGCCGGCGACGGCGGCATCGGGAGTGATGCTGAACACCAGCGGATCGAGGGCAGCCTTGCCCTCCCAGTAGCCGGGGTGGGCCTTGTAGCGGATCACCGCGTCCTTCTGGTAGCTCACCAGCTGGAACGGCCCGGTGCCGACCGGCTCCTGGTCGATCTTCTCCGGCGTGCCGGCGGCATGCATGGCATCGGCATATTCGGCCGACAGGATCGAGGCGAAGTCCATGGCGAGGTCGGCGAGGAACGGCGCCTCCGGCTGGCTGAGGGTGACGCGCACCGTCATGTCGTCCAGCTTGTCGATGGCGGTGATCAGCTTCGGCATGTCCATGCTGTTGAAGTATTCGTAGGAGCCGCCGGACAGCCGGTGATCGCGGTGGTTCGGATCCCACTGCCGCAGAAAGGTGTAGAGCACGTCGTCGGCGTTGAACGGACGCGACGGAGTGAAGTTCCTGGTCGCCTGGAAGGCGACGCCCGGGCGCAGTTTGAAGGTATAGACGCGGCCGTCCGCGGAGATGGTCCACGATTCCGCCAGCGCCGGGCGCAGTTTCGTGCTGCCGCGCTCGAACTCGACCAGCCGGTTGAAGACGTTGCGCGACGACGCATCGAAGGTGGTGTTGGCGATGAACAGCGACGCGTTGAACCCCTCCGGGCTCGCTTCCGAGCAGTAGACGAACGGCGCCGCCGCGGCGGTCCGCGCCAGCATCGTCAGGACCAGCAGCGCACCGGCCAGCAAACGGACAACCATCGACGGGCAACTCCTCCTTCCGCGGCAGAAACGAAGCCGCTAGCCACGGATCGGAGCAGTGTGTTGCGCCAGCGCGGCAGGCGCAACAGCCGAGGCCGCGCCGTCGGATCTTCCCGCCCGGATTTGCCCGGGCGCGGCGGTGGCGGCGCCGGGCCCCTGCCCCGGCGCTTTAGCTAACGCTCCGGCAAAGGGGCTCCGCCGTCAACCGCCCTCGGCGCGCGGTCAGCGCTCGCCGACGAACAGGCCGCCGCCGCGATGGGCATCCCGGCCGAGAAGAATGGGTCCGGCGACGTTGACCGCAAAGCGCAGACGTGCGCGCGCCTGCACCCCGCCGCGCCGGCCGACATCCAGCCCGCCGATCGCGATCTCGGGGCATGGCAAGCCCCGTCGCTGGCACTCGGCGGCAAGATCGCGGGCGACGGCAGCCGCCGGATCGGTGGCAGCCGGGGGATGCCGGGTCGGGCGGAAAGGAGTGTGCGAAATCCACTCCGCGGCGAGCGCGAACACGCGGTCGCCGGCGCGGGGTCCGTGCGGCGGTCCCAGCGTCAGCACCCCTGCCGTACCGGCGCGCACGACGCGCAGGCCCGCGACCACCCGCTCGAACAGCGCGCGCTCTCCCTCAGCGGGCTGAACGGTGCGATCGACCCGCCAGGGCGCGACCACCACGAGCCGGTCGAGCAGGCCGTCGCCGTCGCCATCGTCGGCGAACAGGTAGACGTGGCGGTGCCGGCCGGAGCGGGCCGGACCGGGACCGGATTCATGGCCGGAAAAGAGCGTGGCGACGTGCCCGTCGCCGTCCGCCGCCCGGCTCATCAGCGCCCGCCGCAGCGCCGCGATCACCGCACTGCGCTGCGTCGCAACCGGCCGCTCGCCGGTGAGCGGCAGGATCAGAACATCGCGATGGCGGGCGGCCGGCGACGGCAGCAGGACGCCGAGGCCGCCGTAGCGGCCATCGCCGATGACCAGCGGGCCGGCGACCGGGGGGACGAAGGTGATCTCGACATGCCACAGCCGCTCTGCCGGGAAGCGGGAGCCGGGGGCGAAGGCCTCCGCCCGCAGGCCCCTGGCGAAGAACGGCTCGCGCTGGACACGGACGGTTTCGACCGCAGCCGCGATCCCGGCATGGCGCAGTGCCTGGCGGACGGCATGCGTCGCCTCGGCTTCGTTCGCCAGCCGCTGGCTGCCGGCAACTCTGCCGTGCACCCGTGCTACCGGCAGCGCTACCGGCGTGACCGACGACCAGACGCGCGCCGCCCGCCCGCTGCCGACGCCGTAGTGCTGGAGCATGCGGTCGCTCGCCGCCGGTACCGGCACCAGCACCGGCGATGCCGGGAGCAGGACCTCGCCGGTCGCGGGGTCATGCGGGGCGATATCCAGGTTGGAAAGCGACAGATCGAGACTGCCTTGCGCGATCGGGCAGTCCGGCGGCCGCTCGATGAGGACGCGGCGGATCGACGGGTCGGTGTGCAGGTGGCCGACCGAAGGCAGCGGGATGATCCGCACCCGGCGCGCCTTGTCGGCACTGGTCGCCGTCCGGCCGATGAGATAGCGCTCGACCACGGCGGCGGCGACACCCTTCGCCGTCAGACACGCCGCTGCGGCGTCGCGCACCCGCGTCGCCAGTTCCGCCGCACCGCAGAGCGGCCACGGCTGGAACTGCCGGCCGTCGTCGTCCGCCGGCTTCAGCTCCAGCAGCAGCCGCTGCGGCGGGCATTCGTAGCGGACCAAGCGGAAGCGCGGCTCGCGGGGCTTGCGGAAGACGCCGCCGGCGATGCGGCAGCGCTGCGCCCGGTGCCGCTCGATCAGCGAGTCGAGGGTGCCCGGCGCTGGGCAGCGCAGGGCAACACCCCCCACCGCCCCTTCCGCCGCCGGCCGCCAGATCTGTCCGGCGTGCGCGGCGAGGCGGGCTTCCGCTTCGCCCTCGGCGAGAAGCTCCACCGCCGATGCCCAGGCCATGTCGACCCCGCGGCCGAACTGATAGAGCCGGCTGGTGACGTCGCCGATCCGCCGCGCGTACCCGACGGCATCGGCACCCTCGTCGAAATGCCACACGTACGAAAATACCGGCTCGCCTTCGACGAAGCGGGGGCGGATCGTCTTGCCGGTCCGGATTTCGGCGATGCGGTCCGGATCGCCTCCGACCGCATCGAGGTCGTTATTGGGAACGTAGGTGAGGTAACCCTGGCCGGGGCTCGCCGGCGGCGCAGCGATGGCCGGCGCCGATTGAGATTCCAGCCAGCGCAGCGCCCGGACATCGTCCTCCGCCAGAGCCCCGCGCCCGCCGAGACCGGCTACCAGCGCCTGGAACAGCCGGGCCGGCGACGGCGGCCACTCCCCGGCACCGTGCCAGCGGCCGTCGTGGAGGTGAACGGAAATCAACAGAACGCAAGACATGGTTTACATTTCACTCTCTTCGTCTTCTTCCTTCTTCGCAAGTAGTTTCTTTGCTTCTTTTAGATCAAACTTGTGAACAAGTGTCTTGGGCCACCTAGGCCTAAATTTGTTTGCCTCCTTGTCAGCATAGTCCAGTAAATTTTGTTGGGCAACATTCGATAAAAGATCCACTGCACGCGGCTGACCACGACGAGGAATCTCTCTCCAAACCCCATCATCAGAAATACGCAGCAAGCAGCCTTCGCGAAGGTAGAAATCAATTTCAACAGTAGCCGCCAGCAAAGCCAAAGATAGGAGATAACGACGAATATTCATCGTCTCTTCTTCGGTGCTACCGCGGATAGCTCGAAGTGCCACCAAATTAACTGTTACGTCACGCTCGATGCTTCCGTTGACGAGAACACCCCCCAAGACTCTGCGCTCACTATTAACTGAGCCATTTCGGAACTCAGGTATATTCTTCGCAGCAGCCGGTCCGAGTTTTCGAAAAGTTGCTGGCGCATCCGCAAAGCCCTTCACCGAAAGCTTCACTTTCTTTGACTTTGCCTCTTTCTCGAGTTCAGCCTGCTGCTCCGCATTAAGGGATTTCCAAACAGAGTTGAACTGTGCAGCAGTGTGTAGCGGCTGTACATCCCAAGCCCGAATGACCGAACGCACCAGCCGTGGCCGCTTTTCACTCGTGCCACCACGAGAATCCCAAACGCCGAAGACGAGCGAAGTCGGAGCTAGCGCACACAATAGTCCAGCATCTCCGGATTTTCGGAGGGCACGAAATGCTTTTGTGACATCGAGAGCCAGAGTTGGAGCCGCATAAACAACAGCATCTGCGATTCGATGCGCAACATCTAAAATAGATCTTTTTTCCGAGTAGGTTTTTCCGTCTTCACTTTTCGAATGAAGCTCTATTTCAATTTGAGGTACAAGACTGGACAGTGGTTTTTCCTTGAACAGCGGCTCCATGCGATTAGCTTGAGAACCCACACTATCGATGGCAGCAACCATTGTCCCATCTGCCATGGTATCAATATTATACCCAATATCTGCGTAAGTCGGTGGGTAAATTATTGTATATTCACTCTCCTCAACGGACACAAGACGCTGCTTCAAATGCAGCGCTACCGGGGTATTCACATTTCGTGCCCATGAATCGATGAGTTCTACCGTTACGGGAGCGGGCGTTGGTTCATCCAATTTATTAGCTTCGGTCACGGGCGTGCTCCTCCTGAGCGAAACAGACGACCTTGTTCTTGCCGGACATCGATAAGTCAAAGCGGAAATGCCGCGTGGCTATTGTTGCAAGGCTGCCGGAGAGGGCAGCGCGGGCGAGCATCGGCGGCAGCATGTCCCGCCAGACCGCGTACCGCACCTTGCGCACGTCGAATTCGTCCGGTCTGGCGTGCTCCAGCCCCCATGCGGCCATCAACTCGACGATCGGCGAGGCTTGGACATTCGCGCCCCTGACCTTGTGCTTGTCGGGGGAATAGCCGACATCAATCGCCGTCCAGCCGCCGCGAGGATCAAAGTTGAAGCTGCCGGCCATCGGACAGAGAGCGTCAAGCGGCTGTTTGACGACGGCACTACGCTGTGTTTTCCAGAGAGTACGGATCAGCTCGAGCATGTCGGCTGCGATCTTTGCGGCCGATCGATTGCCGGCATAGAGCTTGAAGGTGTTCCGCCCACACCCGTCCGCCCAATGTCCGACCGATATCTGTGGCACGTTGCCGCCGCCCAGCCGGATCGGAAGAGCCATGCGTTCGGCTTCCTTGGCGGGGAACTCGCACGTGGTTTCGATGGCGTCGAGATCGTCCTCCGCGTCCTCGCTCTTGGTGGCCTTTGACGCCTTGCCTTTCTTGGGCGGATCGGTCCAGCCGGTTGGGGCCACGCGGCGGACGCTGCTCGCCACAAGGAATTCCAACACCGCCTTCACGGGGTGTTCGCTGCCGGCGGCGTCCAGTACGAACTTCTCGTCGTCGCGCCAGTCGAAGCCGCCTTCGGCGGGGCCGCAGAGGATGTCGGCAGCTTCGAGGAAGCCGAGGCAGGCGAACACCTGGCCGGGGTTGCGCAGATCGACGGGGATCTCCTTGCCGCCCATCAGGCGGGCTCCGTCCTGGCCGCGGGCGGTACCGCCGCCTCCTTGCGCTCGCCGGCCGCATCGTTCCGGGCCGACGCGCGCCAGTCGGCGGCGCGCAGCAGCGCCTCCCACCAGGCGAGGCCCCACGGCCCCCAATCACGCTGCAGCCGGGCGAAGCGCAGCGCCACCGCTGCCGCCCGCGCCCCACTCTCTTCGAGCGTCGCCGCCGCCGGATCGACCGGGGCGATCAGCGGCCGGGCAAAGCCGTGGTGCGCCGCCACCAGGTGCAGCGCCAGTTCGCGCAGCTTCTCCGGTACATCGGCGAGCAAAGCCGGCTCCGCCTCGATGTCGCGCAGCGAGCCGAACTCGTGCCGGTAGGTGTGCGGCCCGATCCGCAGCCGCGCCGGATCCCCCGCCGCCGTCGTCTTGGCATAAGGACGACCGGCGCGCGGCGCCCGCATGGCGTTCTGCCACAGCTCGCGCGCCTTGCCGAGGTCGTGCGCTCGCGCCGCCGCCACCAGCATCGCCCGGTAAGCGGCAGAGAGCCCCAGCGCATCGGCGATCCTGCCAGCCGCCTCCGCCGCCCACGCGCCATGCTCCGGCAGCGACTGCGCCCGGCGGGATATGGCCCGGTCGCCGGTGTCAGATTCATCGGCGCCGCGCCAGACAAGCACGGTGAGCAAGCGCGGTTCGTCCTCGTCGCCGTCGCTCAGCGGCAGGCGCAAGGCGGGCTTCCAGCCGCCTTGTCGTGAGTCGTCTCCACCCGAACCCGTTACCTGGACACGAAAGCCCGGCTTCCAGCCCTTGGCTTCGGCATCTTCGCTATCGGCGCACGACGGGGCCCCGATAGCGGCCTTACTGAGCAGCCCGTTTTCATCGAGCCCGCCGAGTGACGCCGAAGCGACGATGGTCGCGTTCGCCAGCAGCCGGCGCCACGCATCCCGTTCCGACTTGCTCTTTGGCAATGGCAACGAAGCCAGCGCCTCCAGCGTCCACGCAGCGGCATCAGGGGGCACGCCGGGCGGCACATCGCGCGAGCTCTTCAGCTCGCGCGCCGGGGTCAGCACGATCAGCCCTTCCTCGATTTCCGGCGCATTTTCGGCAGGAGAACTCTGCGTGCCGTCGTCATCCCCGGCGTTGGCAGCCGCCTTGCGCGACTGCACCAGCGCGCCCGCCCGCGCTATTAGCGTCTCGATGACGAGATCGACCGGCGCCTCCAGCACCTCGCTCGCGTGCGGCCGGGCGGTGGCGAAGAAGGCTTCGACGTCGGCCTTATCCGGCGCTGGCTCCCCCCGCCGCCACGGCAGGAACCGCCGCCAGATCACCTGCACCTGCGGCTCGTCGTCCACCCAGCCGCGCAGCCACGGCTCCGGCTCCGGCCGGCCCGGATGCTCGCGCAGCGCGGTCAGCGACCA
>JBDHSN010000031.1:0-22525 GCA_039808105.1 Rhodospirillales bacterium
GGATCGCGGGTCCCCTGCAGGATCAGCGCCGGCGTTTGCAGCGCCTGCAGATGCGCCGTGCGCAGCTTCTGCGGCTGCCCCGGCGGATGGAACGGATAGCCGAGGCAGGCGAGGCCGCGCACCCCGGCGGCATCGGCGATCATGCTGGCGATGCGGCCGCCGAGGGACTTGCCGCCGATGACCAGCTGCGCCGGATCGAGCCGGTCGATCACGCCCTGCCAGGCATCGACCAGCACGTTCGGCCGGTCCGGGGCGCGCCGGGCGCCGTCGCTGCGGCGGGCAGCCATATAGGGGAACTCGAAGCGGACGACGCGGAAACCGGCGGCGGCCACTCCCTGCGCGAAGAACGTCATGAACGGGCTGTCCATCGGCGCCCCCGCGCCGTGGGCCAGGGCCAGCGTCAACGATGCCTCGGCAGGTCCGTCGATGACCAGTTGCGGGACCAGGGTCGTTCTCCTGCAGGTGCGAGAACATTGCTGCATAGCGCACCAGGACCGGCTATGTCGAGGCGATGGGAAAAATGCTGCCGGCTGAAGCCGGCGGCGGCGGGACACGTGAGGAGGGCGACATCATGCCGATGACCGAGCATTCGATCCTGGGCCTGGGGCCGCACGGCTTCCACCGCCTCGTCTATTTCGAATGGGGCGATCCGGCGCAGGAGCGGGTGCTGGTCTGCGTGCACGGCCTGACCCGCCGCGGCCGTGACTTCGATGATCTCGCCCGCGCCCTCGAAGACCGCTATCGCGTCATCTGCGTCGATCTGCCCGGGCGCGGTCGCAGCGACTGGCTGCCGCTTTCCGCCGGCTACCAGCCGACGACCTACGTCCAGGATATGGTGGCGCTGATCGCCCGCCTCGGCGTCGAGCAGGTCGACTGGCTGGGCGTCTCGCTCGGCGGCCTGATGGGCATGATGCTGGCGGCGCAGCCGAAGACGCCGATCCGACGGCTGGTGCTCGACGACATCGGCGGCTATGTCGGCGTCGAGGCGCTGCAGCAGATTGCGACCTACGTCGGCCAGGATCCGGTCTTTCCCGACCGTGCCGGCCTCGAAGCCTACATGCGATCGGTCAACCTCGGCTACGGACCGCTGACCGATGCGCAATGGGCCCAGATCATCGAGCACGGCCACCGCATCGACGAGAACGGCCAGTGGCGCCAGCACTACGATCCGAAGCTGGCCGAGCCGTTCAAGGCCGGATTCTCCGAGGCCGTCTCGCTGTGGCCGCTGTGGGAGGCGATCGCCTGCCCGGTGCTGATCCTGCGCGGCGGCCTGTCGGAAATCCTGACGCGCGAGACCGCCGACGACATGGTGGCGCGCAAGCCCGGCACCACGCTGGTCGAGTTCGCCAACGTCGGCCATGCGCCGATGCTGATGGCCGGCGATCAGATCACCGCGGTGCGCGGCTGGCTGGGATAAGGGGCCGGCAGGTGGAGCAAGGAGGGCCGACGAGGCGGTCCTCCGGCGTCGCCGTCCCGATCAGCGCTCCGGGGCGTCGGGGAAATAGAACGCCGTATCGACCGAGCCGCTGCGCGGCACGGTGACCTGCCGGCTGACCACCTTGCCGCCGCTTTCCGCGGTGATCGTGTAGCCGCCGGGCGGCATCTGCGCCAGCAGCCGCGGCCCGTGAGCCGTTTCCTCGAAGATCGACTGCCCCTGGCGGTTCTGGATGATCACCGGCACTTCGCTCAGGTAGGCGCCGGAGCCCTGCACCGCGAACAGCAGGCGCAGATTGTAGCCGCCCTCCATCTGTTTCAGCGCGAAGGTCTCATCGAACCCGACGCCGCCGCTGACCCAGCGAATCCCGCCGGAGGTCGTCTGCGGCTCCGGCCCGACGACCTGGGCGTCGGCCACGGAACAGAAGCCCGCGAACAGCACGGCAAGCAACAGTCCCAAACGCCGGTTCATGCGCACCTACCCCAGTTACCCGGAAGTCGGCCACGGTCGTGGCCGAGCAGCCGCACCAGGGTATCGCATTGCCGCGGCTCCTCGCGACCCCTTTGCGGCGCCGGGTGAGCAACGCCGCCGCCCGGGATGTGTTCCTCGGCGGCAGGGCTCGCCGGGGGCGGCGGCCTAAGACCCCTGCCGAATGCGGCAGGTGCGGATGCCGATCAGCCGGTAGGCGGGGCACCAGCCGACCAGGGCCGTTGCGATCGGAATGAGGCCGAACCAGCCCCACGGGGTCTGCGGTCCGACAAACACCAGGGCGACCAGGATGATCCCGACGATGAGGCGGAGGATCCGATCCACCGTGCCGACGTTGTTGCACATGATACCCTCTTCCTTCCTCTGCTTGAGCGGCCGCGGGCACGCAGCCGCACGATACCTCGGCACTTCTAAAAGGTGACGCTGTCACCATTGCCGAGAAAGGCATGGCTGCCGCCAGCGGCGGTCGAGCGCTTCGGATAGCCGAGATAAGCGTCAGTCCCCTTGATGATCGGCACGCCGTGGCTCGCCGCCTTCTCCGCCCACATCCAGCCGGTGCAGTGGTTGCACCCCATTTTGGTCATACCCAGCGCCTTGACCTCGTCGATGATCTCGTCGAACTCCGGCTTCCAGGTATCGAAGATGCTGAGATGCAGTCCCCCGTAGCAGCCGTAGAGTGCCGGCGCGGAAAGCCTATCGCGCGCGAAGCCGAGCAGCGTCATGATCCCGGGATGGCCGCAGCCGGTGACGGTCACGATCCCCTTGTCGGCCACGTTGATGTAGAGGACGTTCTCGCCGCGCACCTGCAGCAGGATCGGCACGTCGAACATCCGGAGCGCGACGCCGGGCAGCAGCCGATAGAGGCCACTGCCGTCCTCGCCGTCCGTCCCGGTCAGAATCAGCTCGCCGGCGTACGGCACGGCATTGCTGCAAATCCGGACCCGGCGGCCGGTTTCGTCCCCGACATCGATGGCGCACCGCCCCTCCAACAGGGCGCGGTCCTCGGCGCGCCAGGTCGAGGGAGCGTACAGCCTGAGGCGCGGGTTGTGCTTCAGAGTAGACTCGATGCCCCAGAAATGATCGAGGTGCCAGTGGGAGAGCACCATGAAGTCGATCTCGCCGGCCGCCAGCATGCGGTCGACACCGTGCCGGGCGAACACGTGGTCCATCCACTCGTTGTTCCAGCCGGTATCGAGCAGGATCCTCCGCTCTTCGCCGTCGTGGAGCGTCACCGTCAGCAGCGCTGCATAGCCCCCGGCGTTCTCGGCATCCCAGGCAATCCGGTACTGCGAGTGCTCGCCGCCACCGCCAGCGGCCATGTCCCGCTTGAAACGCGCGTCGTCGAACCAGCCGGTTTCGGTCAGTACGTCGATGCGCAGACGCTGGACGGTGCCGATGTCCAGCCTGTCATCCATGGCCCTGCCCCTCCTTCTCTTCCGCCCCCACCGCCTCTGCCGCGCTCCCTTGCCCGTGCGGATGGCTATGGCGGTGTCCGGCGGTTTCCGGCCGATCGTGGCCATGGCCATGTTCGCAGCCGCAGGCGGTTGGCCGGCCCGGCACAGGCCGTGCCAGATACTCCCTGACCGCTTCGACGGGGTCGGCGAGTTCGGTCGAGGCCACCGCAACGCCGCGGGCCGCCATGCGCAGGGCGAAGCCTTCGCCGAACGATCCGGCGATCACCACGTCGACCGCATCGAGGGGGTGTGGCCCGCGCCCCCGGAACTCGTGCACCGACAGTTCTTTCGGAAGATCGAGACGGCCGACTTCGACCGGATGCCCGCTGTCGCTCTCGTACACAAGAAACCGGCGCGTCTTTCCTGCGTGGGGCGTGACGGTGCGGAAGTTCTGGCTGGTAACCGCAATCTTCATCGTCGATGCATCCTTGAAGCGAAGGCCGTGCCCCACACGGTCACCAGCCCGAAGCACGAACGGCCAACGCGCCGTTGTCAGAACTCCCTGCACCGCGCCGCGGCTTCCCGCGCTGCCGGCAGCTCGCCGATCGCAGCGAGGACCGCCGCGACCGCCAAGCCGCCTGCGCGGGTCCACACGCCTCCCGGGCGTCCGTCGAATCGCTCGCGGGCCTGCCGCCGCATTTCACAGCCCGCGGCTGGCGCCGCGAGGATCCTGAAGGACACCCGCCCAGGCATTGCCGTCAGACACGCAGGCGATACTCGCTGATGGTCTCGTCGACGTGGTCACGCAGGACTCTGAGAAGCTGGCTGGCATTGCTGAACGGCTCGTGGTCGATGCCATACGCCGCCAGCAGATCCTCCTTGGCACCGCGATAGCGGCTTTCCGGCTCTCCCACCGTCGACCGCATCAGGTTCGTCAATTCCGCCTCTTCGCGAAACAAGGCCTTGAGTTCGCTGTGATCCTGCGGCAGCGCCCGGACCTGCTCGGCGAGGTCGAACAGCGCCCTCTGACTGGTTTCGATCCGCGGATCGTCCGGATCGGCGAGTACCTGCTCCGCACGCCCTTCGGCGGCTGTCTCGATCTCGGCGATCAGGTCCGCCTTCCAAGTCTCGAATTCCATCGCCTTCCTCCTTCTTGCCGGCTTCGCCGGGGGCCATGCGCTGCCCGGTCGTTGCCTTCGCCTCGCGAGAACCGCGACCCCCGGAAACCGACGCAACGGTAAACTGGTATACTAAATACCAGTTTATGGCAAGACAGCAAGTCATGCGGCTGGCGCAGGGCGCTACGCCGAATCCGACCTTGGCGGACAGACACCGCTTTCCCGGGCTTCCCCCCAAGTTCCGCCGCAACCGGGCGCCCGCTCTGCCGACCCTGATGGCGTGAGGAAACTCCCGGATTTCCTTGCTACCGGTCCCATATATCGGTATCTGAAATGCCTGATTTTCCAGGCGGAGTTCGTGCCTTGCGGATGACGCAGTTTTCCAACTTCGCAATCCGCCTGCTCATGTATGCAGCGCTGAAGGGAGACAAGCCGAGCGCGGTGCCTGAGGTCGCGAGGGCGTATCGCATCTCTTACGATCACCTGAAGAAGGCGGCCGCCGAACTCTGCCGGCGCGGCTACCTGGAGACGGTACGCGGCCGCAACGGCGGCTTCCGTCTGGCGAAGCAACCGGCCGATATCCGGATCGGCGAGGTGATCCGGCAGACCGAGGGAGATGCAGCGCTGGTCGAGTGCTTCGCGCCGCAGACGAACACCTGCCCGCTGGTTGATGCCTGCCAACTGAGGATCGCCCTGCAGGACGCCCTCGCGGCGTTCTTCGCCGTGCTCGACCGCTATACGCTGGCCGATCTTGTTCGGGCTCCGGAAGAGTTGACGCCGCTGCTCGGGCTCTATCCGCCAGAAAACCGAACGGACGTGCCAACGAGGAAACCGGGGCAGCCTGCCGCGTGAGGCGACGGGCGCTGCATGCGCTCCGACCGAAAAGCCGCGAGGCACGCGGCGGCCGGCCACAGCTCCCCTCGAGCCTTCATCGCCGATAATCGGTTGCGTCGGCCGGCATAAGTGCTCAGCCTGCCACCATCACCACCGTCGAGAGCAACGGTCGCATGCCGTCACCCGAAGATCCGTCTCAACCGGAGAGTTCCCCGCCCTTCGTGGGAGCGGACGGGCTGTGGGTGCAGGTGCTGCGGGAACGGCCCAGCGGGTCCGCCGCACCGGCGCTGTTCCTCGATCGCGACGGAACCATCGTCGAGGAGATCGGCCACCTCCGGCGGCCGCAGGACGTGCGGCTGATGCCGGGGGCGGCTGCACTGATCACCGCGGCCAACCGCGCCGGCGTTCCCGTCGTCGTCGTCTCCAACCAGTCCGGAGTCGGCCGGCGGTTGTTTTCGTGGGACGACTTCGCCGCGGTGCAGGAACGCATGGTGGACCTGCTGGCGGCGCAGGGAGCACTTCTCGATGCCGTCCTCGCCTGCCCCTACCACGCCGAGGCCGAGGCGCCGTGGCGGCACCCGGACCACCCGGCGCGCAAACCCAACGCCGGCATGCTGCGGCAGGCGGCGCGGCTGCTGTCCATCGCCCTTGCCGACTCATGGATCGTCGGCGACCGGGCCAGCGATCTCGCCGCCGGGCGCAACGCCGGGGTGCGCGGCGGGCTGCTGATCCTGTCGCAGACGATGGATCAGCCGGGCGAGCTGCGGGGGGTGCAGATCCTCGCCGGGCGCGACTTCCGCGTCTTCGTCACCCCGACGCTCATCGACATCCTGCGGCTGGTGCCGCTGCTGCGGCCGGCCGCCGACCGCGGCGGCGGAGCCGCGGCGGGTTAATCGCGGACATCGTGCACGTAGTCGGTCCAGGTGCGCTCCACTTGGCGCAGCATCTGGCATACGGCGCCGATGGTGGTGCTCTCCCTCTCCGCTTCCCCGAGCTGGGCGGCGATGCGCTGCTCCAGATCGCGGACGTCATCGACGATGGCGAGGCCGCGCTGGGTGAGGCTGATGCTGACCGAGCGGCGGTCATGGGTCGAGCGCGCCTGATCGAGGTAGCCCATTTCCACCAGCTTCTTGACGTTGTAGGACACGTTGGAGCCCTGGTAGTAGCCCCGTTCGACGAGATCTCGGATGGCGATCTGCTCGCGGCCGATGTTGGCGAGAAGCAGTGCCTGCACGCTGTTGATGTCGCGGATGCCGAGACGGTTCAGCTCGGCTCGCAGCAGATCGAGGAACCGCCGGTGCAGCCGTTCGATCAGCCGGGTCAGTTCCAGGTATTCCTTCTTCACCGACGGCGCTCCTTGCAGTCCTCTCGACGTATCTGCGGTCGAGAAAACCACACAAAGTGCAACGAACGGTAAACGGCGCGGCTTCCCTTCTTCCCAGCCGGCGGCCGGCGATGGCGGCGTGCCGGCTATCTGGTGAAGGCAGCCAGCATCGGGCGCCGTTCGACGTGCTTCTGCACGGTCGCGCGCAGACTGTCCATCGAGGCGGTGAGCTGCGCCGGGCTCAGATCGCCGCGGACCATGGCAAAGCGCAGGAAGACGCCGTAGGTGGCGAGGACGTCGCACAGGCAGTAGTCGGCGACTTCGGCCATCCGCCCGGCGGCGACGTATTCCTCGACACGGCTGCCGTCCATCCCGCCGATCTTCACCGGGATGTCGGCCAGAGCCGCCATTTCGGCGAGGCTCGGCTTCGGCGAGGCGCCGTAAGACGACAGTTGGTCGCACAGATCGGCGTGGTCGTGGCCGAACCGGTGCCAGTAATCCCGCTTGACACCGCCGTGCAGCGCCGGGACCGGCAGGCCGAGGGCGAAGGCGCGATAGCGCAGCAGCGGCAGATCGAAGCCGTTGCCGCCGAAGGTAATGAGGGCGGGACCGCTGCCGCGGTTATCCACCGGCAACGCCTTGAGAAAGCCCAGCAGAACCTCCGCCTCGGTCTTCTCGCCGACGATGCGGCTGCCGATCTGCGAGACGGTCCAGCGGCCGCTCCCCTCCTCCCGCTTGGCATTGAGGGTGGCGATGCAGACGATGCGGTAGACCGGGACCTTCAGAAACGTCGTTGCCGGATCGGCGCCGTCGCGGGCGTAGCGCTCGCCCAGCATCCGCCGGATATCGGCGTCGGACGTGCTCTCGTCGCGCCCGAGCAGGCGACGGGCGGTCACCAGGTCGGGAACCGCCTCGATGTCGAAGACAACCACCGTGCTCATCGATCGATCCGCCAAATGAGGGGAGCCTCTCGGCTCGTGATGGGAGCGCCGGGCGCTGCCGGAGGTCGGCCGCGGTCCCGCTGCGGCAGATATGAGACAGCGCCCGCCCGGTATCGCGGGCGCTGGAAGTGCCGCCGCCCCATCGCCTGGTATGCGCCCGGAATTGCGATCCGCTCGCAGATCGCCTGTGGACGGCTCCAGCGCGCCCGCCTATCAATACCGTAACGACGGGTCCTGATGCAGGGAGAATGACAATGACGATGCGCTACCTGCCGGTGTTCGCTGCGATCGCGACCGTGGTCTTTGTGTCGTCCGCCAGTGCGCGCGACCGGACCGCCACGCTGGATGACTTCGGCAAGGTTCTCGACGCGCTGCGCAGCGCCGGCTGCTCCGCCGCCCAGACGGTGGAAGTCGAAAAGAAAGGCTTTGAAGCCGAAGGCGTGGTGTGTGGCGACAAGCACTTCGAGATCTACCTCGACGAGCACTTCAACATTACCTCGAAACGCGAAGAACGGCACTGACGCCGGCCAGCGCCAGCGAGGCGGTGGGGCAGCCGGGCGGGCCCTGCCCGCTCCCGGCGGCCGAGCCGCCGCTTCATTACACACCATTCATCGGGAACAGCTTGTCGAGACGCTCCATTTCCAGCGCGGCGATCTGTACGGGATTACCGGAAAGGATTCCCGCGACGTTGCGGAAGGGGGCGCCGATGTGCATGCCCCGATTGTCGATCACCAGTTCGCGGATCTCCTTCTCGTGGGTCGAGCCGCGCATCTTGAGCACCGTGAGTCCGCGCCGCATCTCGCCGAACAGCTCGACATAGCGCAGCAGGACGATGGTATCGGTAATCGAGGAGATGTGCGCCTCGGTGACCGAGGTGCCGCCGGTCAACGTCGGCGTCGTCGAGGTGAACAGGCCGGTGACCTCCTTGTGCTTGATGAAGGAGGTCAGGGCCAGGACGAACTCGCGGAAACCCCGCGCCGTCGAGATGCGCTCCAGCGCCGAGACCGAGTCGACCGCGATCCGGTTCGGCGCGAAGTTCTCGATCTCGTGCTTTATGTGCACAAGGTGGTCCTCCAGCCCGGCCGCTTCGGGGTATTCACAGACCACCCGCAGCTTGCCTTCCCGCTCCAGCGCATCGAAGTCGGTGCCCCAGCCGATCGCATTGCGACCGAGCTGTTCGCGGCTCTCCTCGAAGGCGAAGAGCAGGCATTTCTCGCCGGCGGAAGCGCCGCCATCGACGAAGTGGGTACTGAGCAGGGTCTTGCCGGTGCCGGTCGCACCTGAAACGAGGATGATCGAGTCGCGGAACAGACCGCCGCCGCACATCCGGTCGAGGTCGTTGTTGCCCGAGGTCACGCGGATGTCGCCGGAACGCTGCTTGAGCTCGATCGCCGACAGCGGGATGACGACGATGCCGTCGGTCGGAATGACGGTGAACGGATACTCTCCCTTGTGGTGGGTGGTGCCGCGAAACTTGAGGATCTCGATGGTGCGGCGCCGCTTCTCGTCCTCCAGCGAATTGCGCAGGATGATGACGTTGTCGGCGACAAACTCCTCGACACCGTTGACCGCGATCGCTCCATACTCCTCGCGCCGCTCCGCCGTGAGGATCGTCGTCACGCCCATGTCGCGCAGCGCCGACGCGATCCGGAAGAGTTCGTGGCGGATGCGGCTGGCGCTGTCGAACTGGCTGAACACCGCGCCGATGGAATCGAGGGCCACCCGAGAGCTGCCGACGCAGCGGACGGCATGCTCGATGCGCGCCAGCAACCCGCCGAAGTCGTAATCGCCGACGATTGTCACCTCGTGACTCGGCTCGGGCGACGCATCGACGAACATCCAGGTCCCTTCGTCCTCCCAGCGCCGGATATCCCAGCCAAAACTGCACATGTTGCGGCGGATGTCCGCGGGCTGCTCCTCGAAAGTGATGAAGACACCGGCCTGATCATGGCGGCGGATGCCCTCCGCCAGGAACTGCGTGGCGAAAATCGTCTTCCCGGAGCCCGCGGTTCCCGCGACCAGCGCCGTGCGGCCACGGGGCAGGCCGCCGTCGGCGATGAAGTCGAATCCCGGAATGCCCGTCTCTTCCTTGATGACAGACGGGAACGGCGTAGCGGCTGTCATCGGCTTTCCTTCTGTTCTGCGGAGACGGTACGGACGAGGTCGAGCCCGACGAGAACGCGTTCCCGGTCCGATAAGTCTCCGACAACCCGGCGCAGCGGCGGCGGCAGCTCCTTGACCACCGTCGGCGTCGCCAGAATCTTCTCGTCCTCGGCAAGCTGCGGCCGCTCGAGCACGTCGATCACGGCGAGTTCGTAGACGTTCGCCAGATCCTTCTCGCAGATCGCCTGCATGACGGAAATTGCCTGCTCGGTGCGGGGAGTACGGCCAGCGACGTAGAGTTTCAAGACGATGCGCTTCATTTCGGCCTTGTTCCTTGCGGCTGTCGATCCGCGCGGAAGGGCATGGGGGGCGAGGAGCCGCCCGACCGGGATCCCCACGACAATCGACGATAGTAGGAGACGAGATAGCCCATCAACTGAACCAGCAGCAGCCTGCCTTCCTCGACGTAGGCCCGGTTCTGGCGTGGGGAACGATCCTTGAGCCGGCTGGCCATGGCGGCCTTGTGCAGATCGACGACGTCCCGTGGTCCGGCCCCCAGCGCTCCCAGGTGGTCCGCAATATCAATGAGGTTGGCGACGAACACGGATTGATCTTTTGCCAGCGCTCCCACCGGTGCCTGGTCGAGCAGCGCACCATAGCACCAACGCCGCAAAGCCGGTGGCCGCCGCGTGCGATAGCGGCGTTGATCCAAAGCTGCGCTCCGTCGACGGCAAGGATACCGGACTGCCGAGAGCGCCAAGTTTGGTGATTTCGCGATCCTGGGAAAGCTGCTCGCCCGTCTCGCTGGAACTGAGCTGGAACCTGCCGCGCTCGATGGCGTGGCGGATGGCGCGCGCCAGCGCCGGGCCTTCCTGCTCAGGACTGCCGAGACAATCCTGAGCGCCCGCCTGAAATGCCTCGATCGCCTCCCTCGGCGAGTTGCAGATGGCGATAAGGGGGACATCGGGCTGCTGCTGGCGCAGGCGGACAATCGTCTCCATCCAGTTGCTGTCGACATCGACGAGCAGCAGGTCGTAGGAGACCTCGGGCGACTGATCGAGGGAGGCAGTGGGCGGCTGCGTCGTCACTCCAGCACCCGCCAGGGCTTCCTGAATGGCGCGTTCGATCACCGCCGCGGAGCGCGGGTCGTCGCTGATCAGCATGATTTTGCACGGAGACTTCGGCATGGAACCTGGCCGTTGCACCCTCGGGATGACAGCCCTTGCTGCGGATAGGAAAATCAGATTAAACGAGCGGCCGGATACCAGCCATCAGGCAAATCCTCCGCCAGCCCTGTCGGAACGGGGAAGGTTCCCGGCACGTGATTTGCACGGCCGATCAGCCCTTTGCCGGGTGGCGCCGATCGCCTACAAGAGGACGTCGATGGCAATTTCCCTCTCGACGGCAGGATTTCGTTTTGTCAATGGCTCGCAAGCGCCTGTTGATCGTCGACGATGAGCCCCGCTTCGCTTCGTTCGTGGAGCGGGTGGCCTCACCTCTGGGGTATGATGTCGAGGTCACCAACCACGGGCGGGATTTCCAGTCTGCCTATCGCCGCGATCCGCCGGACATCGTCGTCATCGACATGGTCATGCCCGATATCGACGGCAACGAACTGGTGCTCTGGCTGGTCGAGCAGCATTGCTCGGCCGATATCATCATCATCACCGGCTTTCATCCCGACTATGCGGTGAATGCCCGGCTGCTCGCAGAGTTCAAGGGATTGCGGTCGGTCGCGACCTTGAGCAAGCCGGTGAGCGTAGCCCGGCTGCGCGATGCGCTGCTCCACCCCGGCCGGGAGCCGCCAGCGGAGGGCCAGGGTGAGTGACCGGCGGGCACTCGTCGTTCTGTTCCTGATCATGATGGCGATCGCCGTCGCCGTCGCCGGCGCCGCCATCGGCACGCTCTACCGCGCCGAACTGGCCAGCCGGGGCACGGATCTGTCGAAAGCGGTCCAGATGCAGGCGCACCTGTTCCAGCTTCGGCCCGAGGTTCTGCAGCACGGCGCGTTCGCACCCTCGCTGGAAGAATCGACGCAAGTCTACCGCCTGCTGGGCCCCGACGCCTCCCTTGCGGTCGGCCGTCTCGACGGCGAAACGGTGGTCTACATCGATGACCCCTGGCTGCCCGACATCCAGCCGCCCCGGCCGGCTCCGGTCAATTCGGACCGCGAGGCGCCGATGCGCCGGGCCCTGGCCGGCGAGACGGGGACGATGATCACGCACAACGAGAACGGCACGACCGCGTTGGCGGCGTTTGCCCCGGTCCCCGGCGGCGGTCTCGGCGTCGTCGCCCGCAGCGACCTCGACGCCTTCCGCGTCCCGTTCATCAACTCGGCGATTCTGGCGGCCGGCCTCGCATTCGCCGTGATCCTCATCGGCACCTTGCTGTTCTTCGCCGTCGGCACCCCCATGGTCCGCCGCAGCCGTGAAGGTGCCGACCGCTTTCGCCATCTGTTCGGCAACATCCGCTCCGGTGCGACCGTCGTCCGCGCGATCGCGGACGGGGAGGATTTCCTCATCACCGGCTTCAATCCCGGCGCCGAGCGCATCGAGGGCCTGTCGCGCCAGGAGGTGGTGGGCCGCCCCCTCTCCGAGGCCTTCCCGGCCCTTCGCCAGAGCCGGCTGATGGAGACGCTGAAGCGGGTTTCGCGCACCGGGCAGCCGGAATATGTCCCGGCATCGCTCTATGGCGACGAGCAACACCACGGCTGGCGCGAGAACTACGTCTACAAGCTGCCCTCCGGCGAGATCGTCGCCCTCTCCGAGGACGTCACCGAGCGCAAGGAAGCGGACGAGGCGCTCAAGGAAAGTGAGGCCCGGTGGCGATCGATCATCGAGGCCCACGCGCAGGCGATCGTCATCGTCGACAACAAGCACGAAATCCGCTTCGTCAACCAGGCGGCGGAAGTCCTTTTCGGCCATCCCCAGCAGGAATTGCTCGGCGCCCCCTTCGGCTTTCCACTGGTGCAGGGGGACGCCGCCGAGATCGAGATCATCCGCCCTGCCGGCAGCATCGCCTACGGCGAGATGCGGGCGATCCCGATGCGGTGGGGCGGCCACGACGTCTTCCTGCTGTTCATCCAGGATATCTCCGCCCACAAGCGCGCCGAGCGCGACCTGCGCAAGCTGTTCCTCGCCATCGAGCAGAGCCCGGCGTCGGTGATGATCACCGACGTCAGCGGACGCATCGAGTACGTCAATCCCAAGTTCACCGAGACGACGGGCTATACCTACGCCGAGGTCGTCGGCAAGAGCCCCGGCTTCCTGAAATCGGGAAACATGTCGAAGGAGGACTATCGGCGCCTGTGGGACACCATCAGCTCCGGCCAGGTGTGGCGGGGCGAGTTCAACAATCGTAGCAAGAACGGCGAGCTGTTCTGGGAGCTGGCGTCGATCGCGCCGGTTCGCGACGGCCGTGGCAAGGTCACCCATTACGTCGCGGTCAAGGAGGACATCTCCGAGCGCAAGGTGACCGAGGAGCGGCTGCGGCAATCGCAGCGCATGGAAACCATCGGCCAGCTCACCGGCGGCATCGCCCACGACTTTAACAATCTCCTGGCGATCATCATCGGCAATCTGCAGCTCATGGAGGAGCGCGGCGGTATCGACCGCGAGGACCGCGAGCTGATTGCCGACGCCATCTGGTCGGCCGAGCGCGGGGCCCAGCTCACCCATCGTCTCCTCGCCTTCGCCCGCCGGCAGTGGCTCAATCCGAAAGCGACGCACATCAACCTGATCGTCGGGGAGATGGCCGGACTGCTGCGCCGCACCCTCGGCGAGCGCATCGAGATCCGCGAGGAGCTGGCGGCGAGCGTCTGGGAAACGATGATCGACCGCGGCCAGTTGGAAAGCGCGCTGCTCAATCTGGTGGTCAACGCCCGCGACGCGATGCCGAATGGCGGGGTGTTGACCATTGCCACGGAAACGGCCCGGCTGCCGGGCCCGGTGCAGACCCGTGGCGAGGATGTCACCCCCGGCGACTATGTCGTTCTTTCGGTTGCCGACACCGGCATTGGCATGAGCCCGGAGATGCTGGAGCGGGTCTTCGAGCCGTTCTTCACCACCAAGAAGTTTGGCGAAGGCTCCGGCCTCGGCTTGAGCATGGTCTACGGCTTCGTCCGCCAGTCCGGCGGAACCATCACCATCGATTCGACGGTCAGCCGCGGAACGATCGTGCGGCTTTACCTGCCGCGAGCGACGCGCGATGACGCCGACGTCGAACAGCCCAATCAGGCCCCGGTCCGCCGGCACTCTCCAGGGGGAGAGGTCATTCTCGTCGTCGAAGACGACAGCCGGGTACGCAAGACGGCGAGCAACATCCTGCGCAAGCACGGCTACGAAGTCGTCGAAGCGGAGGACGCCGGCGAGGCACTGCAAGCCGTCGACCGGCTGTCCCGCCTCGACCTGCTGTTCACCGATGTCGTCCTCGCCAACGGCATCAACGGCTCGGATCTGGCGCACCAGGTGCTCTGCCGGCGGCCCAACACCCGCATCCTGCTCACGTCGGGGTATGCGCAGCACAGCCCGAGCGTCGAGAAGCTGCTCGCCGAGGGGATCGAGCTGCTGGCGAAGCCGTACCGCGGCGCCGAGCTCGCCAGCCGCGTGCGCAACCTGCTCGACCGGCCGGTCAGTTGAGCACGGGCGGCGGTCGCATCCGCTTCCCGCGCGCGCGGCGGCGGTGAGGGAACGCAGCCTGGATCGTCCCCGGAGACGACGGCCGATTCGATGTGCTAAAGCAAGGTCGGCCGGATGTGCCGGTTGAACCGGCAACGCTCAAGGGCGGATGGCGCCGCCGTCACAATAGCGTCTGTAGCAACCCCCACCGGGCGAGGGTCAGAGGAATTCGGATGAACAGGTATGGCGGTGTGTTCCGCGGATTGGTCCTTGGCAGCATTCTGGCGTTGACCTGCGGACACGCGGCGGGAGCCGCAGATCCCCTCGTTGGCAACCTCGCCGACTTCAGCGGCCGCACCGCTCAGGTGAGCACGCCATACAGCCAGGCCAAGATCGATGCCGCCGCGTGGGTGAACGCCCATGGCGGCATCGACGGGAAGAAGATCGATCTGCGCACCTTCGACTATGCTTACGAGGTCCCGCGCGCCATCGCCACCTATCAGGGCTGGAAAGAGGCCGGCATGGTCGCCCTGCAGGGCTGGGGAACCGCCGATACCGAAGCACTGGTCGGCTTCGTTGCCCAGGACCAGATTCCCTATTTCTCCGCCTCGTATTCAGCCCACCTCACCGACCCGCTCGGCCTCGGCGGCGAGACCCGCAAGCCGGCTCCTTACAACTTTATTATGGGCCCCTCCTACTCCGACAGCCTGCGGGCCATGTTGCAGTGGGCACAGGCTGACTGGACGCAGAAGGGACGCCCCGGCGCACCGAAGTATGTGCACATGGGCGACAATCACCCGTATCCCAACGCACCGAAAAAGGCCGGCGAGCGCTACGCCAAGGAGCTGGGCTTCGACGTACTGCCAGCAATCCAGTACGCGCTGGCGCCGGGAGACTTCAAGTCCCAGTGCCTGGAACTGAAGCAGTCTGGAGCCAACTACGCCTTCCTTGCCAACAGCTCGGATTCCAACGTGGCGCTGCTCAAGGCGTGCGCGGCGCTGGGCGTCGACGCCCAGTTCCTCGCCAACATCTGGGGCTTCGATGAGACTGTGATGAAGGCCGCCGGTACCGCGGCAGACGGCGTCGTCTGGCCGCTCGGCGCCGCCCCGTGGACCGCCGACGTTCCCGGCATGAAGCTGGTGCACGATATCGCCAAGGCCGCCGATCCCACCACCACCTACAAGCCGGTCCATTACGTTCGCGGCATCTGCGCCTGGTACTACATGAAGGAGGCGATGGAGTGGGCCGACAAGAACGGCGGGATTACCGGTCCCAACATCAAGCAGGGGATGTACCAGAAGAAGGACTGGGTCCCTGCCGGTCTGGAGGACGTTTGTCCAAAGGCGACGTGGACACCGCAGGACCACCGCGGCTTCACCCAGGTGCCCCTCTACCAGGCCCACGTCAAGGCCGATCCGCCGGCCGGTGCCGACCTTGCGACCCTGTTCGCTGATAGAACCATCGGCATGACCCAGGTCTACGAGGTGACCGTGCCGCGGCGACCCGACTGGCTGGGTTGGTGATGCCGGCTGCCGGCGGGCCCGGCAGAGCGCGCCCGGCGAATCACGCAACGCCCCACATGGAGGCGCGACGCATGGCGCAGGTCCGCCGTGACACTGCTTCCGCCTCGGTGCGGTGAGGCCGCCGCCGCTTCGATCCGGCGGGTTATGACCCTGCCGCTTCCTTCAATGTATTGATACATACGGTTTATTTGCTAGAGAAGATAAGGCACCGTAGCCATTCGCCACCGCCCGGCGCCGACCCGGAACGGACGGGCGCGGTGCGGCGCTGATGGCCAAGTCAAAATGGTGCCATAATCGGGTGGCATCGTTAGGGGCATAGACCTCCTACGTGAGTAACCGGAGTTTCCCCCAAGCTTCGGTTTCCCCGAATCGGCAAGCAAACAGCGGCGGCCAGTCTCCCCCAACTGGCCGCCGCTTCACTTTTGTCGCATGGTGATGCGTCGGCAGCAGACCGTGGCGACAAGGAGGCCGGATGCCGGAATTCATCGGCGAGCGCATCGCCTGCGTTCGCGGCGAGCGTCCCGTCTTCGCCGGGCTGAGCTTCTGCCTGAGCGGCGGCGAGGCGCTGGTGCTGGTCGGACGCAATGGTGCCGGCAAATCCAGCCTGCTGCGTATTCTCGCCGGCCTGTTGCCGCCGGTGGCGGGCCGGCTGCGCTGGAACGGCAGCGACATCCGCGCCGACATCGACGGCCACCGCGCCCGCATCCGTTATGTCGGCCACGCCGACGCGGTGAAGCCGGCGCTCAGCGCCTTGGAGAACCTGCACACCTGGGCGGTGCTGTGGGGCGGCCGGCGCGGCGCCGAAGATCGCGCGCGCGAGGCATTGGCCCGCTTCGCCATCGACCGTCTCGCCGAGCTTCCCGGGCGGTGGCTCTCCGCCGGCCAGCGCCGCCGGCTCGCCCTCGCCCGGTTGCTGCTGGCACCCGCCCCGCTGTGGCTGCTCGATGAGCCGCGCACGGCGCTGGATGCGGATGCGGCGGTGCTGCTCGATGCCGCAATCGCCCGCCACCGGACGGAAGGCGGGATGGTGGTGATGGCGCTGCACGAGGGCGCCCGCCCGCCAGGGGCCCTGACCCTCGACGTCGGCGCCGCGCGGGTGGACGCATGCTGATCGCGGCCACAGCCCTCGTCCGCCGCGACCTTCGCCTTGCCCTGCGCCAGGGCATGGACAGCCTGATGGCGGTGGTGTTCTTCGTCCTCGCCTGCGTCCTCTTTCCCCTCGGCGTCGGCCCCGAGCCGCAAACGCTGGCGCGCATCGCCTCCGGCATCATCTGCGTCGCCGCCCTGCTGGCGGCGCTGCTGTCGCTGGAGCGGCTGTTCCAGACCGACTACGAGGATGGCTCGCTGGAGCAGATGGCGCTCTCCGCCCTGCCCCTCCCGGCCATCGTCCTCGCCAAGGTCGCCGCCCACTGGCTGACCACCGGCGTGCCGCTGATCATCGCGGCGCCGGTGCTGGCGGTGATGCTGCAGCTTGATGGCCACGCCTTTGCCGCGCTGCTGGCCGCGCTGGCGCTGGCCACCCCCAGCCTCAGCCTGATCGGCGCCGTCGGCGCTGCCCTGGTGCTGGGCGCGCGGCGCGGCGGGGTCCTGCTGGCACTGCTCATCCTGCCGCTCTATATCCCGCTGCTGATCTTCGCCGTCGCCGCCATCGATGCCGCCGCCTTCGGGCTGCCGGTGCGTCCGCACCTGCTGCTGCTCGGCGGCATCGCCGCGGCAGCGCTGGTGCTTGCCCCGTGGACGGCGGCCGCGGCGCTGCGCCAGGCTCTCGCCTGAGCCCCGACAGCGGGCGGCCCCCCTGCGGACGAGGCAAGTGGGGATCGATCCGGGCTCGCGCCGGCGGATGGCTTGCGGCATGCTGCGGCGCCAGCAGCCGGCCGCAACCATCATAAGACAGGAGGGGAGCATGGAAATCCGCAGGTTGTCGATGGCCGAAGGGGCGGCAGCCGCGCGCGGGACGGCCGTCATCATCGACGTTTTCCGCGCATTCACCTGCGAGCCGCTGATGCTGCATTGCGGCGCCCGTCGCATCATCCTGGAGGGGGAGCCGCAAGCCGCCCTCGCCTATCGCGCCGACGTCGATCCCGAGGCGATCCTGGTCGGCGAGGTCAACGAGGTGCCGATCCCCGGCTTCGATCTCACCAACTCGCCCTGGCAGATCCTGCAGCGCGGCCGCCCGCTGTTTGCCGGCCGCACCGTCGTCCACCGCACGACATCCGGCGTCACCGGCGCCCTCACTGCCCTGCCCCGCTGCTCGGAGGTGCTGCTGGCATCGTTCGCGACCGCGGGGGCAACCGCTGCCCATATTCTCTCACGGCGCCCCGAGGTGGTGAGCATCGTCGCCATGGGCATCCGCTCCGCCGCGCCGGCGCCGGAGGACGAGGCGTGCGGTGATCTGATCGAGAGCCTGCTGGGCGGGCGCCGCTACGACCCCGTCGCCGCGCTGGCCGCCATCCTCGCCCACGAGACCGCGCAGAAGTTCCTGCGCGGCGACAAGCCGCACCTGCCGGTCGAGGACGTCAGCCTGTGCCTGCAGCGCGACCTGTTCGACTTCACCCTGCAAGCGATCGCCAGGGATGGCCGGATCGAGGCGGTGCCACTGCCGGGTGTGCAAACATAGCATCCCAGCCCTTCACCCAGCGGCTGGCCAAGCTGCGCAGATTGCTTTTGTTCCCCTTCAACGGCGTTTAAATATTGCAGTGCACTAGAGACGTTGTGCAGCGCAGTACCTCTATGGAGGGGTTAGGTCATGAGCACTCCCAATCGCAACGGCATCCTCGGCCCACCGGCCCCAGCAGGGCAACAACCCAGCCACTTCCGCGTCGCGCTGGATGAGCCTCTTCCCAACCAGGCCGCCCCGGCCCACTCGCCGCGCGGCAGCCGCTGGGGAAAAAGCCAGCAGGCTCCCTTCCGCGCATCGCTGAGTGCTCCGCTTCCCACCCAGGCCTCTCCGGCGCAATCGCCGCGTGGCAGCCGCTGGGGCCGGGGCCCCCAAGCCGACGGGTGAATCACCGGGCGCGGGGACCGTGGTAAAGACGGCCGATCGGCACGGACGCGTCGGCGTTGCCGCCGACGCCTAGCGTCCGAAACCCGGGGGCGTCTTCAGCGCCGGATGGGCAATGGCGAACGCCTTGAACAGCAGGCCCATCCGGCCGGGATGAACCAGCCGGCGAACGGCACCGGAGATGGCGTCCATCCGCTCCGGTGCCGCCGCCGCCAGCGCCTCTCCCCGCTCGGCGACGCCCAGACGGCCCAGAAACAGTCCCTGCGCGACGGGTCCCCAGGCGCGGCCGCCGGCAGCGGCTGCCGCCAGCGCCAGCCGCTCGAAATCGACGTGGTGGGAGAGGTCCGCCTGCCCGGGATCCGACAGCGGATCGACCGGCCGGTGGTTGCGAACCGCCTGCAACGTCTCTCCCGGCGTGCTCCGGCCGGGGCCGTAGTCGATGATCAGCGCGGCTCCGCCCGCTGCCGCCAGCCTTGCGGCAAGATCGGCCGCCAGCCGCTCGGCCTCAGGACAGCGCTCGAACAGCGTGCCGTCGAGGGCGTCCGGCAGATCGGCGAGGTCCGGGCGGCGGCCGGCATCGATCCCGTCACCGAGGGCGAATACCAGCGCTCCCTGCCTGCTGGCGACGCAGCGCTGCCGCCAGGTGCCGGCGTGCCGGACGTACTGCTCCACCGGCAGCGCATCGAAGAACTCGTTGGCCAGCACCAGCGCCGGTCCGCTGGGAATCGCGGCGAAGCTTTCGTGCCAGACCGGCCGCGGGGCCGCCGGTAGCGCGGCGAGCGCCGCCCGTTGCTCCTCCCGCAGCGCCGGGCTCACCTCGACCAGGCGCAGGTCCGCGGCGCCGGCGAAATCGGCAGCGATGGTGGCCACCGTCCGCCACAGGTCGGCGAGCAGGGTGCCGCGGCCCGGGCCGAGCTCGGCCAGTATGACCGGCCGCGGTGCGCCCATCGCCTGCCACACCTGGACGCACCAGGCCGCGAGCAGCTCACCGAAGACCTGGCTGACCTCCGGGGCGGTGATGAAGTCGCCGCGGCGGCCGAGCGGCCCGCCGGCCGCCGCCTCGGTCCGGGTATAGTAGCCGAACTGCGGATGCCGCAGGGCCGCGGCCATCACCTCGGCGACCGGCAGCGGGCCTTTTGCGGCGATTTCGGCGTGCAGCAGCGCTGCCAGCGGCGTCACGGCGCCGTCGCCGGCCCCCGTCGCCACGCCGCGATGATGAAGCCGACGCCGACCAGGATGAGCGGCGCGGACAGAATCTGACCCATGGTGACAGGACCGACGATGAAGCCGAGGTGGGCATCCGGCTCGCGGAACAGTTCGGCGACCGAGCGGAACACGCCGTAGCCGACGAGGAACGCGCCAGTCAGGACGCCCGGCCGGTTGCGGACCGCCGCGATCCGCCACAGCAGAAAGAGAATGACGAACAGCAGCGCGCCTTCCAGCGCCGCCTCGTAGAGCTGGCTGGGGTGGCGCGGCAGCGGGCCCCAGCCGGGGAAGACGATCGCCCACGGCACGTCGCTGGGCCGGCCGGCAAGCTCGCCGTTGATAAAGTTGGCGATCCGGCCGAGGCCCAAGCCGATTGGCGCGGCGCAGAAGATGAGATCGGCGAAGGCGAGCGTGCGCAGCCGCCGCCGCGCGCAGAACGTCACCCCGGCGACGACGACGCCGAGGAGCCCGCCGTGGAACGACATCCCGCCATGCCACAGCTGCAGCGCCTGCAGCGGATTCTCAAGATAGTACCCCGGCTTGTAGAACAGCACGTAGCCGAGCCGGCCGCCGAGGACGACGCCCAGCGTCGCCCACATCAGGAAATCGTCGATCGCCTCCACCGGCACCAGCCGCGGCGGCCTTGCGGCCAGGGTGCGCGCGTACCACCAGCCCAGCAGCAGCCCGGCCAGGTAGGCCAGCGCATACCAGCGGATGGCGAACGGGCCGATCTGCACCAGCACCGGATCGATGGCGGGGTAGGCAAGGGCAAAAGTCATGGCGGCTCCCGCCTCCTCGGCCGGCTCACGGCGGGCGACCGGCCGGCGAAAGCGCGGCCCTTATATGGCGCCGGCGCGCCGTGCGCAAGCAAACCGTCACCTCCCGGGCACCGGTCGGGCCCTGCCACGCAACCGCCGGGCCTTGCCGGGCAACCGCCGGCCCCGACCGACGGCCGGCTTGCCGGCCGCCCGCGCCGCTCCCAACTGCTCGGGAAAGATGCGATACTTGCCCTGTCGTTCTCCATGCCTGCCGTCCGGCCCGCCCCTCGCGCGGACGCCGCGGGACCACCGCAAAAGCCCGGGAGCCGTTTCATGCAGCCGCGCAGCTCGCTGATCGTCGGTGCGCTGTTGACCGCGCTGGTGGCCCTCGGCCAGATCTCCACATCCATCTACATTCCATCGCTGCCGGCGATCGTCGCCGACCTTGCGGCGACTCAGGCGCAGGTCAACCTCACCCTTTCCGGCTTCCTTGCCGGCTTTGCCGTCTGCCAGCTGGCATTCGGGCCGCTTTCCGACCGCTGGGGACGACGGCCGACGCTGATCGCCGGGCTCAGCCTCTATCTCGTCGCCTCGCTATGGTGCGTCCTCGCCCCCTCGATCGGCATGCTGATCGCCGGCCGGGTGCTGCAAGGAATGGCCGCCTGCGTCGGCCCGGTGCTCGGCCGCGCCATCGTCCGCGACATCTACGGACCGGACGGAACGGCGAGGGCGATGGCGATGATCAGCGCCGCGCTGGCGGTCTCGCCCGCCGTCGCACCGATCATCGGTGGCTACCTGGAGATCTGGTTCGGCTGGCGGTCCACCTTCATCTTCCTCACCGGCGTCGGCGTCCTCATCCTCGCCGCGACGCTGTGGCTGCTGTCCGAGACCCGTCCGCTGCGCCGGCACGGCCATCCCGGCAGCTCGGGCCTGCTGCCGGCGGCAAGGCAACTGCTCGGCGACCGCTGCTACCTCGGCTATACCATCGCCGTCGCCTGCATCTTTGCCGGGCTCATGGCGTTTGCCGCCGCCGGGCCGTTCATCTTCATCGAGGTCATCGGGCTGGCACCGCAGCACTACGGCATGCTGGCGGTGTTCACCGTCGCCGGCTATCTCGCCGGCACGCTGCTGGCCGGGCGGCTGAGCGAACGCATGCCGCTGCACCGGCTGGTGCTGCTCGGCCTGATCGGGACCCTTGCCGGTGCCGTCCTCACCGCCGCGCTGGCGGCGGTGATGGAGCCGTCGGTCGCGGCGGTGGTCGCGCCGATGGCGCTTTTCACCGCCGGGCTCGGCATCGTGCTGCCGGTGGGGATAGCCGCGGCGATGGCGCCCTTCCCGCTGATCGCCGGCTCGGCATCGGCCCTGCTGGGGTTCGTGCAGATGCTGGTCGCCGCCTTCGCCAGCCTTGTCGTGGGCGTGCTGCCCCATACCTCGGCACTGCCGATGGGGCTGGTCATCCTCGTCTGCACCCTCTTCGCCCTGCTCGCTTTCATCCTCCTCGTTCCCCGGCAACCGGGCCCGGATCGGCAAGCAGCGTGAGCCGCGCCGCGGCGGCGCGGGCAAAGCGCAGCAGCAGCGCCCGCCGCCGGCTGGGGTTGAGCGCTACGATCGGCGACCGGCGCAGCACCGCCGCATCGAAGCCGTCGGTGACGATCACGCCGCTGTCGCCCGGCAACAGCTCCCGTGGAAAGGCCGGATCGACGGCGAAATAGAAGCTGTCGCAGAACGCCCGATAGCCGGGCCACTTGCCGTCGCTGCGGAAGTCGGCCACCGACGACTTGAC
>JBDHSN010000032.1:0-21947 GCA_039808105.1 Rhodospirillales bacterium
GCCGATGTACCGGCGCGCCCGTCTCGGCATCGGCTACCTGCCGCAGGAACCGTCGGTGTTTCGCGGACTCAATGTCGAAGACAACATCCTTGCCGTGCTCGAGGTGGTCGAGCCCTCGCGCAAGCGGCGCAAGACCACCTTGCGGGCGCTGCTGGAGGAGTTCGCCATCGAGCATATCAGGCGCACCCCTGCCGTCGCCCTCTCCGGCGGCGAGCGGCGGCGGGTGGAAATCGCCCGGGCGCTCGCCTGCAACCCGCAGTTCATCTTCCTCGATGAGCCCTTCGCCGGCATCGATCCGATCGCGCTGAGTGACATCCGCGCCCTCGTCGTGCATCTCAAGGACCGCGGCATCGGCGTGCTGATAACGGACCATAACGTCCGGGAAACGCTCGATGTGATCGATCGGGCATACATAATTTACGATGGTCGGGTCCTAACTGAGGGAGAACCTTCCGAGATCGTCGTCAACCAGGACGTGCGTCGCTTGTACCTGGGTGACAGCTTCAGCCTGTAGTAGGTCCGCCCATGGCCATGACACCGCGGCTTGACCTGCGTCAGACCCAGTCTCTGGTGATGACGCCGCAGCTCCAGCAGGCGATCAAGCTTCTGCAATTTTCCAGTCTGGAACTGGCCGAATACGTCGAAACCCAGCTCGAACAGAACCCGCTGCTGGAGCGCGACGATCTTTCCGACGGTGCCGACAACGGCGTCGCCAGCGCCGGTGAAGACGCAACCCCGGTCTCGGACGGCGAGCCGCTTTCCGTCGACTCGGCGGTGGATGCCGATCAGTCCTACGCCGAGGACTACCTCGACGTCGACTTCTCCGACAACCTGTTCGATGCGGACGCGGGCGACGGCGGCAGCTTCGGCTCCGATCTCCTCGGCGCCGGCAGCCGGCTGACGCGCGGCGGCAGCTTCGAGGAGCACGACGCCAGCGCCGATGACATCGCCCGCAGCGATCTGTCGCTGCGCGATCACCTGGTCAGCCAGCTCGCCGTCGAGGTCCACGAGCCGATCGACAGGCTCATCGGCGCCCACCTGATCGACATGCTCGACGAGGCCGGCTACCTCTCCGGCGACCTCGCCGACATCGCCGCCGTTCTCGGCTGCTCGTCGGAACGCATCGAAGCGGTGCTGGCCCGCGTCCAGGAGTTCGATCCCACCGGGGTGTTCGCACGCTCGCTCGCCGAGTGCCTTTGTCTGCAGTTGCGCGAGCGCGGCTGGCTCGACGAGCCGATGCTCGTCCTGCTCCGCCACCTCGATGCCGTCGGCCGGCGCGACTGGTCGGCGCTGATGCGCCACTGCGGCGCCGATGGCGAAAAGTTGCAGCAGATGATCGGGCGAATCCGGTCGCTCAATCCGAAACCGGCGCTGGCTTTCGACTACGCCGTCGCCCAGCCGATGATCCCCGATGCCGTCATGCGCCAGCAGCCGGGCGGCGGCTGGATCGTCGAGCTGAACAACGAGACCCTGCCGCGCGTTCTGGTCAACAATCAGTATTACGCCAAGGTCAGCCGCGCGGTTAACCGGCGGGAGGAGAAGCAGTACGTCAACGAATGCCTGCAGTCGGCCAACTGGCTGGTCAAATCACTGCATCAGCGGGCGACGACCATCCTCAAGGTGGCGACCGAGATCGTCCGCCAGCAGCAGGATTTCTTCGTCAGCGGCATCGAGTCGCTGAAGCCGATGGTGCTGCGCGACATCGCCGATGCCATCGGTATGCACGAGAGCACGGTCAGCCGCGTCACCTCCAACAAGTTCATGGCGACGCCGCGCGGCATCTTCGAGCTGAAGTATTTCTTCACTCACGCCGTCGGCGCCTCCGGTGGCGGCGATGCGCACTCGGCGGAATCGGTGCGCTGGCGCATCAAAAAAATGATCGACGCCGAGCCGGCCAACGCCATTCTGTCCGACGATGCGCTGGCCGAGGCCCTGCAGAAAGAGGGTATCGACATCGCCCGCCGCACCGTCGCCAAATACCGCGAGGCGATGCGCATCCCCTCGTCGGTGCAGCGGCGGCGGCAGAAGAGCGAACTGATATGAGTTGAACTTTCAATCTTGACCGTCATGGTGGCGACACCTAGCTTCCGCCACTTCGTGCCGACGAGGTCACGGACGCGTCAGGGCTGATCGCGCAAGCGTCGGGAGGCGGCGCGCCGGCCGCGGCTTTGCAAGCCGCGGTGGGTGCCGCGTGGATTGGGATGCCGTACTGATGGAGCTTTCGATCAAGGGCCGGGGATTGGACGTGGGTCTTTCCCTGCGAACGCACGTACAGGAGCAGCTGGAAACCGCTGTCGGCAAGTACTTCGCCAGAGCCCATGATGCCGTGGTCACCGTCTCGCGCGACGGCCACGCTTTTCGTGTCGATATTTCCGTACATCCGACGCGGGGGCTGCTGGTGCAGGGCCAGGGCAGCGCCGGTGACGCCTACGCCGCGTTCGACAGCGCTTTCGAGCGGATCAGCAAGCAACTCCGGCGCTACAAGCGGCGCCTCGTCGATCACCACCGCAGTCGGGGAAGCGAGCCGCCGGAAACTACCCCGGCGCAGCAATACATTATCGCGTCGGAAACCGTGGAAGAGGAATTGCCCGCCGACGGCCAGCCGGCCATCATCGCCGAGCTGCCGACCGAAATCGCCACCCTCAGCGTTGGCGAGGCAGTGATGCGCCTGGACTTGGCGGATCTTCCAGCGATGATGTTCCGCAATCAGGCAAACGGCGTCCTCAACGTCGTCTATCGTCGTCCCGACGGCAACATCGGCTGGATCGATCCGGCCAACACGCGGGCGACGTAACGGGCGGAGGCTTCATGGAAATCGCCAAACTGCTGACGCCGCAGTCGGTCATTGCCAAGCTGCGCGCAACCAGCAAGAAGCAGGCGCTGCAGGAACTGGCCAAGCGCGCCGCCGAAATCACCGGCCAGTCGGAGCGGGCCATCTTCTCCACGCTGATGAAGCGCGAACGGCTGGGCACCACCGGTGTCGGCAACGGCATCGCCATCCCACACGGCAAGCTGTCCACCCTCGACCAGCTTTATGGGATCTTCGCGAGGCTTGAGCACCCCATCCCGTTCGATGCCATCGACGACCGCCCGGTCGACCTGATCTTCCTGCTGCTGGCACCGGAATCCGCCGGCGCCGACCACCTCAAGGCGCTGGCCCGCGTCTCCCGGCTGCTGCGCGACAAGGCGGCGTGCGAGAAGCTGCGCGGCACCGATGACGCCGAGGCGCTTTACGCGCTGCTGGTCGATACCACCGCCAGCTGGGCGGCGTAAGCGGCGTGGCTCCCCGCCCGCGCCATTGCCCGTGGCAAGCCGGGGTGGTGCGGGGTAAGCAAGCGGTGTGTGTGTGCGGTGGGTGTGATGTGGTGCGCTTCGCTGGCGCTCAGCAGCACCCTACACGCTCCGTAGTCGTAAGACGCCGGTCGTAGGGTGCCGGTGAGCGAAAGCGAACCGCACCAGGGCGGCGCGCCACGCCCTTTGCACGCCGTGCGCTTGCTTCCCTCAGATCCGGCCGGCCGCCACCTCGATCAGCCAGGGAACAAGGTCATCGACGACGTGGTGGATATGGCCGCCGTCGCTGCCCATCGCCCCCCATTCCGAGCCGCGCACCCATACCGTGGTCATTCCCAGCGCCGCCGCCGGCAGCAGGTTGCGCGCCATGTCTTCGACCATCACCGTCCGCTGCGGATCGATGACGTGCTGGTCGATCAGCTTGCGGTAGATCTCCGGCTCCGGTTTGGGCCGGAAGTCGGCGGCGACGATATCGAAGATCTCCGCGAAATGATGATCGACGCCGAGACGGTCGAGAACCCGCCGCGCGTGCGCCACCGAGGCATTGGTGAACACGATCTTGCGGCCGGGCAGCTCCGCCAGGACCTTTTCCAGCAGCGGCGCCGGATCGAGGATGCTGACGTCGATGTCGTGCACGTGGGCGAGAAACGGCACGGGATCGAGCCCGTGCCGGTCCATCAGCCCGCGCATCGATGTGCCATACTCATAAAAGTACTGCTTCTGCAGCGCGTAGGCGGCGTCGAGATCGAGATCGAGGAACTGCGCGATGTAGGCGCGCATGCGCTCGTCGATCTGCCCGAACAGATCGATCGCGGCGGGATAGAGGGTATTGTCGAGGTCGAACAGCCAAGCGTCGGCGTCGCGCAGCGGCGTGATCGGCGCCCGTCGCCCCGCCCCCTGCTGCATGCCGTTGCCCGTGCTCACCTGCGGCTCCTCGCTGCGACGCCGGCTGGCGATGCTGCCGCCAGTTAGTCGGCCAACACCAGCGTGCCGGCACCGTGCTCGGTGAACAGCTCCAGCAGCAGGGTGTGCGGCACCCGGCCGTCGACGATCACCGCGCCCTCGACGCCCTTGCCGACCGCCTCCAGGCAGGTCTCGATCTTGGGGATCATGCCGCCGCGGATGGTGCCGTCGGCGATATAGCGCCGCGCCTCGGCCATCGTCATCTGCGAGATCAACTTGCCGTTGCGGTCGAGCACGCCCTCGATGTCGGTGAGCATCAGCAGCCGCTTCGCCCCGACCGCCGCAGCGATGGCGCCGGCCGCGGTGTCGGCGTTGATGTTGAGCGTCTCGCCGCTGTGACCGATGCCGATCGGCGCGATCACCGGCGTGATATCGGAGCGCTCGTAGAACTCGAGGATGTGCGGGTTGATCTCGGTCGGTTCGCCGACGAGGCCAAGATCGAGGATGCGCTCGATGTTGGAGTTGGGATCGCGCTTGGTGCGGCGCAGCCGCTGCGCCTGGATGAGGTTGCCGTCCTTGCCGGAGAGGCCGACGGCGAAACCGCCGGCGGCATTGATCGCCGAGACAATCTCCTTGTTGATGGATCCGGCGAGGACCATCTCGACCACGTCCACCGTCTCCTTGTCGGTGACGCGCAGGCCGTCGACGAACTCGCTCTTGATCTTCAGCCGGTCGAGCATGCGGCCGATCTGCGGGCCGCCGCCGTGGACCACCACCGGGTTGATGCCGACCTGGCGCAGCAGCACGATGTCGCGGGCGAACAGCCGGAACAGCTCCGACTGGCCCATCGCATGGCCGCCATACTTGATGACGAAGGTGGCGCCGGCGTAGCGGCGCATGAACGGCAGCGCCTCGGACAGCGTGCGCGCCTTAGCCAGCCACTCTTCCTGGCTCGCCGTCGGTTGCGGCGGTTTCTCGTTGGTCACGTCCCTCATGGCCCGCGACTTTAGAGGCGGCGCCGCGGATTGCCAGCGCTATCTGGACAAATTGTCCTATGCGCGGGCGGCGTGTGTCTTCTCAATCGGCCAGCGCGTAGTCGATGGTCGAGACGACGCGGACGGTCTTGGCGATCTGCTTTTCCTGGGAGGCGCCGGGGACATCGTCGCGCGGCAGGATCTGGAACAGCCCCTGGGTCGCCCGGCGGATGCCGGCGATGCGGCTGCCGGAATCGGCGGCGAACTGCTCGGCGCCCTCGCGCGCGCTCTTCGTCGCCTCGGCGATCATCGCCGGCTTGATGTCGTTGAGCCGGGTGAACAGGTAGACCGGGCCGCTCTGCCCCTCGGCGCTGAGGACGACGCCGGCGGCGACCAGCGCGCCGATGTTCTGGCTGGCCTGCTCCACCTTCTGCGGGTCCGTCGTGCGCACCAGCAGCGTCTGGCTGACGATGAACCGGCTCTCGATCGGCCCCGACCGGTACGCCTGCGCCAGCAGGTCGTTCACCTCCAGGCTCTGCACCGTCACCGCTTCCCGCGGCAGCCCCTGGTCGGCGAGGAAGGCGATGATCTTGCCGGCGTCGGCCGCCACCTTCTGCTGCGCCTCGGCGAGGCTGTTCGAGGTGGCGACGAAGCGCATCGGCCACAGCGCCAGATCGGCCTGCACCTCGCGCTCGGCCACCCCCTTGACGCTGACGAAGCGGTCGCCAGCGCGGGCTTCGAGGAAGCCGCGGCCGACGAACCAGCCGGCAACGGCGAGGCCGACGGCAAGCAGGCCGGCGGCCGCGAGCAACAACGGCGATGGACGCATCGACGGACTCCCCTTCCGCTCAGGTGGTATCAGCGCCTTCCTTCGACGCGGGTCGCCATTCCGCCAGCGCCGCCAGCGTCGCCCGCAGCACCGCCACCCCTTCCCCGGCCGCGGCACTGGTGGCGATGACGTCGGGATGGGCGGCGGGGTGCCGGGCAAGCTCTGCGGCTGTCAGCGCCCGCCGCTCCGCCAGCTCCGCCGGGCGCAGCTGATCCACCTTGGTCAGCACCACCTGATAGGAAACGGCGGCCTTGTCGAGGGTTGCCATCACCGCGCGATCGACATCCTTCGGCCCGTGCCGCGCGTCGATGAGCAGCAGCGCGCGGCGCAGCGTCGAGCGCCCGACCAGATAGAGCGAGACGAGGCGCGTCCAGTCGGCGACCTGCTGCTTTGCCGCCCGGGCGTAGCCATAGCCCGGCAGGTCGGTGAGCACCAGCCGGCCGCCCAGCTCGAAGAAGTTGAGCTGCTGGGTGCGTCCGGGGGTATGCGAGACCTTGGCGAGCGTCCGCCGCGAGGTCAGCGCGTTGATCAGGCTCGACTTGCCGACATTGGAGCGCCCGGCAAAGCACACCTCCGGCAGGCTGCCGGGGGGAACCTGCTCCCGCCGCGCCGCACCGGCGACGAAGCGGCACTCCTGGGCGAACAGCAGTCGCCCCGCTTCCAGCGCCTGCGCCGCGTCCGCCGCCGCGTCCGCGTCGGCCGCTCCGGCCGCATTGCCGGCGACTTGCTCGCCGCCGCCGCCTTCGCCGCTCAGACCTTCACCCCATCCGCTTCATGATCACCCATTGCTGGATGATCGAGAGGAGGTTGTTCCACGTCCAGTAGATCACCAGACCGGCGGGGAAGTGCGCCAGCATGAAGGTGAACACCACCGGCAGGATCATGAACATCTTCGCCTGGATGGGATCGGGCGGCTGCGGGTTCAGCTTCTGCTGCATCCACATCGTCGCCCCCATGATCAGCGGCCAGGCGCCGATCATCAGGAACTGCGGCGGCGTCCAGGGAATGAGGCCGAACGCGTTGAACACCGAGGTCGGATCCGGCGCCGAGAGGTCGTGGATCCAGCCGAAGAACGGCGCGTGTCGCATCTCGATGGTGACAAACAGCACTTTGTACAGCGCGAAGAACACCGGGATCTGGATGATGATCGGCAGGCACCCGGAGGCCGGATTGACCTTCTCCCGCTTGTAGAGCGCCATCATCTCCTGGTTCAGGCGCATCTTGTCGTCGGCGAAGCGCTCGCGCAGCTTCTGCATCTCCGGCTGCAGCTTGCGCATCTGGCTCATCGCCCGGTACGACTTGTTGGCCAGCGGGAAGAACACGAGCTTGATGGCGACGGTCAGCAGCAGGATGGCGATGCCGAAGTTGCCGACCAGCCCGTGTAGCCAGTTCAGCGCGTAGAACATCGGCCGGGTCAGGAAGTAGAACCAGCCCCAGTCGATCGCGAGATCGAAGCGGGTGATGTTGTAGCGGGAGCCGTACTCGTCGATCAGCGTCACCACCTTGGCGCCGCTGAACAGCCGTGTCTCGCTGTCGATCGAGGCGCCCGGCGCCACCGTCTGCTGGGCGCCGACGTAGTCCACCTGGAACTGGTCGACGCCGCTGGCCCGCTGGAAGACGAAGCGGGCGGTTACCGGCTGCTGCTGGTCGGGGATCAGTGCCGACAGCCAGTACTTGTCGGTGATGCCGATCCAGCCGCCGGTGGTCTTGTGGGTGATGACGCCCTTTTCCCGCAGATCCTTGTAGCTGATCTCCTCCAGGGTGCCGTTGAACACCCCGAGCGGCCCTTCGAACAGAATGAAGAAGCCGCTGGTGGGCGGCGTGCCGAAGCGGCTGACCAGCCCATAGGGCAGCAGGTTGACCGGGTCCGAGCCGGTATTCTCGACGCTCTGGTGCAGCGTGAACATGTAGCGGTCGTCGACCGCGTAGGTGCGCTTGAAGACCAGCCCCTGGCCGTTGTCCCAGCTCAGCGTCACCGGCTGGCCGGGACGCAGGGTGTCGTTGTCGGCCGTCCAGCGGGTGGTCGGGCCCGGCACCGGCACGGCGCCGCCGGGCGAGACCCAGCCGTGCTCCGAGAAGTAGGCATCCGGCGAGCCCTGCGGCGAGAACAGCACGATCTCCGGGCTGTTGGGGTCGATCGTCTCGCGATAGTTGACGAGGGTCACGTCATCGACGCGGCCGCCGACGAGAGCGATCGAGCCGTGCAGGCTCGGTGTCTGGATGTGGATGCGCGGGCTCGCCTTCAGTGCCTCGGCGCGGGTCTCGGTGGCAGCGATACCGGTCGGCGCGGGAGCGCCACCGGGGGTTCCCGCGGCGGGGGCAGCATGCTCCGGCGCCGGCGGTGCGCTCGATCCGGTCTGCTTCGGCGCGGTCTGCGTCTGCGCGGTGGGCGACACGGGCGGCTTGGGGTAAAGGCGCTCTGATACGAACTGGAACGTGAACAGGATCGCCACCGAGCACACGATCGCCAGTATCAGGTTCTTGTTGTCCATCGGGCGGATCCAGCCTCAGTGAGCAGCAGAGTGGCGTCGCGGGCGGAGGCGGCGGGACTCGGGTACGGCAGGGGGTACGGGATCGAATCCACAGCCGCCCCACGGATGACAGCGGCACAGCCGGTGGAGCGCCAACCGACCACCGGCGAGCGCACCGTGCCGTCGCAGGGCCTCGAGCGCATAGGCCGAGCAGGACGGCGCGAAACGGCAGGAAAGCGGCAGCACCGGCGAGACCAGCCCGCGCCATATCAGCACCGGCAAACTGAGCAGACGCGCGGCGATGCTCATGGCGCACCTTCAGGCAGCGGCCCCTGCCCTGCCGTCCACGCGGCGGGCCGCTCGGCGCGCAGCCGCCGCAGCGCCGTGCGCAGGTCCGCCAGCAGCAGGGGGAACGGCCGCAGCAGCGTCGTCCGCCGGCCGATGAGCACGTAATCCCGACCCACCGCCGCGCTTTCCGGCAACAGCAGCCGCGCCACCTCGCGCAGCCGCCGCCGCGCCCGATTGCGGGCGACGGCGTTGCCGACCTTGCGGCTGGTGGTGAAACCGACGCGGATCAGGCAGGGTGAGGGCATGCGGTCCCGGTCGTCTCGCCGCCACACCTGCAGCACCAGCCCCGGGCTCGTCCAGGCGCGCCCGTCGCGGGCGACGCGCACGAATTCCGACCGGTGCTTCAAGCGAACGACGGCTGATGTCACGGACGGTTCAGGCGGACAGGCGCTTGCGGCCCCGCTTGCGCCGAGCCGCCAGCACGCGGCGCCCGCCGACGGTCGCCATCCGCGCACGGAAGCCATGGCGGCGCTTGCGAATGATCTTGCTCGGCTGATAAGTCCGCTTCACCAATGGAACTCCTGTTGGGAAAGGCTGCGGTATAAGGGCTCGGTCTGGCGAAGTCAACGCCGCCGCCGCCGCGGGCGGCAGCCGGCGGACCGGCATCGGCAGCCGCCTTGCACGCAGCAATTGTGCGGGCGGATAGCCACACATCCGCCATAACGCCCGCGCACATGCGTTATAGTTTGTATTCGATGATGCACCGCTTGTTTCATCGCCTGTTCACCGGCCTGTCGGGGCGCCTGCTGGCGCTCACGCTCTGCTTTGTCATGCTGGTGGAGGTCGCGATCTATCTGCCGGCCATCGGCCGCTACCGCGACAACTACCTCAAGGAACAGGTCGTCAAGGCCCACCTCGCCGCCCTTGCTCGGCAGGCCAATCCGGACAAGGGGATCAACGATCCGCTGGCGATGGACCTGCTGCGTCACGCCGGCGCCCACGCCATCGTGCTGAAGGTTCCGGAGCGGCGCATGCTGATGCTGTCGGACCGGGTGCCGCCCAAGGTCGACGCCACCTACGACCTGCTGCACACCTCCCTCCCCGGCTCGATCCGGGCAGCGCTGACGACGTTGCTGCAGACGGACAACCGGGTGTTGAGGGTCATCGGCTCTACCCCGCAGGATCCCGACGCGCTGGTCGAAGTGCTGCTCGACGAGACCCCGCTGCGGCAGGCGATGTACGCCTTCTCGTGGCGGATCCTGACATTGTCGGTAGCCATCTCGCTGATCGCCGCGGCACTGGTCTATATCGTGCTGCAGTGGCTGATGGTGCGGCCGGTCCTGCGGCTGACCGAGAGCATGGTCAGCTTCCGCGACAATCCAGAGGACGAGCGGACGACCATCCGCGCCTCACGGCGCAGCGATGAGATCGGCGTCGCCGAGCGCGAGTTGGCCACCATGCAGGCGCAGATTCGCCAGGCGCTGCGGCAGAGGGCGCGGCTGGCGGCACTGGGAACGGCCGTCGCCAAGATCAATCACGATCTGCGCAACACCCTCGCCACCGCGGTGCTGGCCTCGGACCGGCTCGCCAACATCAACGATCCGGAGGTGCAGCGGCTGGCGCCAAGGCTCTACCAGGCCATCGACCGGGCGGTGGCGCTCACCTCCCGCACCCTTGAGTTTGCCCGCGACGAGCCGGCGCCGCTGCGCGAGAGCATCTTCCGCCTGCGCGAACTGCTGTGCGAGGTTGACGAAGAAGTCATCGTGCCGGATGCGGCGCCGCCCCAGCTGGCGGTGGAAGGTCCCGGCCTCGACGTTGACATCGCCGGTGATCGCGCCCAGCTCTTCCGCGTTTTCAGCAATCTCGCCCGCAATGCGACGCAAGCAGGGGCGCGCCGCGTCCGCTTCCAGGCAGAAGCCGCCGAGGGCGTCGTCCGCATCGACGTCAGCGACGACGGCCCCGGCATTCCGCCGGCGGTGCGCGAGAAACTCTTCGTTCCGTTCATCGGTGGCGGTCGCAAGGGAGGCAGCGGCCTCGGCCTCGTCATCGCCCGGGAAATCGTCACGGCGCATGGCGGCGAGCTCGGTCTGCTGCGCACCGATGGGGCCGGCACCATCTTCCGCATCGAACTGCCGGTGCGCCGCCCGCCGCCGGCGGCCGCCGCATAAATCCGGCGGCCGCCGGCGGTTCATCGGGGCTTGCACTGCGCCGTCAAATCGGCGATTTGTTGCGCCGCAGGAAGCTTGGCGGAGATAGGAAAAATGCCCGAGCTCAGTCGCTGGGTGGTGGGGTTCATGGTCGCGGTCATCGGCCTGTTCGCGCTCGTCCTCGCCGCGCGCACCACCGACGCCGTGATGTACTACACCGGCATCCTCTTCTTCATCGCCGCCGTTCTCTTCAACTTCTTGCAGGTCAAGCAGGCGTACGACGAGCAGGCTTCGCACTGAACCCGATGGTGCGCCAGAGCGACGACTGGAATCCGCGCGTCTACGGCACGTTCCTGTGGGAGCGGATTCGCCCCGCCATCGATCTGTTGAATCGCGTCGACCTGTCGGTGCCGAAGGTTGTCTACGACCTCGGCTGCGGCGCCGGGCACATCACCCGCCGGCTCGCGGCGCGGTGGCCGTCGGCCAAAGTCAGCGGGATTGATGCGTCGCCGGCGATGCTGGCGGAGGCCCAGGACGAAGACCCGAACAGCACGATCAGTTGGGTCGAAGCCGACATCGCCCGCTGGGAGCCGGACGAGCCCGCCGACCTGATCATCTCCAACGCCGCCCTGCAATGGCTCGATGGCCACGCGACGCTGTTTCCGCGGCTGCTCGGCTACCTCAGGCCGGGGGGAGTGCTGGCGGTCCAGATGCCGCGCAACCACGGCGAGCCGTCGCATACGACGATTTACGAGACCGTCGAGGCCGGTCCCTGGCGTGACCGGCTGGCCCCGCTGCTGCGACGGCGCCCGGTCGCCGCGCCCGAGGTCTACTTCGAGATGCTGTCGCCGGTGGCGAACACCATCGACATCTGGGAGACCGTCTACCTCCACACCCTGCACGGCGACAACCCGGTGGTCGACTGGACCAGCGGCACCGGCCTGCGCCCGGTATTGCAGGCGCTCGACGGCGACGAGCGCGCCGATTTCCTCGCCGCTTACGGCGCCCGCGTCGCCCTCGCCTATCCGTCGAGCCCGGACGGCACGACACTTTTCCCCTTCCGCCGCCTGTTCGTCGTCGCGACGCGCTAGCGGGCCGCCGCCCGCCCACCAACGATTCGAGCCTCATCCAGCGGGAAGCGCCGTCGCATCGAGGGAATTCCCGCTGCGTGACGGCACCTGCAAGTTTGCATTTCACCAAGTCACGCCAATGGGTATTAGTTAAAGCAACAACAGGGCGAGGAGCGCGGCGGTCCGGGAAAACCAAGCGGCGTCGGTTCGGGCTGTCAGTTCAGGCGGCTGGTCGCTGCGCCGATCCGATATACTTTCGGTGAACCATCCCTGATCAGTCACAGCTCATGCCGTGGGGTTCCGCCAAGCGAATATATGGAAGCCCACGGTAATGGCATGGCCCCTTACCGACTGTCGCTATCTCTGGGGAGTTGCTCGCATGTCATGGGAGGCCGTGGTGCTCAAGCGAAGACATGGACATAACGGAAGGGCGGATCGGACCAGCGCGCTGCGCTCCAGTCTCGCTGCGCTTGCCATCGCCATCGGGTCGCTCTGCGCGATACCGGCGCAAGCGCAGTCCCAATCCGTCGCCGGCAGCAAGCCCAACATCCTGCTGATCATCGGCGACGATGTCGGTTACGGCGATCTCGGGCCGTATCTGGGCGGCGGCGCGCGGGGAATGCCGACGCCCAACTTCGACCAGCTCGCCAGCGACGGCATGCTGTTCACCACCTTCTATGCGCAGCCAAGCTGCACCCCCGGCCGCGCCGCGATCCAGACCGGCCGCATCCCCAACCGAAGCGGCATGACGACGGTCGCGTTCCAGGGCCAGGGCGGCGGGCTGCCCGCCGCCGAGTGGACGCTCGCCTCGGTGCTTAAGCAGGCGGGCTACCAGACCTACTTCACCGGCAAATGGCATCTCGGCGAAGCCGACTACGCGCTGCCGAACGCGCAGGGCTATGACGAGATGCGCTATGCCATGCTCTACCATCTCAACGCCTATACCTACGGCGACCCCAACTGGTTCCCGGCGATGGACCCGGAACTGCGCAAGATGTTCCAGGAGGTGACAAAAGGCGCGCTGTCGGGCAAGGCGGGCGGCAAGGTCACCGAAGACTTCAAGGTCAACGGCGAGTATGTGGACACGCCGGACAAGGGCGTCGTCGGCATCCCCTTCCTCGACAACTACGTCGAGAAAGCAACCCTCGACTTTCTCGACGCCGCCAAGAAGTCCAACACGCCATTCTTCATCAACGCCAACTTCATGAAGCTGCATCAGCCGAACCTGCCGGCACCGGAATTTCAGGGCAAGTCGCTGGCCAAGAGCAAGTATGCGGACTCAGCGGTCGAGCTGGATGCGCATGTCGGCAATATTCTCAAAAAGCTCGATGACCTCGGCCTGCGCGAGAACACCGTGGTGTTCTTCACCACCGACAACGGCGCCTGGCAGGATGTCTATCCGGACGCCGGGTATACGCCGTTCCGCGGCACCAAGGGCACGGTTCGCGAAGGTGGCAACCGGGTGCCGGCGTTCGTGCGCTGGCCCGGCAAGGTTGCGCCGCACTCCCGGAGCGACGATGTCGTCGGCGGTCTCGACCTGATGGCCACTTTTGCCTCCCTCGCCGGCGTCAAGCTGCCGGAGAAAGACCGCGAAGGCCAGCCGATCATCTTCGACAGCTACGACATGACGCCGGTGTGGACGGGCAGCGGCAAGTCGGAGCGTCGCGCCTGGTTCTACTTCACCGAAGACGAGCTGTCGCCGGGCGCGGCGCGAGTCGGACAATTCAAATACGTCTTCAACCTCCGCGGCGATGACGGGATGCCGACCGGCGGCCTCGCCGTCGACACCAACCTCGGCTGGAAGGGCGCCAGAAGCTATGTCGCGACAGTCCCCCAGGTCTTCGACCTGTGGCAGGATCCGCAGGAGCGCTACGACATTTTCATGAACAATTTCACCGAGAGCACGTGGGCGCTCGTGCCGGCCAACGAGGCGATGCGCAAGCTGATGAAAACCTACGTCGACTACCCGCCGCGCAAGCTGCAGAGCGAGAGCTACACCGGACCGATCACGCTGACGCAGTACCAGCGGTTCGCCAACATCCGCGAGGCGCTGCAGAAGGAAGGCTTCTCGCTGCCCATGCCTGGCAACTGATCAGAAACAAACTGCGTGCTTGTGCCGTGGTGACGGGGCAAGCACGCCCTCACAAGGGCGTTCCATGAGCGGGATTGTTGCGAAAATCAAGCACGAAGTGTTGGAGGTTATTCCTCCGACGGTATTTTTCTTCATTGCCATCGGTTTGTTGATTTTAACAAAACGCTTGATGTTGAAGCAATACGGCATCGAGTTCTCCGATTTTGGTGCAGCAATAGTTGGCGCGCTCATCATAGCGAAGGTCGTATTGATCGCGGATTATTTTCCATTCATCAATAAATTTCCAAATAAACCATTGATTTATAACGTACTATGGAAAACGCTCATATATGTGGTGGCGGCATTTCTGGTCCGCCTCGGCGAACATTATATTCCGCTCGTCTTCAAGTATGGCGGTTTTGGCGAGGCAGCTTCGCACCTGCTAGACGACGTGGTTTGGCCGCAGTTCTGGATCATTTATATTTGGCTTTCTGTCCTATTATTTGTTTACTGTTCCCTGAGAGAATTGATCCGGGCAATCGGCAAGGATAAGGTCCTGAGGCTTTTCTTTGGCGTGGCCCACCGCGACCGGGCAACGGATGTTCCGCAATAAGAGAGAGAGAAGATGCGCTTCGCAAAGGTCCTTCCCGCCTGGCGGTTATCATCGCTAATCGTCGTTGCATGGCTGGCTCTGCTGGCACAGGCGGCGGCAGGTGACCCGCTTGCCTCCTGGAACGACGGCCCGGCCAGGCAGGCGGTCCTCGATTTCGTCAAGGCGACCACCACCGAAGGCAGTCCGACGTACGTGGCGCCCACCGATCGCATTGCCACCTTCGACCAGGACGGCACGCTGTGGGTGGAGCATCCGCTGTACACCCAGGCGATGTTCGCCCTCGACCGCATCCATGAGCTGGCCCCCAAGCACCCCGAGTGGCAGAAGCAGGATCCATTCAAGTCGGTGCTCGCCGGTGACCGCGCCGCCATGGCCAAGTTCAGAGAGGGCGATTGGGCCGAGATCGTCGGGGTGACCCACGCCGGGATGAGCACGGAGGACTTCCTTGCCATCGTCAAGCAGTGGCTGGCGACGGCTAGGCATCCCCGGTTCCAGCGCCCCTACACCGACCTCGTCTACCAACCGATGCTGGAGGTGATGAAGTACCTGCGCGCCAACGGCTTTCAGACCTACATCGTCACCGGCGGCGGCCAGGAGTTCGTCCGCGTCTACAGCGAAGACGTCTACGGTGTCCCGGTCGGGCAGGTGGTCGGCTCGAGCATCGTGACCACGTACGAGAATCAGGACGGCAAGCCGGTGCTGATGCGCGAGCCGAAGATCTTCTTCATCAACGACAAGGCCGGCAAGCCGGTCGGCATCAACCTGTTCATCGGCAAGCGGCCGGTGGCCGCTTTCGGCAACTCGACCGGCGATCGCGAGATGCTGGAATGGACCGGAGCCGGCAGCGGTGCGCGGCTGATGATGCTGGTCCTGCACGACGACGCCGAGCGCGAATTCGCCTACGGCCCCGCCGACGGGCTGCCGGACACCAAGCTCGGCACCTTTTCGCAAGCGCTGATGGACGAGGCGAAGCAGCGCGGCTGGACGGTGATCAGCATGAAGAACGACTGGAAGCAAGTCTTCCCCGGAACGCCGTGATTAGGGCGCGGATGAGCGCAAGGTCGTTGACCAGAGCTTTGTATGGACGACGACTTGCGCTCGCGCTGGCGCTCGCCATCGCGTCGTCCTGCGTCAGCCTGTTCCCTCCGGCGCTGCGTGCCGCCGACGAGCCGATGCCTCCATCGGCTCCCCCGCTGTCATCCCCTGACCAGCCGTTGCCGGCGACGCCCGAACCGTCCGCCGATGACCCGGCAGCCGGTTCTCCCTCCTCCAAGGTGGCAGCGGCCCCTAAACCCTTCGCCGGCGGCGACCAGTGGCATTTCAACGTTGCCCCCTACCTGTGGGGAGCCAGCCTGAACGGCGACGTCAGGATAGGCCGGGTCGAGGAGGACGTGGACCTCGACTTCATCGATATCCTGAAGGATCTCTCGCTCGGCGCGATGCTCTACGCCGAGGCGCGCAAGCAGCGCTACGGCGCCTTCACCAACATGTTCTTCGTCCGCACCCGGGATGATTCGAGCGGCGTTATCGATACGGACGTCACCAGCGACAGCGCGCAGATCGCCGTCGGCGGCTTCTACCGGGTGCTCGAATGGCAATGGGGCGAGACGGCGAGTGGGGCGCCGTTGCAGCTGGCGGTCGAGCCTCTCGCCGGCATCCGCTGGAGCTACCTGCGCGCCGAAGTCCAGTTCAGCGGCGGCGGCGCCATCGATCTCCCGCAGGCCGACCGCAGCGAGAGCTTCGTCGATCCGATCGTCGGTGTCCGCCTCGCCAGCGATCTCTCCGAGCGATGGCTGGCGTTTGTTTCGGGCGATGTCGGCGGCTTTGGCGTCGGCTCGGATTACTCGTGGAATGTGCAGGGATACATCGGTTATCGGATGACAATGTTCGGAACACCGACGATCCTTAGCGCCGGCTACCGTGCCCTGCACCAGAAATATAAGGATGGCGACTTCAGGTGGGACGTCACCCAGCACGGGCCGATCCTCGGCATGATCTTCGCGTTCTGATCCGATAAGAGGGAGGCTGACAAATGGTGAAGACCGTGGGACGGCAGGCTGCCGCAGCGGCGATGACGATCCTGTTGTGGACGGCGGCCTGCCCCTTGGCGCAGGCAAAAGGGGTAGGGGCCGCCGTGCCATTGCCCGCGAACCTCGCCGCAGCCGCCCAGCAGTACCTGCCCGGCGTCGTCGGCGAACCGGTTCCGGCCTTTACGATTGATTCCGAGATGGCGAAGCTCGCGGCCGGGACGCGCACCTACCAGATCGTCAGCGGCGGCAACATCGGGCAGACCGAGCAGCACGTCATCGCGCCGCTGCCGCGCGACGCCACCGGCACCCGCTGGCGGTATACCATCGGCCCGCGAACGATCTTTCTCAGCGAAGTCGTGGGGCAAAGCCTCAGCATCGTCACGGAAGAGGATTCCGATCAGGGGGTGCTCACCCGCTACAGTCCGCCCGAGCCGATGCTGATCGCCGGGATGAATGCCGGCGATAGCCGGAAGATGACGATCAACGTCAAGGTCTATGATCTCAACGATCCCGACAGCCTCGAGCACAAGGGCAAGGTCGACCTGACGTTCAGCTATGTTGGCGCCTACAAGGTGACGGTGCCGGCGGGAACCTTCGATGCCGCGCTGCTGGTCTGGCAGTACAAGGGAAAGGTCGGTCCGGCGAACATCGAGGATATCCAGGCGCGGCTGGTCGCGCCACGCGCCGGCATGGTGGCAATGGCCGGCAAGCGGGATATTGCCGCGATGCTGATCTATAATGATCATTCCAAGATCGGCAAAGTCCTGCAGTCGGAATAAGCTCTTCGTCCTGGGCAAGGGCACGGCCTTCCCGGGGCTGACCGCACCGGAAGCTGTGCTGCTCAGGATAGGGGTGGATCACCACGATGCGAACGCTGGCGGAATTCACCAAGACAACGCTGATCGGCGGGGTGCTCGTCGTCCTGCCGATCTATATCGCCGTTCTGCTGCTGGCAAAGACGGTCGGGGGACTGCTGGCCCTGCTGGCGCCGGTCACCGAGCACATTCCCGCCGCCGTGGAGTTTCGCCGGCTCGTCGCCATCCTGCTGATCGTGATGATCTGCTTCGTCGTCGGCCTGGTCGTGCGTACCGGCCCCGGCCTTCGCGCCAAGAACGCCTTCGAGAACGCGATCCTGGAGAAGCTCCCGGGCTATACCTTCATGCGCGGCGTCGCCCGACGGCTGACCGGGAGCGCCGAGGAGCAGGCGCTGCAGCCGGCCCTGGTCGAGATCGAGGAGGCGCTGGTGCCGGCACTGATCGTCGAGGAACTGGCCGACGGGTCCTACACCGTGCTGGTTCCTTCAGCACCGACGCCGATGGCCGGCAGCATCTACATCCTGTCGCGTGACCGCGTCCACCCGGTCGATATTCCGTTCACCAAGGCGATCGGCGTCTTCTCGAAGTGGGGAACCGGGGCCGGCGAGTTCGTCCGCGCGATGAACAGCGACGCCGTGGCCAGGCCGGCCGTGCCGCCGCTTCCCCCCGTCAAATCCTGACGCAGGATCTTCTCCGGCGAGGCAGCCCTCATGTTCACCGCAATCCCTTTCCTCGCGATCGTCGTCGTCGCGTACAACATCATTGCGCTGCTGACCGGTCCGGCGCTGAGCAGCGCCGTGTTCGGCGCCACCTTGCCCTCCGGCATCGCCTGGGCGCTGAGCCTCGGCGATCTGCTGATCCTGATCGGTATCGGCCTGCTGTTCGTCGAGATGGTCAAGGCGACACGCGCCCGACGCGCCGGGGTCGACCATGCGATGTCGATGGTGCTGTTTGTCATTGCCCTGCTCGAGTTCCTCCTCGTTCCGGCGTGCGGGACGGACGTGTTCCTCATCATCACGGCGCTGACGCTGACCGACGTCATTGCCGGCTTCAGCGTCAGTCTGTCGACGGCGCGGCGCGACATTGCCATCCACTAAAGCCGGCCATGCCGGGCTGGCGCCGCATGGTCCGGGCCGGCAGGCCATGCGCAGTCTGATCCGGGTGTCGTTGCTGCCGGCGCTGTTCGTCCTGGCGCTGTGGATCGCAGGTGGGGTTCTGGCCAAGGACGATGCCGGCAGCCCCGCCGCCCCCTTCGCCGGCAGCACCGCCTGCGCCGGATGCCACGCGGCGGAGACGGCCGCATGGCGCGGCTCGCACCACGACCTCGCCATGGCCGAGGCAACCCCGGCAACGGTGCTCGGCGACTTCGACGGAGCCACCTTCCGCTATGGCGACGTGACGTCGCGCTTCTTCAGGCGGGACGGCCGCTTCTTCGTCAACACCGACGGGCCGGACGGCAGGCTCGCCGACTTCGAGATCCGCTACGTCTTCGGCGTGACGCCGCTGCAGCAATACCTGATCGCGTTTCCCGACGGCCGGATGCAGGCGCTCGGCATCGCCTGGGACAGCCGACCAAAGGAAAAGGGCGGCCAGCGCTGGTTCCACCTCTATCCCGGCGAGACCATCAAGGCCGGCGATCCGCTGCACTGGACCGGGCTGAACCAGACCTGGAACTTCATGTGCGCCGAGTGCCACTCCACGGAATTGCGCAAGAACTACGACGCGGCGAAGAACACCTACGCCACCACCTGGGCCGAGATCGACGTCGCCTGCGAGGCCTGTCACGGCCCGGGCTCGGCGCACGTCGCCTGGGCGAAGGGGAACCGGCAGGGCGCCAACGGCCTGACCGTGCACTTCGACGAGCGCGAGGGCGTGCACTGGACGATCGATCCCGCCACCGGCAATGCCCGGCGCAGCGCGCCGCGCGCCTCGGCGAAGGAGCTGGAAACCTGCGGCGTCTGCCATGCACGCAGCGCCAAGATCGCCGAGCCATGGCGCCCGGGTCAGACGCTGCTGCAGACCCACCTGCCCAGCCTGCTCAACGCCGGCCTGTTCGAGGCCGACGGCAAGAGCCTCGACGAGGTCTACAACTACGCGCCGTTCCGGCAGAGCCGGATGTTCGTCGCTGGCGTCTCGTGCAGCGACTGCCACGATCCGCATTCGCTGAAGCTCATCGCCGAGGGCAACGCCGTCTGCGAACAGTGCCACGATGCGAAGAAGTACGATGCCGTCGCGCACCATCACCACGCCGATGGCTCGCCCGGCGCCCGCTGTGTCGCCTGCCACATGCCGGTGAAGACCTACATGCAGGTCGACCCGCGCCACGATCATGGCTTCCGCGTGCCGCGGCCGGATGAGTCCGCCCGCTTCGGCACCTCGAACGCCTGCACCGATTGTCACAAGGATCAGGATGCCGGCTGGGCGGCGGCGGCGGTCGAGCGCTGGTTCGGGCCGGAGCGCAAGGGCTTCCAGACCTGGACCGAAACCTTCGCCGCAGCGCGGACGGAGAAGCCCGAAGCGGCGGCGTTGCTGCAGAAACTCGCCACCAGCACGGGTGCACCGTCGATCGCCCGCGCCACCGCTCTCGAGGGTCTTGCCGGCTATCCGGGCCGCGACGGGCTGGCGATCGCCGGGCGCAGCCTCGCCGATGCCGACCCGCTGGTGCGGATGGCGGCGCTGCGGGCGCTGCGTCCCTACCCGGCCGAGCAAAGCTGGCCGGCGGCAAACCGCCTGCTCGGCGATCCGGTGCTGGGGGTACGCATCGAAGCCGCGGCGCTGCTCGCCGCGATGCCGCAGGAGGCGCTGCCGCCGGCGGACCGCGAGCGGCTGACGCGGGCGATCGACGACTACATCACGGTGCAGCGGCTCAATGCCGACCGGCCCGAGCATCGGCTGAACCTCGGCAACCTCTATCTGCAGCAACGGCGCTTCGCCGAGGCTGAGGCCGAGTTTGCCGCCGCCCGCCAGCTCGATCCCACCTTCAGCCCGGTCTATATCGGCCTCGCCCAGCTTTACGCCGAGCAACGGCGCGATGGCGACGGCGAGCGCACCTTGCGCGATGCGCTGACGCGGATGCCGGGCGACGCCGACCTGCATCACACCCTCGGTCTCAACCTCGTCCGCCAGCGGCGCAGCGACGAGGCGGTGGCCGAGCTCGGCCGCGCCGCCACGCTCAACCCGGCGCAGCTGCGTTTCAGTTACGTCTATGCGATCGCGTTGAACTCGACGGGGCGCAGCGACGAGGCGATCGCCACGCTGGAGGCGAGCCACGCCCGCCATCCGGCCGATCGCGATACGCTGATCGCCCTCGCCACCATCAACCGCGACGCCGGACGCACCGATGCCGCCCTGCGCTGGGCGAAGCTGCTGGCGGCGCTCGATCCGTCGGCGCAGGTGCTGGTTGATCAGCTTCGCCAGACGGGCCCCTCGCCACGTCCGCGCACGCCGTGAGCGGCGGCCGCGGCGGCGCCAGCCGCGTCAGGAAGATGGCGGCTTCGGCTTCTCTGGCGACGGCGGGTCTCGCGGCGGCTCATCCTCGTCGTCGAACAGGATGCGCGACGCGGCGCCGTCGAGATCGTCGAACTGGCCACTCTTCAGCGCCCACAGAAAGGCGACGAGGCCGAGCAGGCCAAGCGCCAGAGCGGCCGGAATCAGCCACAACAGCACGTCCATCAGACTCGCGCCCGCTTCAGCCGCAAGGCATTCAGGATCACCAGCAGCGACGAGGTGGACATAAAGACGGCGGCGAGCAGCGGCGTCACCTGCCCTGCCACCGCCAGCGGCACGGCGAAGAAATTGTAGCCGAACGATAAGGCCAGGTTCTGCCGCACCAGCGCCCGCGCCCGCCGGGCGGTGCCGATCGTCTCCAGCACCGGCGCCAGCTTGTCGCCCTGGAACACCACGTCGGCGGCGTTCTGGGCAATATCGATGGCGCTCGCCGGCGACAGCGAGGCGTGCGCCGCCGCCAGCGCCGGCGCATCGTTCAGCCCGTCGCCGACCATCAGCACCCGTCGGCCTGCCGCCGCCAGCTCCCGCAGCCGCGCCACCTTGTCCGCCGGCCGCAGGCCGGCCTCCCAGCGGTCGATGCCCAGCACTCCCGCCACCTCGCTTACCACCGCGGCGCGATCGCCGGAGAGCAGCAGCAGCGGCCATCCCTGCGCGCGCAAGCGCGCCACCACCGCAGCCGCATCGCTCCGCAGCGCATCCTCGAAGTGCAGGCGGACCGGCGGCCGGCCGGGGCGGATGAAGCACAGCTCCAGCACCGCCGTCCCCTGCCGATCGCCACTGCCGGCCGGCAGGCCGCAGAAGGCGGCGCTGCCGAGACGAACGACGCCGCCGGCGGCATCGCCTTCCAGGCCGCAGCCGGGCACCTCGCGGACCCCGGGCGAGGCCGCCGGCGCGAGGCCGCGGGCGGCGCAGGCGGCAACGACGGCGCGGGCAAGCGG
>JBDHSN010000033.1:0-21814 GCA_039808105.1 Rhodospirillales bacterium
GCTTCGAACGACTGCAGAATCTCGCCCTGGGCCGGCGCCGCCTTGTCCTGGCCGACGACGGTGACCGTGACGGTGCCGGTGCTGCGCGCGCCGACGAAGTCGTCAACGACGTAGCGGAACGTCTGCGTTGCTGCTTCACCCGGCGCGAGGTCGGCGAAGCCGCCGTCGGGCGACCAGGTCAGCGTGCCGTCGGCATTGATGCGCACACCGCCGCGGCCACCGTCGCTGTCCACCGCCAGCACCCGCAGGTTGCCGCCGGCATCGGGATCGGTGTCGTTGGCCAGCACCGGGATGCGCACGGCAGCGCCGGCCTCGGTGGTGATCGCATCGGCATGCGCCACCGGGGCGTCGTTGACCCCCTGTACCTCGACGGTTGCCGTCGCCGTCGAGGTCGCACCGGAAGCGTCGCGGATGGTGTAGGTGAAGCTGTCGATCCCCCGCTCGAAATCGGTGAGGCCGGCGAAGCGGCCGTTGGGATCGTAGGTCAGGCGGCCATCGGCCTCGACGGTGAGCAGCGCTCCGGACGCAAGCTCGATCGTGCGGCCGACATTGGCGGCAACGCCGTCGATGGCGACGATGATCCGGGTATCGCCAATGTCGGGATCGGCATCGTTTTCTGTGAGCGACCTGTCGCCCGGCAACCGCAGCACCGCATCGGCGGTGCTCATCAGCGTATCGGCGATGGCGGTCGGGGCATCGTTGACGCCGGTGACGGTGACCACCACGGTTCCGGTGGAGCGGGCGCCGTGACCATCGGCGAGGGTGTAGGTCACGACGTCGGTGCCGGTCTCTCCTGCCTTCAGCCCGTCCCAGTGGCCGGCCGGCAGGTAATTCAGCAACTGGCCCTTCTCGACAGTCACCACCGCACCCGAGCTCGCACTCGCGCCGACGAGCCGCAGGCTGCTCCGGTCGTCGTCGGCATCGATGTCGTCGTCGTTGGCGAGCACGTCGATGCTGATCGCCGGGCCGTCCTCGCCGCTGGCGGCGCTATCCGGGCGGGCGATGGGGGCGTCGTTCACCCCTTCGATCTGCACCGTCACCTCGGCTTCGGCGACGCCGCCGTGGCCGTCGGAGATGCCGTAGCGGAAGCGATCGCTGCCCATGGCGCCGGCGCTCAAGCCGTCGAAGCGCCCGGCGGGAGACCAGGTGAGGTTGCCGGCGGCGTCCAGCCGGACGACGGCGCCGGAGGCGAGGGTCACCTGCCCCCCTTCGGCGATCGCCTGGCCGTCAACGGTGACGATGGTCAGACGGTCGTGGGCGTCGGGATCGAGATCGTTGGCGGCGGCGGCAACGGTAACGAAGCCGTCCTCGCTGGCGATGCCGTGGTCGGCAAGCGCCATCGGTGCGTCGTTGACGCCGTGCACGGTCACCGCGATCGTCGCGCTCGCCTGGGCGCCGTGCCGGTCGGCGATGGTATAGGTGATGCTATCGACGGCGGTCTCGCCCTCGCCCAGCGCCCGGAAGCGCCCGGCGGGATCGTAGACGAGACCGGCGCCGGGCTCGCCGCTGAAGCTGACCTCTCCGGTCGCGGCCTGCGCGGCGATGATGCGCAGGCTCAACGCGCCGTCGTCGCTGTCGACGTCGTCGTCGTTGGCCAGCGCGGCGACGGCAAAGGCCCGCCCGGCATCCCCGGAAGCGGCGTCGGCGGTGGCCACCGGAGCATCGTTGCGGCCGGCGATGCGCACCGTCACGGTGGCCTCACTGAAGCCGCCGTGGCCGTCGGCCACCCGGTAGTGGAAGCTGTCGGTGGCGGTCTCGCCGACGGCAAGACCGGCGAAGCCATCGCCGGCCTCGTACAGGAGCGTGCCGTCCGCCGACAGCGCCACCGACGCGCCGGAGGCAAGCCTGACGCTGCTGGCAAGGGTCAGCGCTTTCCCATCGACTTCGGCCACCTGCAGCCGGTCGGTCGTATCCGGATCGCCGTCATTGGCCAGAACATCGAGGCGCAAGCCGCCGTCTTCGTCGCCCTCGGCCGCATCGGCAGCGGCCACGGGAGCGTCGTTGACGCCGGTGACGGTAACCTGGGCGGTGCCGACACTACGGGCGCCGTGCCGGTCTGCGATGGTATAGGTGATGGTGTCGGTCGCCGTCTCGCCTTCCGCCAGGGCGACGAAATGGCCGCCGCGGGGATCGTAGCCAATGCCGGCCCCGGGCTGGCCGGCGAAATCGACGCGCGCCCCGGAGGCGGTCGAGGCTGCCACGATCTTGAGGGTGGACCTGTCGTCGTCGGAATCAACGTCGTCGTCGTTGGCCAGGACGTCGATCGTCACGACTTCGTCCGCCGTAATCGGCCGCGGCGCCTGATCGGGGCGCGGCGTCGGCGCATCGTTGGCGCCGATGACGGTCACCCGCACCGTCGCCCAGCCGGTCTGGCCGTTGCCGGCATCCGCCTGATAACGGAAGCTGGTCGTCGCCGTCTCGCCGCCGGCGAGGTACTCGAAGTTGCCGGCGGGATCGAAGGTGATGACGCCATCGCCCGGACTGGCGAGGCCGCGCGTGCCGGTGCGATCGATGGCCGCCAGCCGCACCGGGTCGAACGGATCCGGATCGGTATCGTTGGCGAAGAGGCCGGCCGCCCTGATCAGCATCGGCGCGTCCTCGCCGACACTCACGGAGTCGTCGTGCAGCGCCGGCTTCTGCGCCAGGATCCGCCAGCCGTCGCCGGTGCCGCCGTCGATGACGGCATAGTCCGCCCCGAACGTCCGGTTGAGGCGCAGATTATCGACATAAAGCCGCGCCGGATCGTCGATGAGGCGGTCATTCACCGTAACGAATCCGAGCGTGTAGGTCGCGGTCTTGTCGGCGCGCCAGACGAAGGTGCGCCAGCCGGACGCATCCTCCACCGCCAGCGAGTCGGTCAGGCGGAAGATCTCGCCGTTGACGACGAACAGCGCCATGTCGCGCCGCGGCGACTGGTTGGCGGGATCGAAGAACCAGTCGAACGACAGCTCCGCTCCCGCCTTGATCTCCAGCGATGTCGAGCGGATGGCGCTGACGCTGGCCGGAGAGACGCCTTTCGCACTGACGTAGTTCCACAGGTTCGATCCCAGCGCCCTCGCTTCCGGCGATGCGGTGAGGAACGCGTCCACCGGGCCGAAGCCATCGCCGGCGCAGACCACCCGTGCCATCGATCCGCCCTCGGTGGCAGCGATCCGGCCGCCGATGCCGTGCGGTCCGGTGGCGAAGGCGAGCGGCACCACGTCGGCACTGCCGAGGATGTCCCACTTCAGGCCGAGCGGCTCCCAGCCGGTCAGCCGGCCGTCCGTTCCCGGATCTGTTATTCCCGGATTGCCGCCGCCGGGTTCCTCCCCCTCCCCGAGCAGCAGCCAGAGTTCCTCGGTCAGCACTCCCGATGCCGAGACCGCACCGCCAGGCGACGTCCCGCTGCCCGCCGCCGGATCGGAGAGCACCGCCGCCTGGGGCGATAGGTCGAACGGCGTCGATTGCGGGGTAACGACGAGCGCGTCTTCGGGCTGCGCGGCCAGATCGCCACCCGGCGAGACGTCGAGACCCTCGGCCAGCGTCAGGCCGGATGCTGCTGCTGTCGCCTCCGCCGCAGGCCCCTGCCCGGCCGCGCCGCCCGCCGTATCCGCCAGCAGCAGCGGCGGCTGGTCCGGACCCGCGACCGCGACAACCTCGCCGCCCTTGCGGAGGACCACCTCGCCGAAGCCGTTTTCGATCACCACCGCGTCCGCCGCCGCCTCGGTCGCGAGCGTCACCTCCAGCCCATCGGCGGTGGCGTGGGTGAAGGCGATGCTCGCCCCGCCGGGATGGATGCGGGCCGCAGGCGTGACGATGACGAGTTCGGGCATCGCGCCGGCCGCGCCGCCGTCGAGCACGACAAAGCGGCCGCCGGCCGCCTCGATGATGGGCGCATCGGTGCCGGCGGCATGGAAGACGAGCTGTCCGCGCTCGTGAACGGCGATCCGCCGTCCCCCGGCGAGGATGACGACGGCGCTGCCGCCGGCGGCCTCGAGAAAATCGCCGTCGAAGAGCCCGCGTCCGGGCAAGGCCGTCTCGGCGCCGCCACCGCCACCGCTGCGAACGACGGTCACGGTGCCGCTGGTCTGTTCGATTGCAGCGAGCGCGCCGGGAACGGCGGTTGCTGCACTATCGCATGAGGTCGTGGCAGGAAGGCACGCAGATGACCGCAGAGGCAGTTGCCTCGCCGCGTCGGCAAGCATGACGAAACTCCGGTGACTGGCGCGACCCCCTGAGGCATTAACCTCATTGTTACCATAACATTGCCATGAATTTTACGCAATTGAGGGCCGTCACACCCCCTTACGAAGGATCATTTGACATGATTTATATCCTAGGTGTATAAGCCTAGGAACTGCCCGTGATGGTCCGGCAGCGGGCGCCGGCACCACGCCCTGCTCTCCCGCAAAGGTCGATCATGCCTTCAAATCTTCAGGTGAACGCCACCAGGCCACGCATCCAGTACCGGGCCGACGGGACGCGACGCGAGTTTCTGTTCCCGTTCGCGATCTTCTCCGAAGCCGACCTGGAGGTGTATGTCGACAGCCAGCAGCTGCGCTCCGGCTACGCCATCACCGGCGTCGGCACCACCAACGGCGGTGCGGCGACCTTCGCGGCGGCACCGAGATCAGGCGCCACCGTCACTCTGCGCCGCCGCCTGGTGGTTCAGCGCACCACCGATTTCCAGGAATCCGGTCCGTTCCGCGCCCGCGTCCTCAACGACGAGTTCGACTACCTGACTGCGGCCCTGCAGCAGTTGGAAGCGGAGCTCGAGCGCAGCCTGCGCCTCGCTCCGGCCGACGGCGATGCGACAGTGGTACTGCCGGCCAGCAGCGAGCGTGCCGGCCGGGTGCTGGCCTTCGATGGCAGCGGCAGTGTCACGCTGGCGTCGGCTGACGGGCTCGCCGGAAGCGGGCCGGGCGGGCAGACGCTCGACGATATTCCGGAAGGCACCGCGGCGAAGCGGTTCACCGCCGCCGACGCGGCGAAGCTCGCCGCGATCGCCCCCGGTGCCGAGGCCAATCCGCCGCAAGTCTCCCGCGGGGAGATGGCGCTCGCCAGCGAGCCGGCGGCCCGATCGTTCTCGCCGCGCGATCTGGGCGACATGATCGTCATCCATGCGCCGGTCCATCAGGACGCCGTTGCGTCGGTCCACGGCCGCAACGGCGTCGTCGTGGCCGCGCCCGGCGACTACACCGCCGAGCAGATCGCCGAGACCGCGGAGCGGGTGGTGATGACCGCGGACGAACGGGCGAAGCTGCACGGCATCGCTGCCGGCGCGGAACCCAATCCGGTGGTGGTCAGTGCGGCGGAAAAGGCGGCTCCCGGGGAAATCACCGCAATCCGCTCGTTTTCCCCCCGCGACATCGCCGAGCTGATTGCGGCCATCGCACCGGCCAGCGCGCTGCGCATCGACGGCGGCACCGCCGCCACGACGTTCACCGCCAGCGCTGCCTAGGCTTAGCCTTGCGCCGCGAGAGCCGTCGCCTATCTCCGGCTTTCGCGGCAACCGCACTCACTCGCCGCTGACCTCGCCTTCGCCGTGCAGCGCCGCGCGCAAGGTCTGCCACGGCAGGGTGGCGCAGCGAATGCGCACCGGAAAGGCGCGCACCCCGGAGAGGACTTCGAGCTGCCGGAGCGCCTCGCGATCTTCCGCCGCAACCGTGCCCTCGTCGAAATCATGCTCGCTGCACAGGCGCTCGAACGCGGTGAACAGCCGCTCCGCCGCCTGCGGGCTGCGGCCGTGCAGCAACCCCGTCATCAGCGAGGCGGAGGCGAGGCAGATGGCGCAGCCGTTCCCCTCGAACGCCGCTGCACCGATCCGGCCGGCTTCATCCAGGCGGAGAAACACGGTCACCTCGTCGCCGCACATCGGGTTGTGGCCATGGGCGCTGGCGCTGGCATCCGCCAGGCGACCGAAGTTTCGCGGCGCCCGGGCGTGATCGAGGATCATCGACTGGTAGAGCTCGCGCAGGTCGGCGCGCATCAACCGAACAGCTCCCGCACCCGCTGCAGCCCGTCCGCCAGCGCATCCACGTCGGCCGCGGTATTGTAGAGCCCGAAGGAGGCGCGGGCGGTCGCCGCCACACCCAGCCGGCGCATCAGCGGCTGCGCGCAGTGATGGCCGGCCCGAACCGCGATGCCGGCGGTATCGAGAACGGTGGCGATGTCGTGCGGATGCACCCCGTCCATGACGAAGGAGAGGATCCCGGCCCGCTCTGCCGGCCCGTCGGCGGCGAATAGCCGCAATCCGGGCTGGGTGCGCAGCCGCCCGACGGCCTGCGCCCGCAGGCCCTGTTCGTGCGCGGCGATCGCGCTGCGGCCGAGCCCGGCAAGGTAATCGCAGGCAGCGGCAAGCCCGATCGCCTCGATGATCGGCGGCGTGCCGGCTTCGAAGCGGTAGGGTGGCTTCTTGAAGGTCGTCCGCTCGAAGCTGACCGAGGCGATCATCTCGCCGCCGCCCTGCCACGGCGGCATCGACGCCAGCAGCTCACGCCGCCCCCACAGCACGCCGACGCCGGTCGGGCCGTACATCTTGTGGGCGGAGAAGACGTAGAAGTCGGCCTCCAGCGCGGTTACGTCCACCGGACGGCTGGGCACCGCCTGGCAGCCGTCCACCAGCAGCCGGGCCCCGGCGGCGTGCGCCAGACGGGCAATCTCGGCGACCGGCAACACCGTGCCGAGGACGTTGGAGACGTGGGCGACGGCGACGAGGCGCGTTCGCGGCGTCAGCGCCGCCCGCAGCGCGTCGAGGCTGACCGAGCCGTCGTCCGCGATCGGAACCACCCGCAGCGCCACCCCGGTCGCCTCGCGCAGCAGTTGCCAGGGCACGATGTTGGCGTGGTGCTCCAGCTCGGTCAGGACGATCTCGTCGCCGGGGCGCAGCGCGGTGCGCCCGAAGCTGGAGGCAACAAGGTTGATCGCCTCGGTGGCGCCGCGGACGAAGACGACCTCGTCCGCCGCGGCCGCCCCGATGAATGCCGCGACGCGGCCGCGTGCCGCCTCATAGGCCTCGGTCGCCGCATGACCGAGCGCGTGGACGCCGCGATGGACGTTGGCGTAGTGCGTCTCGGCAAAGGTCCGCATGGCGTCGAGGACGACACGCGGCTTCTGGGCGGTAGCGGCGCTGTCGAGCCAGACCAGACGCTGGCCGTTGACCGGTTTGGACAGGATCGGGAAGTCGCCGCGCGGCGGCCGGAAGGCGGACGACGGGCCCGTCGCCGGGCCCCCCGGACCTGACTCAGCGCAAGCCGCGCCCATTCGTACTCCCTGATCCTGTTATGCTAGGCGGCGAGCGGGACGGTCCGCTCCAACACCTCGAAGGCGTCGTGACGCACGTGGTTCTGCCGCATCTCTTCGCGCAGCATCTCCTCGCTGACGATGCCCTTCTCGACGCATTCACGCAGCAGGCCGAAGAACAGCCGCTCCTGGTTGGGATCGGGATGCGCGACATAGCTGCCGAGGAAGGCGTAGTCGCCGAACACCCGGCGGCGGAACTGGTTGATCCAGCCGAGCACGAGGAAGCCGGACGGCTTTTCCGGCGGCATGAAATCCACCGGCAGGCCGGTCTTCCACGGCTGCGTCTTGCGCTTGGTCATGTGGACCATCTTCGTCGCCGGCGTCAGCTTGTCGAGATCGTTCCACGTGGTCTCGAGGATGCCGATGCTCTCGCGCGGCTCGTACAGCAGGCCGATCCACTTGGCGTAGTCGCGGGTCCGCTCGAACAGCGCGGCGAAGTCGCGCTCGACGTTCCAGTGGGTGAGCCTGGCGCAATCCAGCAGCATGACGCTGGTGGCCATCACCCCTTTCTTCTCCTTATAGCCGGAGCGGGGACGGGCCATGATCGCCTTGCCGTCCATATCGCGATTGAGCAGTTCGCAGACGTCGCCGACGGCGAAGACGTCGGGATCGATGACGACAGCACGGCCCTGGTAGCCGGTCAGCTGCGGCGGCATGAAGCGCGTCGGCGTGAAGGACTGCAGGTCTTCCATGTGCCACTGCCGCAGCACCCCGTCGCGCAGGTACTCCTGTCCCTCCCTCTCGGCAAGAAACGGAAAATCCCTGGTGTGCATGATGCGCACGTCGAAGGCGTCGGGGGTCTTCGAGTTGCGCCGCAGCGAGTACTCGGCGACGAGCGCGCCGACAATCTGCTTGTGGTTGGTCTGGATGAATACGGTCGGTTTCACGTGCGAATGTCCACTGTTTGCTGCAACTGCACGCCTAAAGATTTAGCAGAAGGGGGACCAAGCGGCAAGGCGACCTCACCCGAGGGTGAAAAGCCGGCGAATTCTGGCCGCCACCTGTGGCAAATCATCCGGGGTGCGGCTGTGTGCAGGGGCGAACGGGCGGCCGAGCGGGACGGCAAAGCCGCCGTCGAACAGCGCCCGGTGCACCGCTTCGAACTCGCGCGAATAGCCGATCAGCCCGGCGTCGTAGAGCAGGTCGCCGAATCGCGTCAGCGGGCCGGCGCTGCCGCCGCCCGGCGCCGGCTGGAAGATTGCAGCCAATTTCTTCTTCATCTGCGGCCAGAATCCGCCCTCGACCGGAAGAGCGAAAATGGCCAGCGGCTTGCCGGTGCGCGCCACCTCGACCAGCATCGAGACGCTGTCGCCGGTGACGACGAAGCGGTCGGCCAGCCCCAGCAGCGCCTGGTAGGGGTTGTCGGTCGCCTCGGCACTCCAGCGGAACAGGCGGCTGCCGGGGGGCAGATCCGCTTCCAGCGCCGCCACCACCTGCGGCGGCGTCCGCCGGCTGGTGGTGATGAACAGGCTGCCGGCGCCGCGCGTCGTCTCGCGCAGCGACGAGAGGAACGCCCGGGCAACGGCAGCGTCGAAGACGAACGGCTTGGTGGGGCCGCCCACCAGCACCGCCGTCAGCGGCCGCGCCATGTCGCACAGCCGCTGCTGCCACGCGGTGGTCGCGGCGGCGATCTTTGCCGGATCGATGCGCATCAGCGGCAGGTCGAGGCGCAGCACGTTACCGCGGTCCGGCAGCCGGTATTGCGGCGTCGCCAGCACCAGGTCGAAGTCGCGCAGCATCCGCCGCGGCCGGCCGACGATGACGACGCGCGTCCGCCCGCCCGACTGCTGCTTGATCCACATCGCCGCCATCGACGGCCGGCGGCCGACGGTCAGCACCAGATCCGGCCAGGGCGGCTCCAGTCTCGCCGAGGCAGCCTCGTCGATGTGATAGAGCGACGGCTTGAAGGGCGGCTTGCCCGTCTGGTACTGCGGCAGGAAACGCATCAGCTTGCGCTCGACCGGCCAGCCCAGCGCATCGGCGACGATCTCCACCTGGGCGTTGTCGCCGAGCTTGTCGCCGATCACCAGCCAGACCCGCGGCAACCCGCCCGGGGCGACCGCATCGCGACCGGCCGGACTGCAAGGCTCAGGGGAATCGAGGACGGGATCGTCGCGCGCCATGCCGTGAGGCTAACCAGATCATCGACAGGGTGCAAACAGCGGTTATCATCGCGGCGGACGGGGGCCGGGGAACAGCCGAGGAGCAGAGCCTGATGACCGAGCCGCACTCATGCCGCGGCGCCGCCGGTGCCAGCGGACGCGCTCACCTGCCGAAGGACGGGCGGCGGTGATGCCGGCAGCAGCTCACCCGGGCCCGGTCCTGCTGGTCGGCGCCGATGGACAGACCGGCCGCATCCTGCGGCGGACGCTGTCGACGCTGGCGCCGGTCGTGCCGATCACCCGGACGGACTGCGATCTCGCCGACCCGGCGGCCGTCGCCGCCGTCGTCCGCAGCACCGCGCCGGCGCTCATCGTCAACGCCGCTGCCTACAACGCCGTCGATCGGGCGGAGGAGGAGGAGGCTCTGGCGCTCGCCGTCAACGGCACCGCCCCCGGCGTCCTCGCCGAGGAGGCCAAGGCGCTGGACGCTGCACTCGTCCACTATTCCACCGACTACGTCTTCGGCACCGCCGTCCATCGCGACGCGGCCGGCGCGGCGCGTCCCTATCGCGAGGATGACCCGCCGGAGCCCCTCGGCGCCTACGGCCGCAGCAAGCTCGCCGGCGAGGACGCCGTCCGCGCCGTCGGCGGCGCTCACCTGATCCTGCGCACCAGCTGGGTCTACAGCAGCCGCGGCCGCACCTTTCTCGCCGCGCTGCTGCGGCTGGACCTGAAAAGCGAGGAAGTGGCGATCGTCGATGACCAACAGGGCTGTCCGACCTGGGCGCCGTCACTCGCCGATGCCACCGCGCAGATCCTGGCGGCAACCTGGGGCCGTGGCGGTGCCGACGCGCTGCGCGCGTGCAGCGGCGTCTACCACCTCTGCGGCACCGGCTGGTGTTCCCGCTACAGCTTCGCCGCCGCCGTCTTCGCCCACCACGCCGCCCACGGCCGGCCGGTTCCCCGGTTGCGGCCGACGACCTCGGCCGAGTTTCCGACGCCGGCCGCGCGGCCGTTCTTCTCCGCCCTCGACAGCCGCAAGGTGCGGGAAACCTTCGGCGTCGGCCTGCCGGAGTGGCGGACCTCGCTGGCGCTCTGCCTCTCCGAGTAGGTCTTACACGCCCTCGGCCGGAGGCACGACGCGACGCCGGGGCCGGGCGGCGCGGACGGCTTTGGCCACGCCGGCGTCCGCCGGTGTCGGCGCGGCGGTTGGTGGAACGGCATCCAGTGGCGGCACGGTGGCCGGTGGCGGCACGGCAGGACCATTGTCCGGCGGGATTGCCGCATCGCTCCCCGCCGCTCGCTTGGCTGCCTCCTTGGCGGTCTGCCAGTAAGGCAGACGGCCGGTCAGTTGCTGCCAAGCTTCGACCTGCTCCTTCTCCCGACCGTCGCCAATATGGCTGTGCCAGCCGACGACCAGACCCGCCGCATAGGACAGCCGCGCCCGCTCCTTGCCGCGGGTCTTCTTGATCACCCGGTTCAGCAGCTTGCGGGCGACCTCGACGTCGTTGCTGGCGCCGAGCTGATCCTGCAGCGATTTCATCGCCTCCAGGTACGGCGAGACCCGCCGCTTCGGGTAGAGCGTGGCGAAGAATTCGGTGGCGTAGCGGAGTTGCTTGAGCTGAATGCGGACCTTGTGTCGCTGCTCCGCGTCCAGGTCCTCGAAGCCGGTGCCGGCGGCCAGCAACCGCTGGTAGATCTCGTCCAGCAGCTCGTGGGAAACGTCGGTGGCCGTGACCTGAATCGCGGCCACCCGGTCGGCATCGCCCTCGCGCCAGCCGCGCCCCTCCGCCCAGGAGTTGAGCAGCAGCACCAGGCCGATATAGCGCTGCGCGCCGACCGCCGCCTGCGCGCGGACGTAGGCCTGGTCGCGCTGCCGCTCGACGTGTTCCGCCAGTTCGGCGAGTCGCGGCTCGCCGGCAATCTGCCCGATGACCGGTGCCATCACCTCGCCGACGAAGACGTCCCAGTCGCGCGCCGGCCCCAGCTCGCCGATCAGCCATTTCATCTCGCCGGTCAGATAGATCCGCTGCTCATCGGGGATGAAGCGCTCGTAGAGCACAAGGCAGGAGCGCAGCCGGCGGACCGCCACTCGCATCTGGTGGACGCCCTCCTCGTGCGAACGGGCCAGCACGCAGTCCTGATTGCCGCGAAGGTGCGCAACGCTGCCCAGAACGATCTCGACGAGCGCCTCCTCGGCAGTTGCCGTCTGCGCCAGCGAGGGAAGCTTCGCCTTCTGCCAGCCCGCTTTCGGCTCGTCGCCGCCATCCGGCGCGCTGTCCCCGGCCGGCTCGCTCATCGTCTTCCTCCGCTGTTCAACGCCGCTCGAAGCACTGCGGTGCCCCTCTCCCGACCCCGCCGAACCGCCAAGCCGGTGTCAGACTTGCGCCTTCGAACATGGGAGTCCGCCAGGGCGGTGTTCCAGCCCCCGCGGTCGCTACAGGTGGGCCATCGGGGTGATGCCGAAGTGATCCTTGATACGGCGGATCAGTTGATCACGCACCTGACGATAAGCATCCAGCCGGGAATCCCGGCTGCCTTCAACGATGGTCGGATCGAAGGTGTTCCAGAAGATGACGTCACACGCCATGACCCGGGTCATGTCCACGGCGCGGTGCTGTGCTTCCGGCGACAGCGAAATCACCTCGTCGAACGAATCATCCTCCAGGTCGTCGAACGCCTTCGGCTGGTGGCGGGACATATCGATGCCGATCTCGTCCATCACCTGCACCGCGAACGGATCGGTGTCCCCCGGCCTTACCCCCGCTGAATCGACGAAGATGCGGTGACCGAGCAGGTGCCGCAGAATCCCCTCCGCCATCGGCGAGCGCACCGCGTTATGGGTGCAGGCAAAGAGAACGGCGGTCGCGCGGCTGGCCACCTCTGGAACTACTTCCCGATATCCGCCGGTCGGCGGACACCGGGGTTGACCCGGCCCATCGGCGGAGCCTCGGCTGCACGCCGCGCAGGTGCCATCGTTGCACGCTCCTGATCGTCACCGCCGGATGTGCAGCACGCAGACCAGCGTGAACAGGCGGCGGGCAGTGTCCTTGTCGATCTCGACCTTCTCGGCGAGGCGCTCCCGCAGGAGCTGCGCACCATCGTTATGCAGCCCGCGCCGGCCCATGTCGATCGCCTCGATCCGGTTCGGGGTCATCGTCTTGATGGCGTCGAAATAACTCTCGCAGATAAGGAAGTAGTCCTTGATGACCGAGCGCAGCGAGCCCAGCGGCAGCGTGAAGCGGGTAAGCTGCAGATCCATCTCGTCACAGACGGTGAAAATCAGCCGTTCCCCCTCCCCCGCGAGATGGAGGACGTAGGGCCCTCCAAACGGACCCTTGACGGCAAAGCGGTTCTCCTCGAGCAGATCATAGAGGGCGATGCGCCGTTCGTGCTCGACCGCGGGACTGAGCCGGATGTGGGGCTGATCCTCGAGGACCAGCCGGGCGATGCGGTCGGTCCGGGACGTGCCGCCCTCGTCGGGCGGCGCGCCGCCCTCCGGCTGCGGTGCCGGCCCTTCAGCCACCTGCATGTCCGCAACCTCTGGCCAGGGCGCCGGCGCGGCCCTTACCGGCCTGACACCGCCCCTGTGCTGCCCCGCCGGTGCCTGTCCCGGTGCCGCCGATGACGGCCTGCCGCGCGTTCATGGGACCGGTGGCGCGTTCAGGCGGACAGCGATCGACCGGGCGTGCGCCTGCAGACCTTCCGCTTCTGCCAGGGTCACCGCCGGCGGGCCGAGCCGGGCCAAACGATCGGCATCACAGCCGAGAAAAGTGGAGCGCTTCATGAAGTCGAGAACACCGAGGCCTGAGGAAAAGCGGGCGCTCCGCAACGTCGGCAGCACGTGGTTGGGACCGGCGACGTAGTCTCCGAGCGCCTCGGGCGTGAACCGGCCGAGAAAGATCGAGCCGGCATGGCGCACGCGCGACAGCAGCGCGTCGGGGTCGCCGATGGCGAGTTGCAGATGCTCCGGCGCGACCCGGTCGATCAGCGGCGGCGCCTGCTCCAGGCTCTCGACGACGATGATGCAGCCGTTGGCCTGCCAGCTCGCTTCGGCGATCTTTCGGCGCGGCAGCGCCCGCAGCTGCGCTTCGACGGCGTTCACCACCGCCGTGCCGAAGCCGGCGTCGTCGGTAATCAGGATCGACTGGGCGGCGGCATCGTGCTCCGCCTGCGCCAGCAGATCGAGCGCGATCCAGTCCGGATCATTGTCGGCATCACCGACGATGAGAACCTCGGAGGGGCCGGCGACCATGTCGATGCCGACACGGCCGAACACCCGGCGCTTGGCCGCCGCCACGTAGGCATTGCCGGGCCCGACGATCTTGTCGACGGCGGCGATGCGCCCCGTCCCGAACGCGAGAGCGCCGACCGCCTGGGCGCCGCCGATCCGCCACACCTCGTCTACCTGGGCGATGCGCGCCGCCGCCAGGACCAGCGGGTTGATCTGGCCACCCGGCGCCGGCACCGCCATTACCAGCCGCCGGCAGCCGGCAACCCTGGCCGGCAGCGCGTTCATCAGGACCGATGACGGGTAAGCGGCGGTGCCTCCGGGAACATAGAGGCCGATGGCGTCGATCGGCGTCCAGCGCCAGCCCAGCCGCACCCCCTCGGCATCGACCGTATCCAGGTCGGCCGGACGCTGTTGCTCGTGGAACGCGCGGATGCGCGCGGCAGCGAGATCAAGCGCGGCGAGCGTCGCCGGCACACATTCCGCCCAGGCGGCAGCCATCTCGGCCTTGCCGACCAGCAGGCCGTCGGCGGTCGCCGCCGGGTCATCGAAACGCCGGGTGTAGTCGACGACGGCCGCATCGCCACGGTCCCGGACGTCATCGAGGATGGCGGCTACCGCCGCGTCGACGTCGTCCGCCGCCTCGCGGCGCGCGGCCAGCAGCCCGGCAAAGTCCTTTTCAAAGTCGGGATCACGGACGTCAAGCCGCGTCGGCATGCACCACCTCGCGGAAGCGGTCGATGAGCGGGCCGATCTGGCGGGGCCGCGTCTTCCATGCGGTGCGGTTGACCGCAAGCCGCGAGGTGATCTCGACGATCTTCTCAATCTCGACGAGGCCGTTCGCCTGCAGCGTCGCCCCGCTGGAGACGAGATCGACGATCCGCTGGCTGAGGCCCAGCACCGGCGCCAGTTCGATGGCGCCATTGAGCAGGATGCACTCCGCCTGGACGCCGCGGCCGGCGAAGTGGCGGGCGGTCAGTCGCGGGTATTTGGTGGCGATGCGGATGTGGCTCCACGACCGCGGATCGTCTTCCGCCGAAAGATCGGCCGGCTCACAGACCGACAGCCGGCAGGGACCGATGCCGAGGTCGAGCGGCGCGTAGATCTCCGGATAATCGAATTCCATCAGGACATCGTTGCCGGCGACGCCAATATGCGCCGCGCCGAAGGCAACGAAGGTTGCGACATCGAAGGAGCGGACACGAATGAGGTCGAGTCCTTTGATGTTGGTGGAGAAACGCAGCTGGCGGGCGTCCTCGTCGGCAAAAGCCGGCTCCGGCTCGATCCCGGCCGCCTGCAGCAGCGGCGATAACTCCTTCAGAATGCGCCCTTTCGGCACTGCCATGACCAGGGGTTCAACCGACAAGACGCACCTTTTGCTTGATGAGACGATAACGACCTAAGCCGTCGCGCCGGCGATGTCCAGCGTTGCGCGCAAAAGGCGGGATCATGGGATCAAGTCCCTTCAGGGCAGACCGGCCGCAGCCGCCGACCCAGCGCCCGCTCGATTTGTTTCTTGCTATGGTTGCAAGGAGATCCGGGATGCGGGTGATCCATCCACAGGCAATTCCCGGCGCGCGGACCGCCAGCGGTAGACCGGCGACCGCCGCCGCGGCAGCGCGAGAATTCCATCGTCAGCGGTGCCGGTTAAGCCTCGCCGTACACCGTCATCCACAGAGTTATCCCCATTTTTTGTGGATATGTGATGACGCCGAGGGCAGCCGGCGCTGCTCAGGCGTGGCCGGCTGCGTCCGACAGCATCCGCGGATCGATGCCAATCTTCGCAATCGCACGATCCCATTTCGAATCCAGTTCCGTATCGAACACGAGCGCTTCGTCGGCGGCGACGTGCAGCCAGCCGTTGGCGCGGATCTCGCCATCCAGCTGACCCGGCCCCCAGCCGGCGTAGCCGAGGGCCAGCAGGTGCCGTCGCGGTCCCTCGCCGGCGGCGATCGCCCGCAAAATATCCACGGTCGCGGTCAGCGAGACATCGGCCGCGACGGCGAGCGTCCCGTCCTGACGGTAATCGCCGGAGTGCAGCACAAAGCCTCTGCCGGTCTCGACCGGTCCGCCAAAATGAACGGTGGCGGCTTCAGGGGGCACGCTGCCCTCGATCCCCAGTTGTTCCAGAAGATCGTCGAAGGTCAGCGACTCCAGGACACGGTTGATCACAATCCCCATGGCGCCCTCTGCGCTGTGGGCGCACATGTAGACGACAGTACGCACAAAGCGCGGATCGCGCATGCCCGGCATCGCAATCAGCAACTGGCCGGCAAGATAGCTATCGAACTCTCGCCCACGTCCCATGCAAGCTCCCGGGCCCTCCGCCGCTGCCCGCAAGTTTAGCACAGCAGTCAACGGCATTGTCCATGCGCACCGCCGCCGCACCGAGCGAAACGCGGCGCCTGTCATCTGGATCCCTCAACGCGCCGTGATCTGCGGCGACTTGTCGGCAAGGGATGCCTATGTCCAAATCAGCTCTCGCCCAGCAACCGGTTATGATTGGAAGATCACCGCACGGTGACGCCGCAACGAGATCGAGGTTCCATCGTCATGAAGTCCGTGCGGCATATCGCAGCCCTTCTTGTGGTGCTGCTGATCAGTGCGGCCGCTGCCCAGTCTTCGGCGGCCGGGGAGGACACCGCCTCCCCCTGGGCAACGACCGAGCACGGCGCGGTGCGGCTGGTGGCGGGGATCACCGCGGTCGGATCAGAACAGGTGGTGCCGGCGGGGATCGAGTTCCGCATGCGGCCGGGCTGGCACGTCTATTGGCGATCGCCCGGAGATGCCGGCTATCCGCCGCAGGCCAACTGGGGGCGCTCGGACAACCTCGCCGATGCCGCCCTCCGCTGGCCGGCGCCGCATCGCTTCACCGTCCTCGACCTGCAGACCATCGGCTATTCGGATGGGGTCCTCCTACCGGTCGACGTCAAGCCGGCGCGTCCGGGCGACGCCGTCCGCCTGCGGGCAACCGTCGACTACCTGACCTGCTCCGATATCTGTGTCCCTTACACCGCCGAACTCGCCCTCGACATTCCGGCCGGACCAGCAAACCCCAGCGCGCATGCCCACGACATCGCCCGCGCCATGGCGAAGGTGCCGGGGAGCGGTGCGGCCAGCGGCCTTACGGTCGACCACGTCTCGCTCGACCAGAATGGCGCCGGCAGCCCGACGCTGGCGGTGGTCATCAGCGCCGACGAGCCGCTGGTGAGCCCGGACGTTTTCGCCGAGGCGCCGCCACCGCTGGTCTTCGACGCCCCACAGGTGACGTTTGCGCCCGACCGCCGCTCGGCCGTCCTGCGCGTCGGGATCGGCAACACCGACGGCCTTGCCGAGCCGCTGGCCGGCCAGCCGGTGACGGTCACCGTGGTGGACGGTGACCGGGCCGTCGAGCATGCCGCCCTGCTGTCGGCGAACAGCGCGGTGCCGGCGCTTGCGTTGCCGTCGGCATCCCCCGGCATCGCGGCGATCCTGGCGCTGGCGCTGCTCGGCGGGCTCATCCTCAACCTGATGCCGTGCGTGCTGCCGGTGCTGTCGATCAAGCTGCTGTCGGTCGTCGGGCACGGCGGCGGCGACCGCCGGGTAGTGCGCTCCGGCTTCGTCGCCACCGCGCTCGGCATCCTGTTCTCGTTCATGGTGCTGGCCGGGGCGATGATCGCCCTGCGCGCCACCGGCGCCGCGATCGGCTGGGGCGTGCAGTTCCAGCAGCCGTGGTTCCTGACCGCGATGATCCTGGTGGTCACGCTGTTCGCCTGCAACCTTTGGGGGCTGTTCGAGGTGCCGCTGCCGCGGGCGTTTGCGGCCGCGGCGGAGCGCGCCGGCGAGGTGCGCGGCCACGCCGGCCATTTCCTCACCGGCGCCCTCGCGACGCTGCTGGCGACGCCGTGCTCGGCGCCGTTTCTCGGCACCGCCATCGGCTTCGCCCTGTCGCGCGGCCCGGGCGAGATCATCCTCGTCTTTGCCGCGGTCGGCCTCGGCCTCGCCCTGCCCTACCTGTGCGTCGCGGCATTTCCGGGACTTGCCGTCCGCCTGCCGAAGCCGGGACCGTGGATGCGGACGCTGCGCCGCGTCCTCGCCATCGCCCTCGCCGGCACCGCCGTCTGGCTTGCCTGGGTGCTGGCCGGATCCCTCGGCCGCGATGGCGCGCTGGTGGTCGGCGGTGCTGCCGCGGCGATCGCCCTGCTGCTCTCCTGTCGCCGCTTCCTGCCGGGGCTGCTGCGCCCGGTTGCGACCGGCGCCGCACTGCTGATCGCCCTTGCCGCCTTCGCAGCACCGCTGCATCCGGGGTTCGGGCCGCAGCGGGGAGACGAGGCCACCGCCGAGCTGTGGCAGCCGTTCGATCCGGCGCGCATCCCCGCCCTCGTTGCCGCCGGCAATGTCGTCTGGGTCAACGTCACCGCCGACTGGTGCCTGACCTGCAAGGTCAACGAGCGGCTGGTCCTCGCCCGTGATCCGGTCCTCGCCCGGCTGTCGACGGGCGGGGTCGTCGCCATGCGCGGCGACTGGACCCGCCCGGACGAGGCCATCGTCCGCTACCTCGCCGGCTTCGGCCGCTACGGCATTCCCTTCGATGCCGTCTACGGCCCGGCATTGGCGACGGGAGAAGCGCTCCCGGAACTGCTGAGCGAGGATGCCGCGCTGGATGCGCTCGATCGCGCCGGGGCAAAGCCGGTGGCGGCGGCCCGCTGACCATCGCCGCCTGCCATCGCGATCCGCTTTGCAATGGGCGCGGCGGTCGCCTATTTCTCGGACAGACGGGCAGGCGGGCCGGGCACGCCTGCCGACGAAATGACATCCCACAGATCATGAGGAGGGGGCGACGATGACGATCGCTGTCGGTGACAAGATTCCGTCGGTGAAGGTGATGCGCTGGGGCGCCGATGGCCCCGAGGCGATGACCACCGATGATCTGTTCAAAGGCAAGAAGGTGGCGCTGTTCGGCGTCCCCGGTGCCTTTACCCCGACCTGTTCGGCCAAGCACCTGCCGGGGTTCGTGGCGCAGGCGGACGCGCTCAAGGCCAAGGGCGTGGACGCCATCGTCTGCACCTCGGTGAACGACGTGTTCGTCATGAACGCTTGGGGCAAGGACCAGGGCTGCGGCGACAAGGTGACGATGGTCGCCGACGGTGACGCCGCTTTCACCAAGGCCGCCGGGCTGGAGCTCGACCTGACCGGCAAGGGCCTCGGCCTGCGCAACCAGCGGTTCTCGATGCTGGTCGACGACGGCGTCGTCAAGGTGCTCAACATCGACGCCTCCGGCTTCGACAAGACCAGCGCCGAGACCCTGCTCTCGCAGATCTAGCGATTTCCCCCAGTCCCACGTGCCGACCGCCGGCCGGGCTTCCTGATCGTTGCTCCGGCCGGCGCCATGTGGGCATGTCATGTCGCCGGGTCTGCCCTTGACGGTTCCGCCTGCGCCGGGCATCTAAGCGGGTCCCCGCCCGCTGGCCGTTGTCAGCGGCCTGCCCTACCTCGTCGAGGCCCCCGGATGATCAGCCACCATACCGCCTTGATCTATACGATGGTCCTGGTCTCCGCCGCCGACCGCCGCATGCCCGATGCCGAGCTCCGCAAGATCGGCGAGATCATCGGCACCCTGCCGGTGTTCGCGGGCTATCACCGCGAGAATCTGACCCACGACGCCGAAGCCTGCGCCGAGCTGCTCAGCGCCGACGACGGGCTGGACCAGGTGTTCAACCTGATCGACGCAGCGCTGCCGCCGAAGTTGCGGGAGACCGCCTACGTCCTCGCCTGCGATATCGCCGCCGCCGATCAGGAAGTGACGCCGGAGGAGTCCCGCATGCTGGAGATCATCCGCGACCGGCTCGACATCGACCGCCTGGTCGCCACCGCGATCGAGCGCGGCGCCCGCGCCCGGTTCACCAAGATCTGAAGCGGCGGCGTCCAGCCGCCGCTTCTTCCGCTACCTGCCGCGCTGGTTCAGCCGGCTTCCTGGATGGCCGGCTCGCTGCGGAACGCCTGCGCCTCTTCTGCCGATTCAAACACGTGCGGCGCGACATTGCGCTTGCTCAGTTCCTCGCCGAGCTTGGCCCGCATGAACGCGCTCGTCGTGTAGCGGTTGACGGTGATGTAGTAGGTGTCCTCCATGTGGCGGATCATCTTCGCGTAGGCATCGAGCAAGCTCTGGTCGATGCGGAACGAGTCGTAGTTGACCACCACCTTCACCCGCTTGCCGATCTTCTCGCACGCGCCGGAAACCGCATCCTGGACTGCCTTTACGTCGTCCTCGGTGCGCACCGGCAAGCCCTCGAAGTTGAGGAACAGGATGTTGCGCTCGGCGTCGTAGGTGATGCGCTCGGCGAGGCTGCGGAAGCCGAGGAACTCCTTCTCCAGCCCCATGACATCCGGACGGAAGATGCGCGCATCCATCAGCTTTGGATTATCGACGGTCGGCCTGAAGTCCATGTGGGCCAGGATGTCGCGCTCGATATCGATCCCGGGTGCGACCTCGGTCAGCGTCAGGCCGCGATCGGTGAGGCGGAAGACGCACCGTTCGGTGACGTACAGCACCGGCTGCCCGGCTTGGCGAGCGTAGGCGCCGCTGAAGGTCACCTGGCCGACCTGCTTGACGAACTTGCGGGAGCGGCCCTCCTGGACGATGCGCAGCTTGCCGTCATCGACGGCGATCTTCAGGCCGCCGGCGGTGAAGGTGCCGGCGAAGACAATCTTGCGGGCGTTCTGGCTGATGTTGATGAAGCCGCCGGCGCCCGCCAGCTTCGGACCGAACCGGCTGACGTTGAGGTTGCCTTCCTCGTCGCATTCGGCGAGGCCGAGACAGGCCATGTCGAGGCCGCCGCCGTCGTAGAAATCGAACTGCTCGTTCTGGTCGATGATCGCCTCGGCGTTGACGTCGGCGCCGAAGTTGAGCCCCGCCTGCGGGACGCCGCCGATGGCTCCCGGCTCGGTGGTGAGCGTGACGTACTTCAGCACCTGCTCCTCGTTGGCGACCGAGGATATGCCCTCCGGCATGCCGATGCCGAGGTTGACGACACCGCCGGGCGGCAGCTCGAAGACGCAGCGGCGGGCGATCAGCTTGCGTTCGTCCAGCGGCAGCGGCAGCAGCGAGCCCAGCGGCACCCTGATCTCCGACGCGTAAGCCGGATCGTAGGGAACGCCGTAGGTCTGCCAGTGCAGGTCCGGGGTGGCGACGACGACGCAGTCGACGAGGATGCCGGGAATCTTCACATGCTTCGGGTTCAGCGAGCCGGCCTCGGCGATGCGCTCGACCTGGACGATGACGAGCCCGCCGGAGTTCTTCGCCGCCATCGCCATCGCGAGGTTGTCGAGCGTCAGCGCCTCCCGCTCCATGGTGACGTTGCCGTTGGGATCGGCGGTGGTGCCGCGGCAGAAGGCGATGTTGACCGGAAACGCCTTGTAGAAAAGCCACTCCTGTCCGGCGAGCTGCAGCACCTCGACCAAGTCGTCGGTGCTGATGTCGTTGATGCGGCCGCCTTCCCGCCGCGGATCGACGAAGGTGCCGAGGCCGACCTTGGTGATGACGCCGGGGGTACGCGCGGCGATCGCCCGGTAGAGCTGCGAGATCACCCCCTGCGGCAGGTTCCAGCCCTCGATGCGGTTGGCCAGCGCCAGCTTCGCCACCTTCGGGATCAGCCCCCAGTGGCCGCCGATGACCCGCTTCAGCAGCCCTTCCTGTCCGAGGTGGTTGAGCCCGCGTTCCTTGCTGTCGCCCTGGCCCGCGGCGAACATCAAGGTCAGCCCGCGTGGGCTGCCGGTGTCGACAAATCGGCGCTCCAGCGCCACCAGCAGCGCCTCCGGCGCACCTGAGCCAATGAAGCCGGTGTTGATCAGCGTATCGCCATCGCGAACCAGCGCCACCGCCTCTTCCGCGGTTACCACCTTGTTTTTCACGCTCTCACCTCCCGCGCCGCCGGCCGCTCCCTTGCGGCCGGCGTTCCGTCTTCTCTTCTTGCGGATGTTACTCACTGACAGCGCAGGCAGCAACGACGGCAGGCCGCGTTCATGCAACCATCAGGAAACTGGCTGCGGACCGGCGCCGTCAGATGGTTGCGATCGGCGGTGGTTCGGGGCAGCATCCAGGGTCCTCTGCTGGGAAGGAGAACGGCGATGGTGGGCATGGGGAGCCGTCATCGTCAGCGCACGTCCCGGACGACCGGTGCGCGGACGCGGCGGGATCGCCGCCTGCCGGCGCTCACGGCCG
>JBDHSN010000034.1:0-21312 GCA_039808105.1 Rhodospirillales bacterium
TACTGGGCGGCCGCCTGATTGTGGGTCGCCTTGCCCTCGGACGTCTTCAGATGCAAGGCGTAGAGGCCGATGCCGAGACGCTGCAACTCCAGGCGCACCTGCGGGGCGTCGAGCCCGGTGGACGACAGCGGATCACGCCCGTCGAGCGCACCGGCGTCGCTGATCAGCACGATGTAGCGGCCGCCGAACTGGCTCCAGTCGATCTCGTTTACCGCCGCCATTATCCCGGCGTACGGGTCCTCGTTGAAGCGGGCGCTGGAGACGGTCGCTTCCTTCAGCGTCGCCACCTTGTCGAGGAAATCCTGGCCGCTGGTGACCTTGTTCGGATCGGCGAAGACTCTGGCGACGTACTCCAGCTTCGGCACCGCCTTGGTAGAGGAGCGGAAGGCGACCAGCCCGAATCTGACCTGCCGGCCAAGGCCGGCCTTCTCGACGGTATCGTAGATGCGCCGCACCGCCTCGCGGGTCCGATCGATGTAGGGTCCCATCGAGATGGTCGAATCGATGACGAAGACGACGGCAGCGGAGAACGCCCGCAGCGCATCGGCCGTGTCCGGCGCCGCTGCGGGCGATTGTCCCGGCGTCGCCGGCGAAGTCCCGCCCTGTTTGGTGATTGAGGCGATCTCGATCACCCGGGCGCGAAAGCCCTGCGAGCTTTCCTCGCCGGCCTGTAGGATCGGCAGCAGGTAGAACTGCTTGTCGATATCGATGAAGGCCTCGGGTTCGATCGAGACGACCCGCGGGTCACCCTTGCCGTTTTCCACCGCCTTCTGGATCGGCGCTACTGCTGCGCCCGGATCGGGCGCCTTCAGGATGTTGACGACGTCCTTGCGCTTGTCGAACAGCAGCGTGCGGGAGCGGCCGGCGGGATTGGTGAAGGCGAGCGCCATCTGCTGCTGCCACGGCAGCGTCGCCTCGGCGGCGATCCAGCCATCGATGCGGCCACGGCTGCCGGCACCGACCTCGATCCAGTCGCGGCCGGCGGCGGCCTTGCGGTCGTAGACGTAGTACTGGGAGAGCGGCGGCACCGGCTTGCCGGCGGCCTCGCCGGGCTGCGCCACCAGCACCGCGCCGGGGCGGGTTAGCACCCGCTGGAAGAGGGTCTTCTTGCCGTCGAGGACAAGCGGCGCGCGCGCCGGCTGCTGCGCGCCGGCCGCCATCGCGGCCGCCACCAGCATCACCAGCGCCAGCGCAACCGCTGCCAGCCTTGCCGGCATGCAGCCTGCCATTCCATTCTCTCGGTTCACCGCTCGCATCGTCTTGATTTCGCCCGTCGCCCTGGTTACGGACAGGTGGCAAGCAGTTGCTTTGCCTGCTCGTTGCCGGCGTTTGCCGCCTGTTCCAGGTAGGAACGGCCTTGGCTGCGTTCGAGATCCATTGTCGCGTTCGTGCACAGCAGCTTGCCGGCGATGACCCTTGCCTCGGTGTTGCCCTGGGCAGCAGCCTTCTCATACCAGAATACCGCGGTCTCCCAGTCGGCCTTGGCCACCGGGCTGGACGCCGCCGACCAAGTGGCGGGATCGTACATGCGGGCCACGGCGAGGCTGCCCTCGGCAGAGCCGAGGCCGGAGGCCTGCTGCAGCAACTGCCGCGCCGGCTCCAGCTTTTTCTGCTGCAGCGCCTGCTGCCCGGCTTGGTAGCAGGCGGCGACGTCGAGGCCGGCGCAGCTCTGCGGCAGCATCGCCACCGGTGGGGGAGGAGCGGGGGCGGCGCCCTGGCAGCGCGGCGGACCGAAGCCGGGGAGGACGCAGCCATACCAAGCGCCGGCGCCGGCAGCTGCGATGAGCAGCGCCAAGCCGCCCACGAGCAGGGGCCAGCGACTGCGACGATGCTCCATCCCCGGCTCGGCTTGCGGCGAAGGCACTTGTTCTGCGGCTTCTGCGGCGAGGCGACGTTCCTCCTCCTCGGCCAGCAGGCGAGCTCTTTCAGCTTCTTCTCGGCGGTTGCGCTCTGCCGCTTCCAGCCGCAGCCGCTCCTCTTCTTCGCGCTGGCGGCGGGCTTCTTCCTCCTGTCGCTGGCGCTCGTTGACCGAGGGATCGGCGGCAGCGGCGCCGCTGCCAAACAGGGGACGGATGAGGCGTAGCGAGCTAATGTGGCTGCTGGCACCGACGGCGACGGTCAGCCGATAGGTGACGGTGCTCGGTTGTTCGACGAAGCGGTCGATGACCGCCGGACCCAGCGGTACCGCGACCCCGCCGGCGCCGTCGGTTACTGCTTCGCCGGCCTCGTGCCACACTTCGGCCGCCTGCCAGCGCCCGTCGGGTCCGAGGAACGGCGTCGTTCCCTGGTTGCTGCACAGGGAGAAATGCAATGGCTCGCCACTGATGGGCAGTCCGGTGATGCGCAGCAATCCGTGACCCGCTCCTGCTTCCGGATCGGCACTCAGTTCGGCACGGATGGCCAACGGCCGGCTCCTTTGCTCATATGGCGGCATTCCCGCCTGTGCGGCGGATGGTGGCGAGAATCCCGCGGAGCACCTCGTTCTGCGCTGGCGTGATCTCCCGGCCGGCGCTATGCCCGGCGTTGCCGATGGCTAGCTCGCGGAAGGCGACCAGCCAGTCAAGCACGAACATCCCAGGATAGGGGATCTCGTCGGCAGGCAGCGCCGGCAGCTCATTCCCCGGGATCGGTGCCGGCGGCTCAAAGATTTTACGGCCTTCCAGCGGCGAGGCCGGCCGGTCGTCCAGCGGTGTGCGGGAGAAGCCGAGAAAATCGACGTAGTCATTGATGACGCAGCGCGCCAGCAGCACCTGCTGATCGACGATGCCGATGCGGGTCGTCGTCCGCTTCTCCTCCAACGGGCGGAGCACCTCGATCAGCCGGTCCTCAATGCGGTGGCGGTCGGCACCGGTGATCAGCTCGTCGGCGATGCCCTGTAGTGCGGCGGCAGGCAAGCCGAGAAAGCGCTGCATTTCCAGCTCGCTCGGCAGGTCGCGCACCCGTTTTGTCCATTCTCCCAGCACCAGCCGGGCGAACGTCCAGGCTCGGCTGCTGATGGCCGGCTTCGGCGCATCCATCTGCTTGCGGGCGATCGGCAGCCGCACCAGTCCCGGCCGCCGTGCCATGGCATCACCGACCGGTCGGTCGGCGCCTTCCCCATCGGCTGGGGCCGTTTCTGTCCGCAGGTAGAGCCGACGCAGATGTTCCGCCAGCGGCTGCAGCTGGGCGAGCAATTCGCCGAAACTGTCGGCATGCTCCTCGACCGCGGCGGCGACCTCGTCCGCCACCTTCTTCTTCTTTTGCAGCGCGTCCGCACCTTCAGCAAAGAAATACGGATCAAGCCAGCTGCTGACAGTGGCCGCCTTTATGTCCACCTGCTCAGCAATGCGCTCCAGCTTGATCTCCGGCAGCGCGACCTCGTCGAGGTAGGCGGCCAGCCGCCTCATCCCGCCGTCGTCGGGTTGCAGCACCGCGTCCCACGCCGCCGCTGGCTCGCGAACGTGGCGCAAGACGCTGTCATTGCTCACGAAGATCGCCCTCTGGCCAGCGAGCCGCTCCGCCTCGCCCGGCAGCAGGCCGCGTTCTTCGATACCGGCTGCGGTCTCGACAGTCTCGATGACGGCGCCGAGGAAGCCCGGCTTGCGCACAAGGAAGACGTTGTCGAACGGCCGCCCGCCCGACCAGTCCTGCAGCCATTCGCACTGGCCGAACCGCTCCAGGAGGGTGATGTGGACCATGCTGGTCCACTCTTCCCGCTGCAGCGCCTCGGAGGTTCCCGGCTTCGGCGTCAGCCGCTTGTCGATCTGGGTAATGATCCAGATCAGCCCCGGAGGGCGCCGCGCTCGGTCGGCCGCGGTCTCCCCTTGGGTGGAGTGCACCCAGGTATCGAGCACCGGGCCGAGTTCGGTGATCTCGATCTGGATATCGCAGCGGGTACACATGATCAGGAGGTTCATCTCCTGATCTTCGGTGTAGCGCTCGAACAGGAAGGCGACCTTGCCGCGCAGCAGCAGCTGCGCCACCGGGTTGGCGTCGGCCAGCTTCGGATCCTTGCGCACCTCGTCGAGATTGGCGACCTTCAGCCGGCCGCGGTAGCCGGGAAAGTCGAGCAGGTCGACGCGTTCCAGCAGGCCGGCGACCGGCGGATCGGCAAGGACGAAGGTCATCTCGGCGGTCAGCGCCGCCAGCAGCGAGCGCGGCAACTCGGTGACCGGACCCGGCTTGCCCGTGCTCATCGGCAGCACGGCCAGCGGCTCACCGTCATCCTTGCCAAGGCGATTGAGGACGTCGACGTTGAGGATGCTCTGCGGTGACCACTGGAAGCCGTCACCGTTCGGCTGGACCAGCGCCGCCAGCGGCACGAACACCGTGCGGGCGCCGCCAATGCGGGCGAGGGCGTCGCGCAGCCGTACGTAGGTCTCGGTCAGCGCATGATTGTCGACGCCCCACAGCACCGACAGCAGCCGTCCCCGTGCCTCTGCCGGCAGCCGCGGCGCCAGATCGACTGCATCGCGCCAGAAGTCTGTTTTCAGCGCCTCCATCGACTTGCCGTAGCGCTTGCTGAAGTAGTCGAGCAGATCGACCATGTCGTCCTCGTCGAGGCCGCCGGTCGGATGGGGCTGGCGCAGCGGTTTCAGCACGGCGAGGTGTTGGGCGACCGCGTCCGCTTTCAGTTCAGTGGTCCGCTCGCGGTCGAAGTCGTTGAAGTAGCTGTTGCCAAGGACCTTGACCAGATCGGCTTCGGAGAACAGGGTCAGCTCGACGGGAAAGCCGGTGGGCGCGTCCCGCCGCTGGCGGGTGAAGCGGGTGACGAGGCCGGTGGCCTCCTTGCCGCCGCCGGGCGGGTTGATATCGGCGATGAAGTCGAGCTTGTGGCCGTCGAGCAGGGTTTGCAACCTGCCGTCGGCGGCGCGGGCGAGGGTCGAGATCAGGTAGGACTTGCCGGCTTGGCTCATCCCGAAGACGCCGACCGACAGCGGCCGCACCGCCGCGCGGCCGAGCCGGCGGGCGATGTTGCGCGAGCGCCGCAGCGCTTCGATCAGCCCGTCCGCCTCGGTATCGAGGCGGCGGGCATTCTTGCGGGTCTCGCCGATCCAGGCGATGGCCGCGCCGGCTCCGTCGACGATCTCGTCGCAGCGCTGGCTGAGGGCGTCGCCGGTCTTGGTCGGCTTTGCATTCATCGGATGACGCTGCCGCTGTCGAGCCAGTAGTCGGTTTCGCCAATGCCGACGGTGTTCAGCGTGTTCAGCTTCAGCGTCAGGTCGCGCGGCCCAAGCGTTGTTCCAGCTTCCGAGGTGATGCCACCCATGATCTCGAAGCGTTCCGCCCGCCGTCGGCGGTCCAGCTTCAGCCGCACCAGCAGCACCGGCGGGTTGCTGCGGTCGGCGATGGCGAGCCGCTCTTTCGCCCGCTTGGTGAAGTCGAGGACGTAGAGCGGGCTTGCGCCCCAGCGCTCGCTGGCCAGTTGGCGGAAGCCGAGGACCATGCGGCCGCGCACCTCAAACGGCTCGTCCGGCAACTCGTAGTTCTCGTCGTCGAGGCGGACGTCGCTATAGCAGACGTCGTCGTCCTTGATCCGCATGTTGCGGTCCATCAGGCCGATGTAGCGCACCGTCGAGTACGCCCGGAAGGCATTGGAGAGGAAGTTGAAGTTGGGAATGCCGCGTTCGCCGCCGACTTTGCAGACCATGGCGCCGACCGCTGCTGTCGTCTTCGGATCATCGATGCGTCCGTCCTTGTGGAACGGATACCAAGTCCCGGCGCGGTAGCCGTGCAGTGGCAATATCCGGTCGGGCGGCAACGCCAGTAGCGCCCGGAACAGTGCCTGCACCCCGGGCAGCCGCGACGGCCGGCCGCTGAGCAGCAGTATATCGCAGTCGTAGAGCCAGACGATCTCGCACAGTGCCTGGATGGTCTTGCAGATCTCCAGCTGGTCCTCGAGGAAGAAGCGGTGCAGCCGGCATAGGTCGAGAGTCACCGGCACCGCGCTCAGATCGAAATCGGCTCCGTCGGACAGTGCCTGGCGCACGCCGGTGCAGAAGTAGTGCAGCACCGCCGGCGATGGCGGATCGCGGCCGGCCAGCATCTCGGCGATGGTGCGCACCTGCACCTCCGAGCGCAGTACCGGGTCGTACTGCTCGTAAAGCTTGAGGATATGCAGGCCGAGCGGATAGAGGATCTGCAGCGCCAACTGCTGGCGCAGCGCCGCGTCCTGCACCGGGATCGGCTCCGAGCCAATCAGCCGCGACAGCAGCGGCGCGGGATCGCTAACGCCGTGGGCGCGCAGGGCGGCCTCGATGTCCGGGATCACCGCCTTCTGCACGATTTCCAGAAGGACGTCGTCGCCGGCCAGCTTGAAGCCGTCGCGGAAGCGCTGCACCGGGCGGATATAGACGTTGGCACCCTGGCCGGCATCGAGGGTGTAGTCGGTAACGACGAGATCGGTGGTGCCGCCGCCGATGTCGATCGAGGCGAAGGTGACGCGCTTGCCGTTGGTGTGGCTGTTCGCCTGCCCCCGCCCCGGCCGGCGAATCGCCTGGAAGAAATCCTCGGGCCGGCCGGCGAAGTGCTCCTGGCACTCGCTGAACAGGTAGACGACCTGGGCGCAGGTCGCCTCGTCCCAGTCGGAATGAATGGTCGGGAAGGGCGGCCACGCCGCCAAGCGGCCGGCCTCGTCCAGGCCGAGGTCCTCACCATGCCATCCCAACGACTTCCAAACCAGCACCATCGCCTGCTCCATGCGCTCGGCGAAGATGTCGCGTTCCGGCTTCGGCATCGACGGCGGTACGGTGAGGATGACCGAGCGCAGGTGACGTGGCTTTTCCGGATCGCCCTGCTTTAGCCGCTGGCCGGGGCTATTGATCTGCACCAGCGCCTGGGTCAACACCTCCGCCAGCATGAATGTCATCATTGCACTGCGTGAATAATGCGGCATAAACACCGGCATGCGCTGGTCTTCGTCCTCGACCGCGTAGAGCGCGTTGCCCTCGTCGTTGATCAGGTTGGAGAAGGGAGCGCCGGTGGCGTGCGGCTCGATCTCATCGCGGGAAAGGGCAACGTTGAACCGCCAGCCGAGCTGGTAGCGGTCTTCGTCCCACAGATAGCGCTTGGGGCTGGACAAGCCGGTGGAGCCCTCGGTGCCGCGTCGGCGATTGGCAAGGCGCGCTGCCTCCGGGCCGACGCGAGCGATCGTCGGCCAGATGAACGCGTCATTGCGTCCGCTCTTGGCGGCGCAGTGTTCCTTGCCGAGTATCACCTGGGCGAACTCGACGCGGCTCTCGAACGGCTCGGCGTAGGCCCGTTCCGGCTGCGACAGGTCGCGCAGCGCCAACTCGTAGCGGTTCTTCAGGCCATGGCCCTGCTGCGGGTGCTCCTCGATGAGAATGCCGCAGGTGCGCGAGTTGCCGACGTCCAGCACCATGTCGACCGGTATCGCCGCCATCACGTCGTCGCGGGCGTTGGAGCGAATGACGATCTCCGGTAGCTTTGCCCGCTCGCCGAGGATGCTGAGCCAATTCAGGTAATGCGCGATGTGCGCCTTGTTTTCCCGCATCTCTGCGCCGAGTTCCTCGGGCGCGATGCGCAGCACGGCCGCCTGCTCGGCGTAGATATGGCCAAGCCAGTCGATAACCCATGGCTGCTCGATGAAGCGGTCAATCTCGTGGGCGCGGTGGGTGAAGCGGAACGAGGCGCCGGCCTGCACGTCGGCGCGAATCGGTGCCAGGTAGGCGAGTCCCTCGACATCCTCGATCACGTTGGTATCGAAGGCGAGGGTGAGGCGGTGACTGTGACGCTGCACGTCCTCGCCAGGAGCGACGGCGACGATGCGGCCGCGCGCCCAGGTGGTCGGGCCGCTGAAGCCGCGCTCGCCCTCCCCGCGCAGGAACGGGACGGGTAGCCAGCAGCCGAGCAGCAGCTTGAACGAATCGTCCACCGCCGCTGTGTAACGCGGATCCGGCATCTCCTTCTTCGGCGGGTTGCCCGGGCAGACGTAGCGCCCGTCACGCTCCTGGTATTCGAGCCGGGCGAGGGTGTTGCGGCTCGCTTTCAGGACGAACTCGCCGGGCGCCTCCTTGCGCAACTCCAGGTTCAGGCCAAAGTCCATGAACTGTATGCCGCTGCGCTCGATCAGCGCCGCCCGCTCTGAGTACCGGACCAGCTCCGCCAGCATGGCTTAGCGCTCTCGTCCGCCGATGTGGCGGTTACGGGTGTTCATTTGACGATGTCGACGTCGTAGGTGCTGCCGTTCTCGTTGACGCCCTGGCAGCGGGCGCGACCGTCGGTACCAGGGGTGCAGACCACCTTGGATTTCTGGAAGACGCTGCCATCAGGGCATCGGACCTGGGTCTGGTCGATGGTCAGGCGGCCGTCCTGCATGGTCGAGCCGACATGACCTGAGCAAGTCTGCTCCTGGCCGCCAACGGTGCGGCGCAACGTCACCGGCCCCCGGCCATTGGTGAAGTCGTAGGACAGATCGACTGGGTTGCCGGCCTTGTCCTGCAGGCCGGTGATCGACCGCCAGGCACCGTTGAGGAAGCTGGTGTCGCCCGCGCGGACTGCCGCTTCCGGAATGCTCAGCGGCGTCCCAAGCGGCGCTTCCGCCGCCCCCGGTGGTAGCGTGTCGGGTGGCTTCTGCCCGGTCGCCTCCGGCTGCGGCAGCGCTTCAGGCGGCTGCTGAGAGCCGCTGTCGGGAGTCTTCGGAGCCTGCGGCGGTGTCGCCTCCAGCGGCTTCGTCCCATCCGCCGAGGGCTTGTTCGCGTCTGGCTGCGGTACATCGGCGCCGGGGGGCTGGTCAGTCCCAGGGGTTGGTACTGCTGGGTGTGGCATCGTGCCCGGATCCAGCGGCTGCGGCGATGCGGGCATGCCATCGGCACCAAGCAGCACCCGCCGGCCGTCGGGATAAAGGGCAACCCTACGACCATAGGCATCGACGTGGACCGACGCGCCATCGCTGCGTACGACCGGGCGTCCTTGCGCATCCAGCAGAGGCTTGAGGTCGGGCGGTGCGGCCTCCGGCACGACCGCGTCGGTGGGAGTGCGGTGCGGCCCTGGCAGCCAATCCGTATAGGGCACCGGCACACCGCAGCTCCTCACGCCTAACAGGAGCAGCAGCAACAAGAGTAGCAGCAGCGGAAGCAGCCACCACAGCCAGGTGCGGCTCCGTGGCCGGTCGTCCCCGACCGCCTGCAGGCTGGTGTCGGTAGCGGCGACGGTCGCGGCTCTGGCTGCAGGACGCTCCTCCCCGGCATCCAGGACTGTTGCCGTCGCAGCCCCGGCGCCGAGGCCGCCGATGACGTCTAGCCCGCCCGGTGCGCGCAGCGGGTGGAAGCCCCAGAAGGTGATCACCGGGCGGCCGTCGACCACGTAGATGTGGTCCTCGCCGGGAATATGGGTAGCCTGCGCCAACAGCCGGCCGAAGACCTTGCGCTCGGCGCTCTCGGCGTCGGCCTGCAGTGCCTTGCTCTCCGCGGCCAGATACTGGCGAGCGGACTGCAGGGCGGAGACTGCTTCCGCACGCTCCTCCGGCGTCGCGGCGGACCACGGGACGACCGATCCGGGCCTCGGCGCGTACCAGTCAATGATGTCACCCTGGTCGTGGCGCTTGGGAATGGCGAACAGATCGGCGACATCCTCCCCGTACCGCCGTCGGATGGTGGCGCGGAGCTGGCTTGCGGCGCTGTAGACGGGCTTGCCTACGGCACCCAGCGGGTGGAAATCGCTCAAGCTTCCCGAACGGAGCAGCGCCCCCGCCATCGAACCTCCGCGCCCCCTTTGTCGTCCAGAACCTCGGCCTCAGCGGCAATGCGCTGGTTTTATAGCGTCTTGTGCGGCCTGTTTTATCGCCTTTTCGAAGGCCACGCCATCGCCGGGTTTGATGACCTGGCCGCCGGTGACGCGGGCAAGGCAGGAGAGCGATCCGTTGCCGAGGATATCGACGACATTGATCTTGAGAAGCGGCTTCGACTCGTGCAGCGCCCGCGCCGCGGCGCAGGGATCACCGCCGCAACTGTCGTCGCCATCGGAGATCACCACCATTACCGCCGGCGCTTTCACGCCGTCGATCATCTGGCCGGCCTGCATGATCCCTTGCGCCAGCGGCGTGCCCTCCATTGGCGACAGTGCGTTGACCCGGCTATAGAGCCGGTTGCGCTCAGCGCTGCTGAAAAACCCCTCGTTGTTGGCGTTGGGGCAGCGGCGCAGCGTGACGAGGCCGACATCGACGTCATCGGGCATGCTGGCGACGACGCCGTTGACGCCCTTTTTCGCCGCGTCCAGGCGGGTGGGACCTCCGGCGATCTGGCCGAAGATGGCACTTCCCAGCATACCGAGCGGGCCGAGCTGGCTCAGCAGTCCCTGGATCTCGGCGAGCGAGGCGGTCGCCGGCAGTCGCATGCTGCCCGACGCATCGAGCACGATGGCGGCGTCCGGCGCCTCTGCCGGTGTGCGCTCGCCGGGGCAGGGCGGCAGCCCCGGCGGCGTGCCGCGCTGCGGCGGCGCCGGGGTTGGCGTCGCCGCCTGCTGCTGCTCCGGCGGCTGGCTGGCTTGGCCGGAAGGCGGCGTTGGTGGTGGCTGCTTGGCGGCCGCCTCGGCCGCAGCTTGCGCTTTCTCCGTCCGGCGCCGCTCCGCCTCCGCTTTCTTGCGCTCGGCTTCTGCTTTCCTGCGTTCGGCCCCGGCCTGCTTGCGCTCGTCCGCCGCCTTGCGCGCCTCGGCTTCAGCCTGCTTGCGGCAGCGCTCCAGCTGCGCTGCGAGGATCTCGGCCGCCGACGTCCGTCGCTTCTCCAGATCGCCCGCCTCGCGCTGGGCCGTTGCCAGCGCCGCACGCAGCGGGCAGAGCTCGCGCTCACCGGCAAGTGCATCGATGGCAGCGGTCAAGCGGGTAGCCAACCGATCCTCTTCTGCGTTGGCGGCAAGCAAGCTGCGCTGCAGGCCGCAGTAGGCGCGGCCGGCTTCCAACTCTCCGGCCAGCGCGGTCAGGCGTTCGCGCAGCGCCCGCTCGTCATTCCCGGCCGCCTTCAGTAACGCCGCGTAGTCGGGCCCCCACGGTGGCCAGCGCAGGACGCCACCAACGAACAGCCCAGCCACCACCAGCAGCATGGCAAGAGCCGAGAGCGCACCGAACAGCCATCCCGGCAGCGGACGCCGCGGCCTTTCGCCGCCGCTGCCGACGTTCTCTCCGGCCTGCGCAGTAGCGGCCGCCGGACCAGCCGGAGCGGCGGCCGCTGCGTCCGGCATTGCTTCGGCAGACGTTGCTGCGGCCAACTCGGGGGCGGCAGCGGCGAGCGGCCGGTAGCCCCAGAAGGTGAGCACAGGCTGGCCGTCAATGACGTAGACGGTCTCCTCGCCGGGGTAAGAGCGGGCCTGCCGCAGCGCCCGGACGAGGGCGGGCTCGTTGCCGGACGCCTCCAGCCGGTCGGCCAACGCCGCGAGCGCAGCCAGCCGGGTGACCAGCAGCGCTTCGACGACAGGTCGCGCCGACGGCCCGAGGCTCGCCAGCGGTACCGGTTGGCCACTGAGGTCGGAATACCACTCGACGAAACGGCCGTCAGCCGTCGGCGCTGGTGCTGCCAGCAGCGAGGCGGTGGGGCCGGCGAGGTGGTGGCGGATCAGCGCATCGAGGCGGCGATGAAGATTCGCATCAGCGCTGCCGGCAAGAGATTGATACGGCCGTGGATCGAGGCGGGCGATGCGGAGGCGATTAGCCATGACCCCTCGAACGCGGGCTCTCCCAGCGGCAGTTCTTCAGTCTCCGCAACCGCAGATGCCGTGCTGTGGTCCACGGAGAACCGCGCCTGCCCTGCAGATCCTCCGTCGCTACGACCTTACTACGGACCGAGCGCGCCGTGGAAGCTCGCCGTGCTGCGTACGACTGGCGCCTGCCGGAGGCTCCGATGGCTGCTCAACCAGCCGGAGCGCGTTCGGCCAGGGCCGGACGCAGCGCCTGGAAGACGGGTGATGCTGCCAGTGCCTCGACACTCATCGACAGCCGCCGGCGCCAGTTGGGACGTTCGAAGACTGTGCCCGGCAGGTTGATCTGATCGACCTCGCGCATCAGGTCATCCACTTGAACCAGCAGAATCGAGGCGGGGGAGCGGGCGAGGTAGGCGTGCAGGGCGGCAATCAGCTGCGCCGACATTGGTTGACCGTCGATGTCGTTGGGATCCAGGCCATCGGGCAGCAAGCCCTGTGCACGCAGCGACTGCAGCATCAGCCATCTATCATGGACGCGGGCCCCGCGCTCGCCCTCCTCCGCGGCGGCCGACGGGTAGAGCGCGAGGCGGTGCTTCAGGTCGATGTCGGCGCCGCGCCAAAAGCCCTCCAGCGTCGCGAGGTCGTGGGTGGTCACGCACGCCAACGCCAAGTCGGGATATTCGTCAGGCCGGCGGAAGCGGTCGCCGTCCTTCTCGAAGTAGAGCACCCGGTAGGACAGGACGTTGCACGCTGCCATCCGCTCGCGGAAGCCTTCCGGCACCGTTCCCAGATCCTCACCGACGACGAGGCAGCGGTGACGCTGGCTCTCCAGCGCCAGCACCGCCAGCAACTCGTCGAACGGATACTTCACATAAGCGCCGTCGGCCGGTTTGCCGTCGGCGGGAATCCAGAAGAGGTGCATCAGGCCCATGACATGGTCGATGCGCAGGCCGCCAGCGTGCCGCATATTGGCCCGCAGCATGGCGATGAATGGCGCGTAACCCTGCGCCCGCATTACCAGCGGATGCAGCGGCGGGATGCCCCAATCCTGGCCCAGCATGTTGAACGGATCGGGCGGACAGCCGACCTTGGCCTCTTGTACGATCGCCTGCTGGTCCGACCACGCGTCCGCCCCGGTTCGATCGGCGCCGACCGCGAGATCACGATAGATGCCGATTGGCATTCCCCGCTGCACGGCGCGCGCCTGGGCCGCAGCAAGCTGCCGGTCGGCCTGCCACTGCACATATTCGAAGAACCCGACGCGCTCGGCATGGGCCTGCGCGAACGTCGCGACCGCCGGGGAGTCCGGGTGGCGCAGATCCTCCGGCCACTGTTGCCAGGGCTCGTCGGGGAACTGCTCGCTCAGCACCTCGAATAGCGCGTAGCGGCGAAGGGCGGCGCCCTGCTCCTCGCGGAAGGCTTCGAACTCGTGGTAGCGGACGGCGGCCGCACCATTGCCACCGCGTGCGCGAACGAAGCAGGCGTAAACCTTCTCCAAGGCGGCAAGCTTGATCGGCTTGACCCGACGATAGGCGACGACATCGCTGCTGCGGCAGACGGCCAACTCGCCCTGGCTCTCCCGCAGCACTGCCTGCGCCTCATCGCAGTCGATAAATTCCTCGATCGCTTCGACGTCGATGTAAAGCGGGTTAAGGAAGAGCCGGCTGGAGGGGGAGTAGGGACTCGCTTCCTCCGGCCGGTTGAGAAACAGCGCGTGAAGAGGATTGAGACCGATCACCGAGGCGCCGAGGTCGGCCGCCGCATCGACCAGTTGAAGCAGATCAGTGAAGTCGCCAATGCCCCAGTTGCCTGGCCGCGATAGCGTGTAGAGTTGAGCCGAGAGTCCCCACGTCCGGCCGCCGCCTTCCAGCGCTGCTGGCAACCAGCACTGCCGCGGCGCGACGATCAGGTGCACCGCCTCCTGGGGGCGGCTTTCAGCGTGGATGGTGTGATAACCGCGTGGCAGGTCCGCGGGGAGGGGAACGTGGTATCGAAGGACCTCCCTGCCGTCGCACCGCCGGCGATCGCGCACCGGCGATTCTCCGGGGCGGAACACGATCTCGCGCTGGCCTCCGTCCTCGGTGGTCAGCGTCAGGACCAGCGGCCAGTCGCCCCGATCGGCAGGCAAGGACAGAACCAGATCCGCCGCCTCGCTCTCCCAGGCGACAACGACAGGGGGCAGCCAGCGGCGCCAATCGGCCATGAGCAGCTTTTCAATCGAGGCGTCAATCTGCTCCTGATTTGCGGCATCGACACCCAGCGCGGCGAGGATGCTCCGCTGCGCCGCCTCCGGCACGGTATGCAGGTTGCCCCAGATGTCCCAGTATTGCGTTCCGACCCCGGCAATCTCTGCCAGGCAACTGAGGCTCGCTCCGCTACTCATGGTCGTAATTTTCCTTTCAGAGGAGCGTTAAGCGTCGTGCAGTAGAACGAAGGAGCGCGAGCACAGCATGTAAGGATTGCTAGCCGAGTGAAAGGTGACGCTCTCAGCCATTTCCGGTCGTGCGGTATCCAGCATCACCTGCCATCGGCCGTGCAGCCTCGGTTCCGGGAGTAAAAACGCCATCTCGCTCGAGTCCGCGTTCAGAATCAGCACGAAAAGATCGTCCTCGACGCTCGTGGTCGTCGGTTGGCGGGCGGCGAAGATCATCGCTCCCAAGGTTCGAGATGCAGAGGTCCAGTCGGCAGTACCCATCTCGACACCAGCCGGGGTCAGCCATATCACGTCCTTGATCCCGGTCTCACCGACCGGCCCGCCCGTCAGGAACTTGCTGCGGCGGAACACCGGATGCTTGCGGCGCAAATCCAGCAATTGGCTGACGAAGCGAGTCAACCGCTGGTCATCCACCGACCGTCCTTCCCAGTCCACCCAGCTGACTTCGTTGTCCTGACAATAGGCATTGTTGTTGCCGCGCTGGGTGCGGCCAAACTCGTCGCCGGCGGTGATCATCGGTGTACCCTGCGCCAGCAGCAGCATTGCAAGAAAGTTGCGTTTTTGCTGCTCGCGCAACGCCCGGATACCGGGATCGTCAGTCAGGCCTTCCGCGCCGCAGTTCCAGCTGAGGTTGTTGTCGGTGCCGTCGCGATTGCTTTCGCCGTTGGCATCGTTGTGCTTGCGCTCATAAGAAACCAAATCGTTCAGCGTAAAGCCGTCGTGTGCGGTGACGAAGTTGATGCTCGACCACGGCCGCCGGCCGCTGCGCTGGAAAAGGTCCGAGGATCCGGTGAGGCGCCCCGCCAACTCGCCGATGAGATGGGTATCGCCACGCCAGAAACGCCGCACCGAATCGCGGAAGCGGTCATTCCATTCCGCCCAGCCGGGCGGGTAATTGCCGACTTGGTAGCCTCCGAAGCCGATGTCCCAGGGCTCGGCGATCATCTTCACCCGCGAGAGCACTGGATCCTGCATGACAGCGTCGAGAAAACCGGCACCGGGGTCGTACCCGTGCTGTTCGCGTGCCAGCGTCGTCGCCAAGTCGAAGCGGAACCCATCGACGTGCATCTCCTGGACCCAGAAGCGCAGCGAATCCATGACCATCTGCAGGACTCGCGGATGACGCAAATTGACCGAGTTGCCGCAGCCGGTGAAGTCCGTGTACTTCCGTTTGTCCGGCTCCAGCATGTAATACGAGGCATTGTCGATGCCGCGGAAGGAGAGGGTGGGGCCGAACTCGTTGCCCTCGCCAGTGTGATTGTAAACAACGTCGAGCAGGACCTCGATGCCGGCGGCATGGAGGTTCGCCACCATGGTGCGAAACTCCCGCAGTCGGTCACCGCCGACGAAGCGGTCGTCGACCGCAAAGAAGTTGATGGAACTGTAGCCCCAGTAGTTCCGCAGCCCCCGGCTCACCAAGTGCTGCTCGTCGGCGATCGGATGGATCGGCAGCAACTCGACGGCGGTGACCCCCAGCTTGAGCAGGTGGTCGATGACGGGTGGCGAGCCCAGCCCGGCGAAGGTGCCACGCTGCACTTCCGGTACATCCGGATGCAGCTTGGTAAATCCCTTGACGTGAAGCTCGTAGATAACCGTTTGCGACCAGGGGGTATTCGGGAGACGCTCAGTCCCCCAGGTGAAACCAGCCTCGACCACCCGGCATTTCGGCACCACCCGGGCGCTGTCCCGCCGATCCGGCGCCACGTCCCCCTTGGCAGCATCACGACGGTAGCCGAAGTGCGCATCGGTGAGGAGGAGAGGCCCTTCAATCACCGTGGCATAAGGGTCAATCAGCAGCTTGTGCGGGTTGAACCGGTGGCCGTTGCGCGGATCATAGGGGCCATGCACGCGATAGCCGTAAAGCTGGCCGGGATGAACGCCGGGGATGTAGCCGTGCCAGATTTGGTTGGTGAACTCTGGCAGGACGGCCCGCTCGATTTCGCGCCGCCCTCCCGGTTCGAACAGGCACAACTCCACTTTGTCCGCGTTCTCTGAGAACAACGCGAAATTAACGCCCCTACCGTCCCAGGTTGCGCCAAGCGGCGACGGACTACCGGGCTGGATCCGTCGCTGCGTCGACATCAGTCCCCTCCGTCTGCGCCGGTTGTTCAGGCGTCTCTGGTTCAACGTCTGCGGTCACGTCGACCACTACTTCTTCCACCACGGGCATCGCCGGCTTCAGCACGAGCGTCGCCAACGGCGGCAGGTCGAGGACCAGCGAGAACGGCCGACCGTGCGCTTCATGCGGCTGCGCATCAACCCGACCGGCATTGCCTACACCGGAACCGGCATAGCACTCGGCGTCGGTGTTCAACAACTCCAGATAAGTGCCGCCCTTGGGTACGCCCAGACGGTAGCCGGGGCGTACGACCGGCGTGAAATTGCAGACGACGACGATGATGTCCTCGGGATTGCGGGCGAGGCGGACGTAAGAGATGGTGCTGTTGTCGCTGTCGTGACAATCGATCCAGTAGAAACCGTCACCAGCGCAGTCGGTCTGATAGAGGGCCGGCTGGGAGCGGTAGAGATAATTCAGATCGCGTACCAGCGCCTGGACGCCGCTCTGGAGTGGATACTGGAGCAGGTGCCAGTCGAGACTCTTGTTGTGATTCCACTCGTCACCCTGGCCGAACTCGCAGCCCATGAACAGCAGCTTCTTGCCCGACATGGTCCACATGAATGCAAGGTAGCAGCGCAAGTTGGCAAATTTCTGCCAGGAATCGCCGGGCATCTTGTTCAATAACGAGCCTTTACCATGCACCACCTCATCGTGTGAAATCGGCAGGATGAAATTCTCGGTAAATGCATAGAGCAGGCCGAAGGTGAGCAGATTATGATGATAGCGGCGGTGGATCGGGTCCTTACTCATGTAGCGCAAGGTGTCGTTCATCCACCCCATGTTCCACTTGTAGCCGAAGCCGAGGCCACCGAGGTAGGTTGGCCGTGAAACCATTGGCCATGATGTCGATTCCTCGGCGACAGTCATCACCCCTTCATTGTGACCGTAGACCAGTTCGTTCATTCGCTTGAGGAAGTCGATGGCTTCAAGGTTCTCGCGGCCGCCGAACATATTGGGGATCCACTCCCCTTCCTTGCGGCTGTAGTCGAGATAGAGCATTGAAGCGACGGCATCGACTCGAAGCCCGTCGACGTGGAACTCCTCCATCCAGTAGAGTGCGTTGGACAGCAGGAAATTCCGCACCTCTCGCCGGCCGTAGTTGTAGATCAACGTGTTCCAATCCATGTGCATACCGAGCCGCGGATCGGAGTGTTCATAGAGGTGCGTGCCATCGAAATAGACGAGACCGTGAGGGTCGGTGGGGAAATGGCCGGCCACCCAGTCGATCAGCACACCGAGACCTGCTTGGTGGCAGACGTCGATAAAATACTTGAGGTCGTTGGGCTTGCCGTAGCGGCTGGTGGGGGCGAAGAGACCCACAGGCTGATAGCCCCATGATCCGTCAAACGGATACTCGTGCACCGGCATCAACTCGACATGGGTAAAGCCCATGTCTTTGACGTAGGGAACGAGGTCGTCAGCAAGTTCACGATAGGTGAGATACCGGTTGTCCTCTTCCGGCTTGCGCTTCCACGAGCCCAAGTGGACTTCATAGATGGAGACGGGTGCATCGCGGTCGTTACGATTGCCGCGGGTCTGCATCCAAGAGACATCCTGCCACTGGTATTCTGTTTCGTCCGGAACCACCGAGCCAGTGCGAGGCGGTATCTCCGCCTGATGTGCGCAAGGATCGGCCTTTTCGGCCAACTGGTTGCCGAACCGATCCTTCAGCTCATACTTGTAAACATCACCAGAACCAACGCCCGGCATGAAGATTTCCCAGACGCCGCATTCATAACGGCAGCGCATCGGGTGGCGGCGGCCGTCCCAGCCGTTGAAGTCACCGACGACGCTCACCTTGCGGGCGTTCGGCGCCCATACGGCGAAAGCGGTGCCGGCGACGCCATCAACCGTCATCGTATGCGCGCCGAGCTTCTCGAATGCTCGCAGGTGCGTTCCTTCGACGAGAAGATGGATATCAAGTTGTCCAAGAACCGGACCGAAGCGATACGGATCTTCGATATCGTAGGTCTCTTCGCTGCCATACGGCAGGAGCCGCAGTCGATAACGAAATGCCTGCTGGCGGCCGAGAACTGGACCAGCAAAGAAGCCTTGTTCACGCACCTGCGGTAAGTCAGCGACAACTTGACCTGTCGCACTGTCAACCACGCCAACTTTGCGTGCCTGCGGAAGGAAGGCACGGACAACCAACCTATCCGTCCCGGCACCCTGGTCTTTATGCATTCCGAGAATTGAGAAGGGATCACTATGATCGGCGTAGACGATACGGTCGATCTCCTCTTCCAGCTTGTCTAGTGGCATGGCTTGACCCGTCCCTCAGGTGTTGGTGTTGTCGAACGGTTGTCTGGATCGCCGAGCGAGGAGCCTGCTCGACCAAAGGTCCCTCTACTTGAGCTTGGGCCTCGCGACGCCGCGATCCGGCGAAGGGGCGTCGGACCAAGCACGGGGCGCACTCTACGCCGAATGCGCGCAGGCATTCACTTCTTTTTCGGCGCCGCCCTGCCCTTCCCCGCAGGCCTTTTTTCGGTGACCGCTGATGTCGGTGGGGCCGATGGCTTCCTGGCAACGGTGCGCTCGGCTGCCTCTTTCGCCGCTGCCTCGTCGGCTGCCGCCACGTCCTCCCGGGCGATCTCTTCCTCCGCCAGACGCCAATGCTCGGCTGAGCGCCCTTCGGGACGACCTTCTCTTTCCCAGATGTGACGCGCGCGCTGCTCCGTTCGGCTGTGTATGTCGTTTGGCATCCGGGTTTCCCCCCATAGGTTTGGTAGAAAGGCGAGTTTACTCGAAACCGTTGCCGACGCCAGCGGTTAGGTGGATAGGAGGCGGCTGGGCCAGCGCAGCCGACGGCTTGCCAACGCTGGCGCGACCTCGTAAGAATGCGCCGACCCTGCTGCGGCGAGCAGTCCTATCAGCGCCGCGGTGGGAGGGCGCGTAGCTCAGTGGGAGAGCACTACGTTGACATCGTAGGGGTCGCTGGTTCAATCCCAGCCGCGCCCACCATTCTCTGACTCGCACGACTTGTCGTGCCGCTGCGGCCAGCCGAGGTAGGGCCCGGATCGTGGCTCTGGCGCCGAAGCGATTTTTCAGTTTTCATCGGAGCACGGCCAACATAGCGGTACGTGCTAATTTACGTGAAGCGATCTTGACGACGGACGGTCTTCCATTACGCTGATGTTATTGCCTTGTGAGGATAGTTTCATGTTGATGTCTGCCTCCGCCTCCTGCCTGCTCGTTGTTGATATTCAGGAACGGCTGGCGCCGAAGGTGAAGGCTCCGCGCACGGTTATCGATAATGCCACGGTGCTGTTGAAGGCTGCGCGCCGTCTCGATGTGCCGGTGCTGGTCTCAGAGCAATATCCGCGTGGCCTGGGGGCAACGGTCTTGGATCTTGCACCGCTGCTTACAGAAGGGGAAATCATTGAAAAGCTGCACTTCTCCTGCATTGGAGAGCGAAGCTTCGCCGAGCGATTTCGCGCCCTTGGCCGGCCCCAGGCGGTGGTCGCGGGGATGGAGGCTCACGTCTGCGTCCTGCAGACGGTCGAGGACCTGCTGGCTGGTGGCACGGAGACCTTTGTTGTCGAGGACGCCATCTCGTCACGCACCGAGCGTAACCACGCCGCGGCGATAGCTCGGCTGCGCGAGGCGGGGGCGCGCATCGTCACGACGGAGATGGTCGTGTTTGAATGGCTTGCCGTTGCCGGGACTTCTGCCTTCAAGGACCTCAGCGCTTTGATCAAATAGCAGCGTTCGCGGGGAGCAAGGGAATGGCCGACCGCATCCCGTTGCTGCTGCTGCCGGGCCTGCTGTGCGACGCGGCGCTATGGCGTCATCAGATCGAGACCCTCGCCGATATCGCCGATATTGTCGTCGCCGACCTGACCGAGGATGACTCTGGTAGCGCCATGGCGCAGCGGGTGCTCGCTTCGGCGCCGGACGAGTTTGCCCTGGCTGGCCTGTCGATGGGGGGTTACGTCGCCTTCGAGATCCTGCGTCAGGCGCCCGATCGGGTGAAACGGCTGGCGCTGCTCGATACCACCGCGCGCGCTGACCTACCGGAAAAAATCAAGGTGCGCCAGGACCTGATCGAGTTGGCGCGCACCGGTGCATTCAAGGGGGTGACCCCGCGGCTACTACCGCGGCTGATCCATCCTGCACGGATGGACGACGCGGTACTGGTAGGCAGTGTGCTAGCGATGGCAGAGCGGGTAGGGCGGGAAGCCTTCCTGCGCCAGGAACGGATGCTGATGCTGCGTCCTGATAGTCGCCACGACCTGCGGCTGATCCACTGCCCGACACTGGTCCTATGCGGACGGCAGGACGGCTTGACCGCGCTTGCCGAAAGCGCGGAATTGGCTGAGAAGATACCGCGCGCAAAGCTGGTGGTGATCGAGGACTGTGGTCACCTCTCGACCATGGAGCGGCCGCGGGCGGTGAGCGCGGTAATGCGGTACTGGCTGCAGGTCTAGGTCACCGACTCATAAAGCGCATCCAGATGGGGTGGCAGCGAGTTTGACGACGGCGAGATAGTTTGCGTCGTGCTTTTCGAAGCGGGTAGCAACGGCCCTGAAATGCTTGATCTTGCTGAAGAAGCGTTCGACGAGATTGCGATATCGGTAGAGGAACGGGCTGAACGCCGGCATCTTGACGCGTCTCGGCATGGGTTTGATGTTCGCCCAGGCGCCGCGCTCGGCGAGGCTGTCTCGCAGCGCGTCGCTGTCGTAGGCGCGATCGGCGAGCAGGATCTGCGCGGCGCCCAGGCCATCGAGCATATCGCCGGCGCTTCTGCCGTCATGCGCCTGGCCCTCGGTGAGCTTGAGGGCGATCGGATTGCCGTGGCGTCGAGCACCCGCCGATCATCGGCGCGCGGAACGCCCCGCGGCTTGTTCGGCAGCAGCGGCGCGATGATCGACCTTCGAAATCCGTCAGCTCGTAGCGACGTGGCGTCATGATTGCTCCTTTGAGGAGCTTGAATCAGTTTTTCCTCGCCGCGTGAATCCCCTTTATGAGTTCGTGACCTAGAAGTCTAAAGGCCTTTGATACAACGCAGATTTTTCGCATCGGTCGGAGCGCGGAGAGCGGTTCGAGCGTATGGGCTGGCGGAGGGACGGCAACTGGGATCAAACCTTCGCTGTTTTTCTGATTGTTTTTCAATGCCTTGTGGGATAGCAAA
>JBDHSN010000035.1:0-20946 GCA_039808105.1 Rhodospirillales bacterium
CGGGGCGGCCGTCAGGTGAGATAGGCGGCGAGCGGCTGCGCCCAGCCGAAGGCGCGGTCGAGGCCGCCGGCGTCCTCGATCGTCCGCTGGATCTGGGAGATGCGCGGGGCCGAGACGCCGGCCAGCAGCGAGACCTCCTTCAGTGGCAGATTGGCGGCGCGGCGCAGCAGGTAGACGGTGACCTGGAAGACATCCTGGCGAACCCGGCGATCAAGGGTGGCCGTCGCCGGCACGCCGGCGAGCGTGGCGACGGCGCCGATGATCGCCTCGCGGGTCGGCCGGTCCGGTCGCAGCATCGCCCGCGGCACCTGATCGGCCGGCAGCCGGCGCGCCCGCTCGGCCATCTCCTTCAGGAAGGCGTCGCCGCCGAGGTACATCTGCGCCCGGACGTGCTCCCACGGCGAGGGGGCGAGCTTGCCCTCGGCGACGTAGTTGCGATAGGCCTTGCGGGCCCCCTCCGGCGCGCCGGCGAACTCGCCGAGGATCCACTCGACGGTGAGCCACGGCGGCACGTCGCGGCCCTTGCCGATCGCCCGATGGCTGGACCACGGCCACTGTCCCGGCCGCTTCGCGAGGCTGGCGCGCACCGGCGCCCACACCAGGTCGCGGGCAACCGCGGTCAGCCACAGCGGCTTCTCGATAATGACCGCCTTGTAGCGGCCCTGGAACAGGTGGCCGGCGCGCTGGTAGCGGCGGTTGAACCACTGCGAATAGATGGCGTTGAGGCGGCCGATGCCGCGGCCAAGGTTGGCCTCCGGCGTTTCCACCAGCAGGCAGTACTGGTCGCCGAGCAGGCAGTAGCCGTGACAGGTCCAGCGATGCTGGCCGATCTCGCGGCCAAGCATCTCGAGAAACTGGCGGCGGTCGGCGTCTTTCAGGAAGATCGCCTGCCCGGCATTGCCGCGCGCGCTGACGTGATAGACTGCGCCAGCAAATTCGATTCTCAACGGTCGCGACATCAGCGCCAGAACCGGGTACGAAGCTGCGAATAACCGTCTCGACCTGCCGTCAGTAACAGGACGGCAGACGTTGCACGCGTCACCTGCTACCAATACGCGATATCAGTCATTATCCCGGAAAAACGGCGGAACGCCATGGAATTCTTGCGAATCTACGGCCGCGTTCTGGGCTTGCTGCGGCCGGAGCGCGGCCTTGCCATCAGTCTTGCCCTCGCCAACGTGGTGGTGGCGGCGCTGGCTTATGCCGAGCCGCTGCTGTTCGGCCGGATCATCGATGTGCTGTCCCGGGCCGGCCAGTCGGCGGAGGTGATCTGGGCGGACAGCGTCCGTCTGCTGCTGATCTGGGCGGGTGTCGGCCTGACCGGCCTCGCCGCCAACATGCTGGTCTCGCTGCACGCCGACCGTCTTGCCCATCGGCGCAAGCTCGCCGCCATGGCCGTCTACTTCGAGCACGTCCTGAGCCTGCCGCCGGCCTACCACAGCGATTCGCACTCGGGCCGGGTGCTGAAGATCATGCTGGGCGGTGTCGATGCGCTGTTTGGCGTGTGGCTGGCCTTCTTCCGCGAGCACCTTGCGACGTTCATTGCGATTTTGGTGCTGCTGCCGCTGTCGCTGCTGCTGAACTGGCGGCTGGGGCTGCTGCTGGTGGTGCTGATCCTGATCTTCGCGGCGCTGACGGTGCTGGTCATCGCCCGGACGGAAAAGGCGCAGGGGCAGGTCGAGGAATACAGCGCCCGGCTGGCGACGCGCGCCGGCGACGCGCTCGGCAACGTGCCGCTGATCCACAGCTATGTGCGTCTTGCCGCCGAAGCGCGGGCGCTCGCCTATACGATGCGCCGGGTGCTGGCGGCGCAGTACCCGGTGCTCAACCTGTGGGCGGTGGTCAGCGTGCTGACCCGCGCCGCCTCGACGATCACGGTAATCGCCATCTTCCTGCTCGGCACCTGGCTGCATCTGCACGGCAAGGCCACCGTCGGCCAGATCGTCAGCTTCATGGGCTTCGCGACGATGCTGATCAGCCGGATGGACCAGGCGATGGGCTTTGCCGCGCGGCTGTTCTTCCAGATGCCGGGGCTCGCCCTGTTCTTTGGCGTGCTGGATACGCAATCGACGGTGAAGCAGAAGCCGGGGGCGGTCGCCGTCGGCCGCGTCCGCGGCGACGTCGAATTCTATCACGTCAACTTCTTCTATGGCGGCGGCGAGGTGCCGGCGGTGCGCGACCTCACCTTCTCGGTCAGGGCGGGAATGACGGTGGCGCTGGTCGGCTCCACCGGCGCCGGCAAAAGTACGGCAATGGCGCTGCTGCACCGGCTGGCCGATCCGCAGTCGGGGACCATCCGCATCGACGGCATCGACATCCGCGACATGACCCTCGATTCGCTGCGGAGCAACATCGGCGTCGTCTTCCAGGAGTCGACGATGTTCTATCGCACCATCGCCGAGAACCTGCGGGTAGGCCGGCCGGAAGCGACGCTGGAGGAACTGACCGACGCGGCGAAGCTGGCGGAAGCGCACGATTTCATCATGCGCCAGCCGAAGGGCTACGACACGCGGGTGGGGGAGCGCGGCACTACCCTTTCCGGCGGCGAGCGCCAGCGCATCGCCATTGCCCGCGCCCTGCTGAAGGATCCGCCGATCCTGATCCTCGACGAGGCGACCAGTGCGCTGGATGCGGCGACGGAGGCGCGGGTGCAGCGGGCGCTGCAGCGGCTGATGGCCGGGCGGACGACCTTCGTGATCGCCCACCGCCTATCGACGGTGCGCGACGCCGACCTCATCCTCGTGTTCAGCCGCGGCCACGTGGTGGAAAGGGGGAGTTTTGCCGAGCTGGTCGCCCGCGGCGGCGTCTTCGCCGATCTGGTGCGAACGCAGCTGGGACAGTCGCCGGGCGACACTCCGCCCCGCGGCCAGGCCAGCGAGGGGACCGAGGAAGTGCCGGTATGAAGTGTGCGGGGGCTGGTGTAGAATTCAAAAAGGACGCGGAGCCGCGGGGTGAGTGATGTGGCTCCGCGTCAGGTCGTGCGAGAGATCTAGAAGCTACCCGCGCGGCGGACGGCGCTCGCCGACGACGGGTGTCGATACATCGGTGCCAAGCCAGCGATAGACGAAGCCGCTGAGCACCGCGCCGATGATCGGTGCCACCCAGAACAGCCACAGCTGGCCCAGCGCCCAGCCGCCGACGAAGATGGCGGGGCCGGTGCTGCGCGCCGGATTGACCGAGGTGTTGGTGACAGGGATGCTGATCAGGTGGATCAGCGTCAGCGCAAGGCCGATGGCGAGCGGCGCGAAGCCGACCGGCGCGCGGCCGTGGGTGGAGCCGAGGATCACCTGCAGGAAGAAGAAGGTGAGCACCACCTCGGCGAGGGCCGCCGAGCCGAGCGCGTAGCCGCCCGGCGAATGCTCGCCATAGCCATTGGAGGCGAAGCCGCCGGACAGATCGAAGCCCGCCTTGCCGCTGGCGATGAGATAGAGGACGCCCGCGGCGGCGATGCCGCCGATGACCTGCACGACCACATACGGAATGATGTCGGAGGCCGGGAAGCGGCCACCGGCCCACAGGCCGATGGTCACGGCCGGGTTGAAGTGGGCACCCGAGATGTGGCCCACGGCATAGGCCATGGTAAGCACCGTCAGGCCGAATGCCAGCGAGACACCGGTAAAGCCGATGCCTAACGTCGGGAAGGCGGCGGCGAGCACGGCACTGCCGCAGCCGCCGAAGACCAGCCAGAAGGTGCCGAGAAACTCGGCGCCCAGGCGCTGGGACATGCTGTTCATCAAAGAGAGCTCCCTATCGCAACAGGCAGGCACGCAGGGACGCGCGTGGGCACGCTCGAGCAAATCCCTCTGCCTGCCAATTACCCGATCTCACCGATCGGACGATGGGTGAGGAAAAAGGGCGGTCGCGCGATCTTTCCGTATCACGTGATCTCCCCGTTCGGTGGCGGACTGGGGCCCGTGAGTACCCCCAATCCCCACACCCGGATGTTTTACGGAAACCGACGCACTTATCAATGGATTATCGCTGTTGATTTTCCCTCGCAGATCACCTCGCGCTCCGGTGGCGCAATCTCCCGGCTAAACCGCGAGATAGGCGCGAGCCACCGCCTCGTCGGCGAGGAGGCCCTCGACGGTCCCTTCGAACCGGATCCGCCCCTTTTCGATGATGGTGGCGCGGTCGCTGACGGCGCGGGAAAAAGCCAGATTCTGCTCCGCCAGCAGCACGCCCAGGCCCTCGCGCTTCATCTCGGCAACCGCGATCGCCATCCGCTCGACGATCAGCGGCGCCAGGCCCTCGGAGGGCTCATCGAGCATGATCACCCGCGGGTTGCCCATCAGCGTGCGGGAGATGGTCAGCATCTGCTGTTCCCCGCCGCTGATCTGGCCGGCGGGGCGCCGCCTGACCTCGGCGAGGTTGGGGAACAGGGAGAACAGCCGCTCTGGCGTCCAGTGGGGGACGCCGGCGCGGGGCGGCTGCCGGCCGATCTCGAGGTTCTCCTCGACGGAGAGATCGGTGAAGATTCGCCGGTCCTCCGGCACCCAGCCGAGGCCGCGGCGGACGATCCGGCCCGTCGCCATGCCGGAGATGTCGCGGCCGTCGAGGACGATGCGGCCGCGCCGCGACGCCACCAGCCCGAGGATGGCGCGCAGCGTCGTCGATTTGCCGGCGCCGTTGCGGCCGAGCAGCGCCAGCGCCTCGCCGGCAGCCACCTTCAGCGTCACGCCGAACAGGATCTGGGCGCGGCCATAGAAGGCATCGAGCTTGTGCACTTCGAGGTTCATCGAACGCCGCCCGGGGTCGTCCGTCTGTCGGAGCGCATCGCTACGAGCCCAAGTAAACGGCGCGCACCTGGGGATCGGCGCGCACCTGCCGCGGCGTGCCGACGGCGATCAGCCGGCCGCGGTCGAGGACCATCACCCGGGCGGCGTGGGCGAAGACGACGTCCATGTCGTGCTCGGTGAACAGGATGCCGATTCGCCGCTCGTGGGCGATCTCGCTGGCCAGGCGCATCAGCTCGATGCGCTCGCCGGGCGCCATGCCGGCGGTCGGCTCGTCCATCAGCAGCAGCTTCGGCGCGTTGGCCAGCGCGATCGCCAGCTCCACCCGCTTGAGGTCGCCATAGGCCAGCACGCTGCACAGCCGGTCGCCCTGATCGGCCATGCTGACCAGTTCGAGCAGCGCGAACGCCTCGTCGAGGTAGAGCCGGCTCGACCACGGGCGGAACGAGCGCAGCCGGCCATGGAACGACAGTAGCGCCGTCTGCACGTTCTGCAGCACCGTCATCGACAGGAAGGTCGCGGTGATCTGGAAGGTGCGGCCGACGCCCCGTCGCCAGACCTTCCGCGGCGGCAGGCCGGTGATCGGCTGGCCGGCGAAGGTGATGCTGCCGCCGTCGGGGCGGAGCTGGCCGTTGAGCATGTTGAAGCAGGTGCTCTTGCCGGCGCCGTTGGGGCCGATCAGCGCCAGCAGTTCGCCCGGCTCCAGGTCGAAATCGACGCCGGCGACCGCCTCGATGCCGCCGAAGCTCTTGCGCAGGCCCCGCACCGCCAGCAGGCTCACCGCGCGCCCGCCTTCGGCTGATCACCGTCGGAGCGGTCGAGCAGCGGGGCGATACGCTGCTGGATGTAGCCGACGATGCCGCGCGGGAAGGCGACGACCAGGGCGATGATGACGATGCCGATGATCAGCCGCCAGTAGTCGGTCCAGCTGGCGAGGAACACCTGCATCATCTTGTAGGCGGCGGCGCCGACGACAGGCCCGGTCAGCGTCTGCAGGCCGCCAAGCAACACCATCACCAAGCCGTCCACCGACAGCGGAATGGCGAGCACGTCGGGAAAGACGCTGCCCTTGAGGAAAGCGTAGAGGCTGCCGGCGATCCCGGCGAAGGCACCGGCGACGACGAAGGCGAGACGCTGGTGGGCGGCGCGGTCGATGCCGATGGCATCGGCGCGCAGCGGCGAATCGCGGCAGGCGCGCAGCCCCATGCCGAACGGTGCGAAGACGAACTGGCGCAGCAAAAGGATGCTGCCGCCAGCGATGAGCAGAGTGAGGTAGTAGAACGCAATGGCGGACGACGCCCAGGCCGACGGCCAGACGCCGAGGATGCCGTTATCGCCACCGGTGACGCTATCCCACTGGAAGACGATTGCCCAGGTGATCTGGGCGAAGGCGAGGGTCAGCATGGCGAGGTAGACGCCGGTGAGCCGCACGCAGAACCAGCCGAAGACGAGCGCGCCCGCGGCCGCCAGCAGCGGGCCGGCGGCGGCCGCCGCCTCCATCGGCAACGCGAAGCGGGTCATCGCCAGCGCCGCGCCGTAGGCGCCGAGGCCGAAGTAGGCGGCGTGGCCGAACGAGCCCATGCCGCCGACACCCATCAGGAAGTGCAGGCTGCAGGCGAACAGCGCGAAGATCAGCACCTCGCTGAACACGGTCAGCAGGTAGCTGCCGGCGAACACCGGCAGGACCGCCAGCACCAGCACCAGCACGAAGACGATGTCGCGGCGGCCGCGCGCCATCGGCCGGATCGGCGTGTCCCACAGCCCCGCGGCAGTGCGCGGCGCCGTTTCCGGGCGGCCGAGCAGACCGAGCGGGCGGACGACGAGGACCACCGCCATCACCAGAAAGGCCAGCACCAGGCTGATCTGCGGGAAGACGACGATGCCGAAGGCGTTGAGCACTCCCAGCAGCACGGCGGCCAGATAGGCGCCGGCGACGCTGCCGAGGCCGCCCACGACGACGACGACGAAGGTCTCGACGATGATTTCGAGATCCATGGCATGGTGCACCGCCGCCCGCGGCAGCTGCACGGCGCCGCCGAGGCCGGCGAGAAAGGCGCCGAGGATGAAGACGGCGGTAAACAGCCGGTCCTGGCGGATGCCGAGGGCCTCCACCATCTCGCGGTCCTCCGTTGCGGCGCGGACGCGGATGCCCCAGCGGGTGCGCCGGAACAGCAGCGTCAGCGCCAGCAGCACCAGCGGCCCCAGCGCGATCAGCAGCAGGTCGTAGGCGGGGAAGGGCGAGCCGAGGATGTTGACGGCCCCCTCCAGCCCCGGCGCGCGCGGGCCGAGCCGGTCCTGCGGCCCCCACAGGATCAGCACCAGGTCCTGGACGATCAGGACGACGCCGAACGTCGCCAGGAGCTGGAACAGCTCGGGCGAGCGGTAGATGCGGCGCAGGATGGTGATCTCGACCAGCGCGCCGATCCCCGCCACCGCCAGCGCTGCCAGCGGCAGCGCCAGCCAGAAACCGCCCGGCAGCCGGTCCATCAGCGGGCCGGCGAGGGTGTAAGCGATATACGCCCCCAGCATGTAAAACGAGCCGTGGGCGAAATTGACGATCCGCATCACCCCGAAGATGATCGACAGGCCCGAGGCGACCAGGAACAGCTCGGAGGCCGAGGCGAGACCATTCAGAAACTGGATGATGATGAAGTCCAAGGCGTTCGGCGATCTCTCAGGCGACCAGCAGCGCGTCCCCGGACGCCAGAACCTCGGCAGCCCGGCGCGCCTTTTCGTCCGGTGCGCCGGCGTCACGTAGCGCGTCACGGACTTCGGCGATCGTGGCGGTCACATCGCGATCTCGGTTGCCGGCAGCGATCCGCCCCTGCCACGGCTGGATCATGTCACACTTGCACGACCGGTGTCATGCGCCGGCGCATCTCCGGATCAGCCGGTGAGGAGCGGCACACCGGCTGTCCTCGCAGCGATGCGCAGCGCGGCATCGAAGGTGGCCAACGGCAGGGAATATCGCAGCGCCAGTTCCAGATAGGCGGCATCGTAGACGGTCAGGTGATAGGTTTCGGCAAGGGCCAGGGTTTCGCGCCAGGCCCGGCCCGCGGTCTCGTCGTCGATCTTGATGGGCAACCCCGCCAAGCCGCGCAGGGCCTCGGTGCGGTTTTGGCTGGAGAGCCGGCCTCGCCGTTCGGCGACCAGGAGCGCATTACCCACTTCCAGCGGCCAGAGCCCGGGAGCCATGGCTCCTTTTTCGGCAACCAGGTCGAGGATCTGGGCAGCAACAACTGGTTGTTGGTCCGCCAGCAGCCAAGCGAGGGTGGCCGAGCAGTCGAGTACGAGGGCCGGCATCGGTTAGCGCCGACCCTCGTCGCGATAGTGCTTCCATTCCTCCCAGTCAAAGGGGGCGAGCTTCAGGGTCCGGGCCAGCGCTCTGATCCGCTCCGCGGCGGCGCGTGCGGCGGCAATATCGTGTCCGCGCTCGGTCGGGACCAGACGGGCCACCGGCTTGCCGCGGCGGGTAATGGTGATCTCCTCGCCACGCTCGGCCCGGCTGAGCAACTCGGCGAAATGGGTCTTGGCTTCGAACGAACCGATAACAGCCATGTCTCATCAAACCAGTTTTCAAACCAGTCTATATGATCCTGTGCAGTCAGTCGAGGTGGGCAGTGAGGCGATCATTCGATCAGCGCCAGCCGCCAGCGGTCGATCAGCGCCAGCAGCAGCGCCTGCTGGCTGATCAATGCCACCTTCTCCCCTGCCCGGAGATCGCCTTGGCATCGATCGAACAGGGCGACGCAGAACAGGCTGTCGTCGAATCGCGAGCGCCAGCACAGGCCGTCGGGATGTTGCGGATGCGCGAAAAAGGCCGCGGCCCACGGCCGCGACGTCGCATAGGCGCCATGGGCCACCGCCGCCGTCGCCCCAATCGGCGCCAGTCCAGGGCCGTGCAGGGCTACCAGCGCCAGCGGCCGCAGGGTTTCGAGGCGCACCAGCGCCATCATCCGGATCAGCGCCACCTCGATCGCCCGGCCCGGCAAGTGCCGCAGGAACTTCTCGGCAAAGCACGCTTCCGGGGAGAGGCCGGCGTAGCAGGTGCGGAAGCTGCCGTCGGCCGCGTCGAACCGGCCAGCCGGCGGATCGCCGGGCTTCGGCCCGAAAAACAGCGGCTCCGTCGCCGCCGCCACGATTCGGAACAGCGCCATACCGGCCGGCACGGGGTGCAGCGGCAGGGGGCGCTGGTCGAGATCCGCCGGTGGCGCCGGTGCGGCCGGCTCCATCACCTCAGAGATGCGCGGCGGTCAGCGCGCCCGCTGCTGCCGCGGCGTCGCTGTGGTCGCCGGCGAGAAGCGCTTCGATGGGGGTGCGGCCGCCCAGTTCGTCCTGCGGGCTGGTCAGCAGCGCGAGGCGCGTCCACGGCGAAACGCCGCGGCTGGCCGCCAGCAGGTGGTCGAACCCCGGCAGCAGCCCGTGCTCACCGAACTGGCAGCGTGGGTAGCCGAAGGCGCGATCGCCACGCGGCACCGCCAGCAGGCGGTCGGCCTGCCGGCGTTTGCCGACGGCATCGCGGCCGATACCGAGCAGCTGCGCGACTTCACCGGCATCGAGCAGCCCGCCGGCGTCCTCGGTCAGCCGCGCTTTCGCCTGCAGCCCGCGCAGCCGGGCGGCGGCCAGCGGCTCGAACGCGCCGATGTCGCCGTGGTCGACCAGCAGGTTCAGGCCGTGTAGGGCGGCGCCGAACGGCGTCGCCGCTTCCAGCACCGCCTCCAGCTCGCCGGGGGAGGCGGTGGCGACGATCCGATCGGTCAGGGTCTGCATCCTGGCGCGAAACAGCCGTTCCAGTCTGCTCTGTTCGGCGTCGAGCTGGAGCGGCGCCACGTCCGCTGCCACCGCCACCTCCTGCAGGAATCTCCGCTTCGCCATTGAAAACCGCCGCCGTTCCGCATTTTCCTGGACCAGGATATTGGCGGAAAATGCGGACGGTCAAGCGGTCTCTTCGATCCGGGAGCCGTCGCCTTCGCGAGCCGCGTGCGGCCCGGATCACCCGCCCGGCCGCAGCTTCTTCACCTCCTCGGCCGACGGCAGGTAGTTGGCACCGTCGGCGTAGTGCCAGTCGACCATGACGCCCTTGCCGTCCTTCAGCGCGGTGCGGCCGACGAAGGCGCCCATCGTCGCCTGGTGGTCGGCGGCGCGGAAGGTGACCGGGCCGAGCGGCGTCTCGACGACGATGCCCTCGGCGGCGGCGATCATCTTCTCGGTGTCGGTCGAGCCGGCCTTGGCGATGATCGCCGCCACCGCCTGCATCGCCGCATAGCCGACGACCGAGCCCAGGCGCGGGTAGTCGTTGAACTTTGCCTGATAGGCTTCCAGGAACGCTTTGTGCGCCGTCGCCTCGATCGCGTACCAGGGGTAGCCGGTGACCAGCCAGCCGACCGGCGCCTCGCCCTTCAGCGGATCGAGGTATTCCGGCTCGCCGGTGAGCAGGCTCACCACCTCGCGCCCCTTGAACAGGCCGCGGGTCTCGCCTTCGCGGACGAACTGGGCGAGGTCGGCGCCGAAGGTGACGTTGAAGATCGCCTCCGGGTTGGCCTGCGCCAGCGCCTGCACGGTGGGGCCGGCGTCGATCTTGTTCTGCGTCGGCCACTGCTCGGCGACCCATTCCACGTCCGGGCGCTTCTTCGCCATCGCCGCCCTGAACGCCGCCACCGCCGACTTGCCGTACTCGTAGTTGGGCGCCACCGAGGCCCAGCGCTTCGCCGGCCACTTCGCCGCCTCTTCCGCCAGCATCGCCGCCTGCATGCTGACCGAGGGGCGCAGACGGAAGGTGTAGCGGTTGCCCTTCTCCCAGACGAGCGCATCGGTGAGCGGCTCGGCGGCGATGTAGAGGATGCGCTTCTGGTTGGCGAAGTCGGCGAGTGCGAGGCCGACGTGGGAGAAGAAGCCGCCCATCAGCAGTACGACGTTCTCGCGCGCCACCAGCTCGTTGGCGGCGGTCAGCGCATCGCCCGGCTTGCCGCCGTCGTCGCGGGAGATCACCTCCAGCGGCCGGCCGAGGACGCCGCCGCGCTCGTTGATCTGCGCCAGCGCCAGCTGCCAGCCGTTGCGGTAGGGCAGGGTGAACGCCGGCAGTCCGGAGTAGCTGTTGATCTCGCCGATGCGGATCGGCTCGGCGGCGCCGGCCGGGCCCGCGGCAAGCGCGGCGGCAAGGGCGGTTCCGGCAAGCAGCAGTTGCCGACGGTCGATGATGATCATGCTGTCCTCTCAGCCCTTCCCGCCGGCTCGCGTGACCGGCTTGATGTCGCGTGGTGGCGCTGCGGTCAGCGCAGCCCGTCCTCGCCCTTGATCTGCTCCTTGCTCAGGCCGCCGATGCGCGGCAGCGGCCGGCCGGAGTCGGTCACCACCACGGCGACGACGATCTCGTCGCGGCGCGGCGCATCGGCGATGCGCACTTCCATGGCGTCGAAATGGCTGCGGACGAAAGCCGCGTCCTTATGGCCGAGCGGCACGTCGATCGGCGTGCCGAGGCCACCGCGCTTTTTCGCCGACGGCACCAGCGCCGCGCCCTTCTCGACCGCCTGGCGCAGCGGTGCGCCCAGCCGGGGATGCAGGATGGCGGCGGCGTGCTCCAGCTCGCCGTCCTCGCCGACGATCGCCGCCTTGCCATAGCTCTCGATCGCTGCCGGCGGCACGCCGAGGGCAGCCACCGCGCGCTCGCCGAGCAGCGCGCCCAGCTCCTCGCCGATCGCCATCAGCGGCCCCAAGTCTTCGACGAACCGGCCGGCGAACGGGTTGTCGATTATTGCCACCGCCGCCGCCTTGCGCGTCGAAGGCGCGATGTCGCGGCCCATCTCCCGCCGCGTCTCCTCGACGATGGTGACCAGCTTGCGGACGGCGGCGGTGCCCATCAATGCGTCCTTTCTTCCTTACCCTCTCCCTCCCGGGAGAGGGTGCGAGCGAGAGCGGGCGGGTGAGGGTGGGCGCTGCGCACGCCGGGGTTCTGCCTCCTCACCCTCCCACCGCTGTGCGGTGGGCCTCCCTCTCTCCCGCGAGGGGCGAGGGCGTGTTGTGGGGGATCCCGACCATCCGGTGCTGGCCGCGCAGGCTGAGGAAGGCGCCCCCGATCAGCCCGCGCGCCTGCATCCGCTGCGCTTCCTTCACTCCCGCAGCCAGTGCGGCAGTGACATCATGGAGGCTGAGGGCCCCCACCGCAACCACCACCGGCAGCGCGCCGAGGTCGCTGTCCGGCTGGATTTCGCAGGCCGGCCGCCGCGTGATATGGGGGTGATCGAGGCTGACGGCGTTGGCGATCAGGGTTGCCGCGGCGTCGGCGGCAGCCCCGGTCGCGGCCAGCACGGTGACCGCATCGGCGATGCCGAGCGAGAAGCTGCGGCCGCCCTGGCCGCTGGTGGCGATGCCGCGTACCGGCATCGCCGCATCGATGGCCGCGGTGGCGACGATCGCCGGGCGGTCCAGGTCGGCGACGAGGCCGGCGGTGAAGCGCTCGCCGGGCGCAAGATGCAGGGCGATATCGCCGCCATTGTTGACGTAGGCGCGGCTGAGCCCGTGGCGGCCGGACAGCATCGCCGCCAGCACCTCGTCGGCGACGGCTCCGGCCACCGCCGCCATCGGGGTGATGAAGACGGCGGCATGCGGCCGGCAGGCGGCGACCATGCGCCGTGCCGTCGGCCCTGCGACGGGCGGCGAGTTGCCGCCGACCGGGGTGCGCAACGCCGGCAGTTCGGCGACCAGCTCGTCCAGCAGCGGGGCGAAACGGTCGGCCGCCCGGCGGTACGCCTCTGCCACCGCATCGCCGGCGCCGAACGCCTCGATGATCAGGTCGATGGGTCCGTGGTGCAGATGCAGGCGCCGGCCATCCGGCAGCAGGGCCGCCTGGATTGCCGGTGCTTGCCGGCGGTTCAGCCGTTGCGGCTCCACGGGAAGTTCTCGACGGCGAACGGCCAGGGGTTGCCCGGCTCCCAGCCGACCGATTCCTGGCGGGCCTCGGCGGCGAGATCGTCGAGGCTGATGATCGATTCGACGTGCCCGCCGAGGTCGGCGTAGTCGTCGAAGCGCATGGTGAACTCGATCGGCGCCACCAGCGCCGGGGTCGGCACCCAGCCGAAGCTGTGTTGCGGCATGCGGGTGACGTCGACCATGAAGGTGATGCCGCCGCCGGGCCACACCCACACCGGCGCGCCGCCGCTGGTCACCCGGGTCAGCGCGTTCTTTACCGAGCGGGTCAGCCGCACCGGGTTGCGCGTCACCCCGGCCCGCAGCGAGCCGCCGGCCCCGGCCATGAACACCACCGAGCACAGCGCCGGCTCGCAGTTCTCGCGGATCAGCTCGACCGTCTCGGCCAGCGCCGCCGGCATCGTCGCCGGCACCGGTTGCAGCGCCTCGTCGAGGACGAAATAGGCGGCGTCCTCGCCGGTGGTGCTGACCATCAGCATGCGCAGCCCCGGCCACGCCTGCTTCGGGTTGAACGGTCCGAGAATGGCGAGCGGATCGGTGATGTCGGTGCCGCCCCAGCCGCTGCCCGGCTCGGCGACGCGGAAGTAGCGGCCGGGGGTCGAGCGCCGGCCGCGCATGTAGATCCCGGTGGACGCCATGCCGAGGAAGCGGCCGGCCTCGTGCTCCGACAGCACCCCGGTGATGTGGTCGTCCACCACCACCACCTCGTCCACCTGCTGGGCCCAGCCCGGCGCGAACATGCCGATGGTGGCCGAGCCGCAGCCGACGCGCATCCGCTGCTCGACCTCGCCGTCCACCATCGGCGGCCGGCCGGCGGCGACGGTGATGCGCGAGCCGCCGTCGATGGTGAGCTCCACCGCGTCGCGGTTGCACAGCCGCAGCATCGTCTCGCAGGTGACGTTGCCCTCTTTCTTGCCGCCACCGGTGAGATGGCGGACGCCGCCGATGGCGAGCATCTGCGAGCCGTACTCGGCGGTAGTGACATGGCCGACCGGCTCGCCCTGCGCCCGCACCGTCGCGGTCTCCGGTCCGAGGTGGCGGTCGGTGTCGATCTTCACCTTGACGCCGCAATAGCTGAAGATGCCCTCGGTAACGACGGTCACCATGTCGATGCCGTCGTGGGTGCTGGCGGCGATGAACGGCGCCGGCTTGTAGTCGGGATAGGTGGTGCCGGCGCCGACGCCGGTGACGAAGCGGTCGAGCGGCCGCAGCAGCCGTCCTTCCTCCCAGTCGGCATCGCCGAGAAACGGCACCATCGTCCCCTGGCGGGCAACCGTGCGCTCGACCACGACCAGTGGATCGGCCCGGGTGAGCACGCCCGCGACGTTGGCGTAGCGGTCGCAGGCCCCCGCCTGGCCGGGCTTGATCCGGCAGCGCACCGGGCAGGCGTCGCAGACGACCAGCGCCGCCGCCGGCTCGGCCACCTCGGCGGCGCTCATGCCGCGTCCGCCCTGGCGGCGAGGATCGCGGCGCGCACCCGGTCGGGGGTCGCCGGTACCCGGCGGAGGGTGACGCCGGTGGCATGACGGATGGCGTTGAGAACCGCCGCCGCCGTCGGGATCAGCGCCGGTTCGCCGACGCCCTTGGCGCCGAACGGCCCGAGCGGCTCCTTGTCCTCGATCAGGATGGTCTCGATCTCGGGGACGTCGCCCACCGTCGGGATCAGGTAGTCGTGCAGGTTGTTGGTGCGGTCGGGGACCCACTCTTCCATCAGCGCCATGCCGATGCCCTGGGCGATACCGCCCTCCACCTGGCCCTCGATCAACATCGGGTTGATCGCCTGGCCGACGTCGTGCGCGGCCGTCACCCGCAGCACCTTGACTGTCCCCAGCTCGACGTCGACCACCACTTCGGCCACCTGGGCGCCGAAGGCGTAGGTGGCGTAGGGGGTGCCCTGGCCGTTCTCGTCGAGGGGGGTCGTCGGCGGATCGAAGGTTGCCTCCCCCGACAGGACGTCGCCCTGTGCATCGGCGGGCAAGGCGGCGAGCTCGATGCGGTGGACGGTCACGCCGTCCTCGATGCGGACAGTCCGCTCCTCGATAATGACGACAGCGTCCGGCGCGGCGTTGACCTGCCGCAGGATCGACGCCTGCAGCGCTTTTGCCGCCTGCTGCGTCGCCCGTCCGGAGATGAAGGTCTGGCGCGAGGCGGAGGTCTTGCCGGCATCCCGCGTCCGGGCGGTATCGCCGGTGACCAGCGTCAGCCGGGCGAGCGGCACCCCCAGCGTCTCGGCGCAGATCTGCGCCAGCACCGTGTTCGACCCCTGGCCGATATCGACGGCGCCCTGGTACAGCACCAGCGTCCCGTCGTCCTGCAGGCCGACGCGAATCGTCGACGGATTGGACATCGAGGTGTTGCCGCAGCCGTACCACATGCTGGCAACGCCGATGCCGCGGCGGGTGCGTCCATCGGCGGCGGCGTTGTGCGCCCGGGCTGCGAGCGTCCCCGCCGACCACGCCGGCCGCAGCGCCTCGAGGCAGGCGGCCATGCCGGCGCTCGCCGCCAGGACCTGCCCGGTCGGCGTCGGCTGGCCGGGGCGCAGCGCGTTGGCGATCCGGAAGTCGAGCCGGTCCTGACGGACGGCTTCGGCGAGCTCGTCGAGCAGTGCCTCGGTGGCGATCGCCGCCTGCGGCGTACCGAAGCCGCGGAAGGCTCCGGCCGGCGCGAGGTTGGTCAGCACGGCACGGGAGCGCGCCTCGATCGCCGGCAGGAAGTAGGGACCGGAACAGTGCACAGGCACGCGGTTGGCGACGGTGGGACCCCACGAGGCGTAGGCGCCGGTGTTGAAGTCGCCGTCGAACGTCATCGCCATCAGGCGACCCCCGCTGTCAGCGCCGATGCGCACCTGCATCCGCGCCGGATGCCTCTTGGTGGTGCTGGCCATTGATTCGACACGGGTATAGAGGCAACGCACCGGCCGGTCCAGCAGCCAGGCGGCGAGTGCGATGTGCGGCTGCAACGACATGTCCAGCTTGCCGCCGAAGCCGCCGCCGCATGCCGTCGGCACGATGCGCACCTTGTCCTCGGGCAGGCCGAGGACGCGGGCGACCTCGTCGCGGTCCATGTACGGCGTCTGCGTGGTGACGTGCACCTCGACGCCATCGCCGACACGACGGGCGAAGCCCGCTTCCGGCTCGATGTAGGCATGCTCGACGAAGGCGGTCTCGAAGGTGCCGGCGACGACGTGGGCTGCTTCGGCCAGCGCCGCTTGCGCATCGCCGCGGCGGACGTAGCCGCGCACCAGGATGTTGCCGGGGCGGTCTTCGAAAAGCTGCGGGGCGTCCGGCGCCAGCGCCTGATCAACCGCGGTCAGCGCCGGCAACTCCTCCCAAACCACCGGGAAATCGCGCGGATCGAAGCGCTCGATGGTCTGCGCATCGCCGACGATGGCGGCGATCGCCTCGCCGCGGAAGCGCACCCGGCCTTCGGCGAACACCGGCTGATCGCGGAAGGCGGGAATGACGCTGAAGCTGTTGGGGCCGGGGACGTCCGCCGCGGTCAGCACCCGCACCAGCCCGGGGTAGCGCGCGTGCAGCGGCGCAAGCTCGCCGATGGTGAACCGCGCGGCGGGGTAGGGGGAGCGTACCAGCTTCAGCCACAGCGCGTCGGCCGGAGCGACGTCGTCGCCGTAGCGCTCGCTGCCGTCGAGCCGGGCGATGCCGTCGACGCGGGCGACACGGGCGCCGACGATGCGGTTGCCGGGCGCCTCCCCCGCGTCCTCGGCGAAGCGGTGGGCGTCACAGACGGCGGTGATGATCTTGCGGTAGCCGGTGCAGCGGCAGAGCACGCCGCCGAGAGCATCGAGCACCTCGTCTTCGCCGGGCCGGTCGTTGCGCTCGATCAGCGCCGTCGCCGCCAGCAGCATGCCGGGGGTGCAGATGCCGCACTGGGCGGCGCCGTGGTGGTGGAAAGACCGCTGCAGCCGGGTCAGCGCGCCGTTGGCGAGGCCCTCGACGGTGGTGATCTGCCGCCCGGCCGCCTGCGCCACCGGGGTCAGGCAGGCGCACACCGGCGCGCCGTCGAGCAGCACCGTGCAGGCGCCGCAGTCACCGGCATCGCAGCCGACCTTGGTGCCGGTGAGGCCCAGGTCCTCGCGCAGCACCTGCGAGAGCCGGCGCATCGGCGGCGCCGCGACCGCCGTCGTCCGGCCGTTGATGATCAGGCTGAGGGCAGGGCCGTCGGTCACTGCAGTCGCTCCTGCAGCTCGTCGAGGGCGCGTCCGACCAGCAGGCGGGCGGCGTCGAGGCGGTATTCGGCGGTGCCGCGGACATCGCTCAGCGGCGTCAGCGGCGCGAAGTGCGGCGGCGAGAGCAGCGTCGACAGCGGGGCAGCGGCCAGTGGCCGTCCGAGCAGTTCCTGCTCCAGCGCCACGAGCCGCCGGGCTGCCGGCGAGCATGCGCCGACGGCGACGGCGGCATGGGTGATGCGCCCCTCCTCGTCGCTCTCCAGCAGCGCCGCCACCATGACGATGGAGATCACCTGGTAGGCGCGGGCGCCGAGCTTGAGAAAGCGGCTGGCCTGGCGGCCTGGCCGCTTGCGCACGACGACGGCGGTGAGCAGTTCGTCCGGCTGCAGCGCGGTCTGCCGGTTGCCGAGGATAAAGGTCTCGAGCGGCAGCAGGCGGGTGCCTTCCACCGACTGCAATTCGACCGAGGCGTCCAGCATCAGCAGCGGCGGGATGCCGTCGGCGGCGGGAGACGCGTTGCACAGATTGCCGCCGATGCTGCCGGCGTTCTGGATCTGCACCCCGCCGACCTGGCGGGCGGCCTCGACCAGTGCGTCGAACTGCGGCGGCAGGCTGGCCTTCGCCAGTTCCGACCAGGTGGTGAGCGCAGCGATGCGGAAATGCCAGTCGTCCTCGCTGATGCCGCGCACCGCGTCGAGGCCGGTGAGGTCGATGATGTTGTCGGAGACCGGCCGGGCGTCCGGCCGGCAATAATAGTCGGTGCAGCCGGCGACGACGGTGAAGCCACCGGTGGCAAGGTGGCCGAGCGCCTCGTCCAGGCTGTGAGGTCGTAGATACTCCCGCAAAGCGGTGTTCCTCGCGGTATCGCCGCGCCGCGCCGGTGCGGCCTGTCCGATAATCTAATGTGTGCAGATGCGGAATGCACACGCAGGTGCCGGCCGACCCGGCAAACGCGCCTTTGATTCGACATAGCAGGACGATTACTTCAAGGACAAGATGATCAAGCCGGCCGCCGCGCGGCCTGGGAGTGGTCCCGAAATGTGGAAGGCGCTCGCGATCGCCGCGGTGCTGCTTGCTTCAGGCGCCGGCTCCGCCGCTGCCGAGTTTCGCAGCTATGCGGTCGTCCAGGACGACGCCTCGCTGCGCATCCAGAACAAGCTGGTGCGCCTCTACGGCATCTACATTCCGCAGAAAGGCCAGTTCTGCAACGTCAACCCGCGGCCGCCGTTCTGCGGCACCCGCGCGGCGGCGGCACTGGACTTCAAGATCCAGGGATTCGTCACCTGCCAGGAGATGGGGACGTACAGCGACGGCAGCATCAGCGCGGTGTGCTGGACCGGCCGCAGCAGCTTCAACGAGGGCGAGGATCTCGGGGCCTACCTGATCACCCAGGGGCTGGCGTTGGCCGGCCCGGATGCGCCGTTCGAATATCGGGCGCTGGAGCGAATCGCCCAGAACAACAATGTCGGCGTCTGGGGCTTTCAGGCAGATCAGTTCGGCTTCGGTTTTCGCAGCCGCTGAGGGCAAACCCCTCCCCCGCCGGAGCGGGAGAGGGGAAGCCAAGGAAGCCGGGGATCAGGCGGTGGTGCTGATCAGGCCGGTATCCATCGCCGCATGCGCGGCCGCCAGACGGGCGATCGGCACGCGATAGGGCGAGCAGGACACGTAGCTGAGGCCGACGCCGTGGCAGAAGTGCACGGAAGCCGGGTCACCGCCATGCTCGCCGCAGATGCCGAGCTTGATGTCCGGGCGGGTCTTGCGGCCACGTTCCGCCGCAATCTTGACCAGTTCGCCGACGCCGTCCTGGTCGATCGTCTGGAACGGATCGTTGGGGATGACGCCCAGCTCCTGGTACTGCACCAGGAACGGACCCGCGTCGTCACGCGACAGACCGAAGGTGGTCTGGGTCAGGTCGTTGGTGCCGAAGCTGAAGAACTGCGCGCCCTCGGCGATCTTGTCGGCGATCAGCGCGGCCCGCGGCAGCTCGATCATGGTGCCGACCATGTACTCGAACTTGACCCCGGTCTCCTTCATGACCTCCGCCGCGACGCGGTCCACCATGTCCTTCAGCCGGTCGAACTCGGCCTTGACCGCCACCAGCGGGATCATCACCTCCGGCAGCACCGTTTCGCCCTTCTTCTTCACGTCGGCGACCGCCTCGAAGATCGCCCGGCACTGCATCTCGTAGATTTCCGGATAGGTCACGCCGAGACGGCAGCCGCGGTGGCCCAGCATCGGGTTGGCTTCGTGCAGCTGGCTCGCCTTGGCCTTGACGTCGGCGACGCTTTTGCCGGACGCCTTCGCCACCTCGGCAAAGTCCGCGTCGGTGTGCGGCAGGAACTCGTGCAGCGGCGGGTCGAGCAGGCGGATGGTCACCGGCAGCCCGGCCATGATGGTGAACAGCTGGATGAAGTCGTCACGCTGGTACGGCAGCAGCTTGTCGAGGGCGGCGCGCCGCTCTTCGACGGTGTTGGCGACGATCATCTCGCGGACGTGGATGATCCGCTGCGGATCGAAGAACATGTGCTCGGTGCGGCACAGGCCGATGCCTTCGCAGCCGAACTTGCGGGCGGTCGAGGCGTCGAGCGGCGTCTCGGCGTTGGCGCGCACCTTCAGCGTGCGGATCTCGTCGACCCAGCCCATCAGCTTGCCGAAGTCGCCGGTCAACTCCGGCTGGATCTTCGGCACCTCGCCCTTCAGGACCTGGCCGTTGGAGCCGTCGATGGTGATCACGTCACCTTCTTTGAGTACGGTGCCACTGGCTGTCAGGGTCTTGGCGGCGTAGTCGATGCGCAGTTCACCGGCGCCGGCGACGCACGGCGTGCCCATGCCGCGGGCGACCACCGCCGCGTGGCTGGTCATGCCGCCACGGGTGGTGAGAATGCCCTGGGCGACGTGCATGCCGCCGATGTCTTCCGGCGACGTCTCGATGCGGACCAGCATGACCTTCTTGCCGGCCTTGGCCCACGCCTCGGCTTCGTCGGCGGTAAAGACGATCTGGCCGGAGGCGGCGCCCGGCGAGGCCGGCAGGCCCTTGCCGAGGACGTCCTTCTTGGCTTTCGGATCGATCATCGGGTGCAGCAGCTGGTCGAGCTGGGCCGGATCGACGCGGCGGACCGCCTCCGGCTTGTCGATCAGGCCCTCTTCGCACATCTCGACGGCGATGCGCAGGGCGGCCTGCGCGGTGCGCTTGCCGTTGCGGGTCTGCAGCATCCAGAGCTTACCCTTTTGAATGGTAAACTCCATGTCCTGCATGTCGTGATAGTGGGCTTCCAGCCGGTTGCGGAAGGTCACCAGCTCCCTATAGAGCGGCGGCAGCACCTCTTCCATCGCCGGCAGGTCGGAGTTGATCGCCGCCTTTTCGGCGAGCGACAGCGGCTGCGGGGTGCGGATGCCGGCGACCACGTCCTCGCCCTGGGCGTTGACCAGGTATTCGCCGTAGAACAGGTTCTCGCCGGTGGACGGGTTGCGCGAGAAGCAGACGCCGGTCGCCGAGTCCTCGCCCATGTTACCGAACACCATCGCCTGTACGTTGACGGCGGTGCCCCAGTGGTCGGGCAGGTTGTTCAGCTTGCGGTAGGTGATGGCGCGCTTGTTCATCCACGAGCCAAACACCGCGCCGACGGCGCCGTACAACTGCTCCCACGGATCCTGCGGGAAATCCTTGCCGATCCGCTTGCGGACCTCGTTCTTGTACTCGCCGATCAGCACCTTCCAGTCATCGGCGGTCATCTCGACGTCGAACGTCTTGCCGACCTTCTCCTTGTGTTGCTCAAGGAGGTGCTCGAAGTTCTCGCTCTTCACTTCCAGCACGACGTTGGAGAACATCTGGATGAAGCGGCGGTAGCTGTCGTAGGCGAAGCGCTCGTCGCCGGTGAGCTTCACCAGGTTGAGCACCGTCTGGTCGTTGAGGCCGAGGTTGAGCACGGTGTCCATCATGCCCGGCATCGAGGCGCGGGCGCCCGAGCGCACCGAGACCAGCAGCAGCGGCCCTTCGGTGGCGCCGAACTTGGCACCCATGATCTTCTCGACGTGAGCGATGCCGGTTTCCACCTGGCCCTTCAGGTCGGACGGATAGGTGTTGCCGTTGGCGTAGTAGTA
>JBDHSN010000036.1:0-20872 GCA_039808105.1 Rhodospirillales bacterium
CCGTGGGCGATGGCGTTGTTGATGGCATCGGAGATGCTGTTCGGCGAGATGCCGACGAGTTCGACTTTCTTATAGACGCTGTTCGACATTTCCCGCCTCCCGGATAGGGCCTGTTTGCGCCGAGCGCGCCGAGGGAAGATGGCGCCGGCGGGCGGCGCGATCAACAATCGTTTGCCGCCCGGCTGGCCGGGCTATTCGACGGTGGCGAGCTTGCGCGCCTCAACGGTCAGCGGCAGCCGGCTGTCCGGCGCCATGTCGGGCAGCTCCAGGCGCCAGCCGTTGGCCAGCTCGATCCAGCCGCCCCACAGCGTGTCCCGTTCCTGCTCCACCACCGGGACTTCCAGGTCCTTCTTGGCGACGTAGACGGTGTAGACGTCGCCGCGCTTTGCCAGCGTGATTTTCATGCTCTCCTCGATGTCTTCGATCTCGTGTTCGCGCATGCCGACGATCCGCCCGCGCGCGAAGAAATCGACGCCGTAGATGTAGTAGCGCTGCAGGAACTCGCCGATCGAGGCGACGTAGCCGATCTCGCCGGCCTCGATCAGGAACTCGCCGATGCGGCTGCCGGGGTAGGTGCCGTCGTTGCGGACGGCGATGCGCGCGCGCACCTTGTCGCCGATGTCGAAGCGGGACGCGCGCGCAATCTCGACTTCCGGTGCGTCAGGTTCCGGCACGGCCGGGTCCGCGCCGCGTCAGGCGTGGACGACGGCGTCGTTCGGACAGGCGGCGACGCACTGCGGCGAGTCGAACTTGCCCTGGCACTCGGTGCATTTGTCGGGGTTGATGACGTAGATGTCGCCCTTCATCCGGATCGCCCGGTTCGGGCACTCGAATTCGCAGCTGCCGCAGCCGGTGCAGTCCTCGGCTTTGATCATATAGGCCATCTGTCGGTCTCCTCGTGGTCTGGGTTCAGGCGTGCCGGCGCCGGCCGCAAGGCCAGCGGCGCCGGGTCAGGCAATGCGGGCGTTTTCTTCCGCTGCGACGCTGCTGGCGCTGAGCCAGCGGGCGATGGCGGTCTCGACGTAGTCGAAGGCATAGTCATCGACGACGGTGATGCCGGCTTCGCCCAGCCGCTGCCGCGGGCAGCGGCCGATCTTGGCGGTCAGGACGGCGCTGACGCCATCCAGCGCCTGCAACGTCGCCTCCAGCACGTCGTCTTCGCTGTCGCCGCCCGAGCAATAGCGATCGACGCGGCGGTGGCCGGAGAAGCGGGCGCCGGCGGCGCTCACCTCGAAGATCTGGAACTCGCGGGCGTGGCCGAAGTGCTGGTTGACGCGGCCGCCGCCCTTCGACGACACCGCGACCAGGATCGGTTCGGCCGGTGCCCAGCGGCGGATGGCGGCGCGCGCCTCGGCGGCTTCCCGCCGGCGGTCGTCGCGCTCCTTCTCGACGATGGCGCGGTAGGCGGCGCGCTTCGCCGGGTCGATCTCCGGGTTCTCCGGCAGTTGCTCCAGCCCGAACTTCGCGCCCTGGTCCTCGCCCAGCAGGCCGACAGCGTCGGCGCGGCACTGGCGGCAGTGCTTCATCAGCCGGGCGCCGTCGCCGAGGCGGTCCTGCAGCGCCTTCAGCTCGGCAGGCCTCGGGCCGCGCTGGCCGGTCAGGCCATAGTGGGTGCCGTGCGCCGGATCGGAGATCAGCGGCATGACGTTGTGCAGAAAGACGCCGCGCTCCTTGACCGCGGCGTTGACCGCGTCGAGGTGGTCGTCGTTGACGCCGGGGATCATCACCGAGTTGATCTTCACCAGGATGCCGGCGGCGGTCAGCATCTCGATGCCCTGCAGCTGCCGCTCGATCAGGATGCGGGCGGCCTCAAGGCCGGTGCGCCGGGCGTGATCCCAGAAGATCCAGGCGTAGATGCCCTCGGCGACGTGCGGGTCGATGGCGTTCATCGTCACGGTGACGTGGTCGATGCCCATCTCGCGGATTTCATCGACGTGATCGGGCAGGGCGAGGCCGTTGGTCGACAGGCACAAGGTCAGGTCCGGCAGGGTCTCGCGCAGCAGCCGGAAGGTCGCAAAGGTGTGGCGGTAGTCGGCGAGCGCGTCGCCCGGCCCGGCGATCCCGACCACCGAGAGGTTCGGCATCGCCGCCGCCACCGTCTTGACCTTGCGCACCGCCTGCTCCGGGGTCAGCCGTTCGCTGACGACGCCGGGGCGGCTCTCGTTGGCGCAGTCGTACTTCCGGTTGCAATAGTGGCACTGGATGTTGCACGCCGGCGCCACCGCGACATGGATGCGGGCGAAGAAGTGGTGGGCCTCCTCGCTGTAGCAGGGGTGCGACTCGATCTTCTGGCGGAGGTGCGCCGGAATGTCGGTGGTCCCGCCAGAAGGCGGTGTCCCGCAGCCGCCGGTGGCACAGGCGGGCGGTGCCCGCCGCCCGGAAGCGGCCGCATGACCGGCGTTGTCCAGCGACACGACCTTCTGCTCCATGCTGCGATCTCCCTGTCGGCTCCTGCTGCCCCGCGCGCTCCTTTCAGCAAGCCGTGTGCCACACAGGTAACATGCTGATATGGAAGAGAAACTATGAGCACGGGAGGGACACGCGACTGTCGCCGCCGCGACAACCGCTGTCGCACTTCCGACAGGACGCGACGACCTGGCGATCGCGGCACCAGCGCAGGGAGGTCGCTTCACCCCGCCGGTGGCTTTGACCGCGGCGGGGCGACGCGATAAAGTCGCGGCCGGTCAGCGGGGCGCCTTGCAGGTCGGCAGGCGACAACAGCGGGCGGGGCCAGTCGCCGCCGCGGTTCCCGGACCACCCAGACGGTGTTATCCGAAGCAGCGAGGCAGCCAGGAGAAGCGATGACGACCGGCGTGTTCAGAGCGGGGGTCGGGCCGGCGGTCGGCCAGCGGGAGCTTGATCTGGTCACGCCGGTGGCGGCCGCCGCCGTGGCGCTGCAGTACCTTTACATCTTCATCTTCAATCATGCGCCCGAGGGATTGCGAACCGCAATCGCCGTGCTGCTGCTGCTCGTGCACGCGACGCTGGCGGCGTTCGCGCTGACCCGGCGCTTCGATGCGTGGCAGACCGCGATCCTGAGCGCGATCTTCCTCATGGTCACCTGCTGGCTGATCGCCCACGGCGCCAATGCGAAAAGCACCGAGTTCAGCATTGTTTTTGCTGTGCGGGACTTGTCGATCCTGGTCATGCCGCTCTGGCTGCTGACCTTCCCGGAGCGATTGCCGCATCGGATGCTGCTGATGCTGGCGATCGGCAGCACGCTCGCGGGCGGCCTCATCGCGCTGCTCGGCCCGCCGGTTTTCGTCAGCGGCACGCCGCGCCTCGCCTCGATCACCGGCGGCATTGTGCAGATGCACGCCAGCGCCATGTTCATGTCGCTCCAGCTCCTCCTGCTGACGGAGTACTACCGTGGCCGCCAGCTCTTTGGCGCCATCTACTGGCCGCTGTGCCTGTTCACGATCGCGGTGCTGATCGGCTACGGCGGACGCAACGAGTTCGTCATTCTCGCCAGCTATTTCGGAGCGCTGGTGTATTACCGCTATTCGTACATGCCGGTCGTGCGCTGGTCGCCGCCGATCGTCTTCATCCTCGCGCTGATCATCGCCGCCCTCGCACTGAGCTTCGGGCACAACGTCGATGAATGGGGCAGCGGGCGCATCGGCGTCTGGCACAACCGCCTGGAGCTGATCTGGGGCCGCAACGTCCTCACCTTCCTCTTCGGCGGCGGCCTTTCCGCCGATCTGATCTGGAACCCGCAGTGGTGGTGGATGGAGGAGGTCAATGCCCACAACGACTTCCTCCATTTCACCATGAAGACCGGACTGATCGGCCTGCTCGCCATCCTGCTGTTCATCGGCGGCCTGCTGCTGCGGATGCCGGGATCGAGCAAGGCAATCATCATCGCCCTCATTCTTTCCTCGTTCTTCAGCAACGGCTTCCTGCAGACGCCGCTGCTGGCGTTCAATCTCTTCCTGGTCGTCGCCGTCGCCCTGCATCAATGGCGGCTGCGGGCGGCGGAGGTCCGCAACCGGCGCGTCCAGCGCCTGCGTGGGACAAACCGCGGGGTGCCGGCGGTCTGAGCATCCCGCACGGGCGACGCGGCGAGGGCGTCCGTCGCCCCCTCATTTCGCAATGGAGGTCAAAGATGGCAGCCGAAACGGCGGTCGCCGAGGCGGGCAGCGCCTCGTCACTCGAGGCCCGTGACATCGCGGCGCTGGCGCATCCCTACACCAACCTCGCCACGCACCAGAAGACCGGCCCGCTGGTGATCACCCGCGGCGAGGGCGTCTACGTCTTCGACGAGGCGGGCCGGGCGTATATCGAGGCGCTGGCCGGCCTGTGGTGCACGGCGCTCGGCTTCAGCGAGCCGCGGCTGATCGAGGCGGCGGCGCGCGGCATGCAGCGGCTGCCGTTCTACCATTCGTTCGGCGGCAAGGCGCCGGCGCCGACCATCCACCTCGCCGAGCGGCTGCTGGCGCTGGCGCCGGTGCCGATGTCGAAGGTGCTGTTCGCCAACTCCGGCTCGGAGGCCAACGACACCGCCATCAAGCTCATCTGGTACTACAACAACGCCCTCGGCCGGCCGCAGAAGAAGAAGATCATCGCCCGCAAGCGCGGCTACCACGGCGTCACCGTCGCCACCGCCAGCCTGACCGGGCTGCCGGCGAACCATACCGACTTCGACCTGCCCATCGATCGCATCGTCCACACCGACTGCCCGCACTGGTGGCGGGACGCCGAAGAGGGCGAGAGCGAGGAGGCCTTCGCCGAGCGGCTGGCCCAGAACCTGGAGCGGCTGATCGTTCGCGAGGGCCCCGACACCATCGCCGCGATGTTCGCCGAGCCGGTGATGGGGGCGGGCGGCGTGATCGTTCCACCGGCCTCGTACTTCGCGCGCATCCAGCCGATCCTCAAGCGCTACGACATCCTGCTGGTCGCCGACGAGGTGATCTGCGGCTTCGGGCGCACCGGCAACCGCTGGGGCTCGGAGACCTTCGGCATCGCCCCCGACATGCTGACCTGCGCCAAGGCGCTGTCCAGCGGCTACATCCCGATCTCGGCGCTGCTGATCTCCGAGCCGATCTGGCAGGCGATGGTGGCGGAGAGCGCCAAGATCGGCGTTTTCGGCCACGGCTACACCTATTCCGGCCACCCGGTGGCGGCGGAAGTCGCTTTGGAGACGCTCGTGCTCTACGAGGAGCGCGACACCCTGGCGCACGTCCGGAAGGTGGCGCCGGTGCTGCAGGACGGCCTGCGGGCGCTCGCCGGGCATCCGCTGGTCGGCGAGGCGCGCGGAGTCGGGCTGATCGGGGCGCTGGAGATCGTCGCCGACAAGAACACGAAGGCGGCGTTTCCGCCGGCGCGCGGCGTCGGGGCGTATCTGTCGCGGCGGACGGAGGCGCATGGCGTGATCACCCGCATCATCGGCGGCGACATCGTCGCCTTCTCGCCGCCGCTGATCATCTCCGCCGACGAGATCCGTGAGATGCTCGCCCGCGTCGAACGCGCCCTCGACGATACCTGGAGCTGGCTGCGCGACGGCGCCTGACGGCGCCCGCCGCCTGGACGGCGCGAGCCCGGTCAGCCATGATGGGGACCGCCGGCCGCGTCACTCTCGGCAACATTGTGGCGCCGCCGTCATCGCGAGGCGGGCGGAGCCCGCCGTGGCGATCCAGCGACCCCGCCGCCGTCTGGATTGCTTCGCTGCGCTCGCAGTGACGACGGTGGGGAGCGCGTTGCACGAGGCGCGCCTGCTCTGCCGGCAGCGCTGTCGCCAGCCTGGATCGCTTCGCCTCCGGCTCGCGATGACGCCGGGCCACCGGGCTGCCGCCGGCTCGCGATGACGACCTGCCGCCGCCGTCATCGCGAGGCGGGCAAAGCCCGCCGTGGCGATCCAGAGACCCCTGCTGCCGTCTGGATTCCATCACTGCGGTCGCAATGACGGTAGAGCGTGCGATTACGCCCGCTGGTTGGGGCGGCTGAACAGATCGACGGGGTCGGCATCGTGGCTGTCGCACAGGTCGGTGACGCCGATGCCGATCAGGCGGAAGGCGCGACCGTCGGCCTCGCGCGCCAGCAAGGCTTCGCCCGCTTCGCGGATGACGCCGGTGCGTTGCGTCGGATGCACCAGCCGGCGGTGGCGGCTGAGGATCTGGAAGCCGGCGGTCTTCAGTTTCAGCACGACGCTGCGGCCGGCGATGGACGCTTGGCACAGCCGGCTGGCGACGCGCTCGGCCAGCGGCGCCAGCTCGCGCGCCAGCGCTAACCGATCCCGCAGGTCGCTGGCGAATGTCGTCTCCGCCGAGACGCTGCGCGGCGGGCGAACCGGCGTGACCGCCCGGGGATCTTCGCCAACGGCGAAGCCGGCGAGGGTGCGGCCGAAGCGCCCGAGCCAGCTGGCCAGCGGCGCTTCGCCCAGCGCCTGCAGTTGAGCGATGCTGGTGATCCCGCGCTCTGCCAGCCGCCGCTCGGTTGCCGCGCCCACCCCCATGATCCGGCGCACCGGTAGCGGCGCGAGGAAGGCGCGCGCCTCGCTGCGGCCGATCACCGCGAAGCCGCGCGGCTTGTCCAGGTCGGAGGCGAGCTTGGCCAGGAACTTGTTGCCGGAAAGGCCGATGGAAATGGTGATGCCGACCTCGCGCTCGACGCGGCGGGCGATCTCCGCCAGCAGCACCGGCGGCGGTTCAGGCGAAGTCCGGACGGTGGCGTTGAGGTCAAGGTAGGCCTCATCGAGCGACACCGGCTCGATCATCGGGGTGACGGCGGCGAGGATTGCGCGGATTTGCCGGCTGGCGCGCCGATACTTGGCCATGTCCGGCGGAATGACCACCGCCTGCGGGCAGAGCTGCAAGGCCTGGAACATCGGCATCGCCGAGCGTGGCCCGAACCTGCGGGCGACATAACAGGCCGTCGTGACGACGCCGCGACCGCCGCGATGGCCGATCAGCAGCGGCCGTCCGCGCAGGGAAGGATCGTCGCGCTTCTCGACGGCGGCATAGAAGGCATCGCAGTCGATGTGGGCGATGGCGAGGTCGGCAAGTTCCGCATGGGCGATCGTTCGCCGCGAGCCGCAGAGGCGACAGCGGTCCCCAGCCGATCCGGTGGACAGCGAGCGGCAGTCGCGGCACAGCATCGGCAGCGGCAAGATCGCCGCTGCCGGATCTGCCGGCGGGATCGGGGCGGGATGCTCGCGGCCGCTCATGCGGCGATCATAGCAGGAACACCGCCGCCGTCCCGCGCGGCGCTTCGGCAAAGAAGCGCCGCCGGCGGTGGGCGATCAGGCGCTGCGCGCCAGCGCCGAGGCGTCGCGGGCGAGGCGGGTGATGGTGTCCCAGTCGCCGCGCTCGATCGCCGCCTTCGGCGTCAGCCAGGAGCCGCCGACGCAGGCGACGTTGGGCAGGGCGAGGAACTCCGGAGCGGTCTCCATGGTGATGCCGCCGGTCGGGCAGAACACCGTGTCCGGGAACGGCCCGGCCAGCGCCTTGAGCATGGCGACGCCGCCCGCCTGCCGTGCCGGGAACAGCTTCAGCGCATGGTAGCCGGCGGAACCGGCGGCGATCACGTCGGAGGGCGTCATCACCCCGGGTAGCAGCGGCAGCTTGCTGATGCGGGCCGATGCGATCAGCTCCGGCGTGATGCCGGGGCTGACGCCGAAGCGGGCGCCCGCCTTGACCGCGGCGGTGCAGTCGCTGGCGCGGGCGATGGCGCCGACGCCGACGATGGCGTCGTCCACCTCGGCGGCGATGCGGGCGATGGCCGCCAATGCGGCCGGCGTGCGCAGCGTCACTTCCAGCACGCGGACGCCGCCCTTGACCAGCGCGCGGGCCAGCGGCACGGCGTCGTCCGCATTGTCGATGACGATAACAGGAATGACCGGGCCGAGGCGCATCAGCTCGATGATGGTCATGGCATCGTCTCCGGGACATAGACGAAGCGGTCGTGCACGCGCGTCTCCTCGATGTCTGTCGTGGCGGCGGGTTTCGGTGGCAGCGGCGGCAACCAGGTGATGGCGCCGTCTTCAGCAGAAGTGGCGCTGGCGCGGAACGTGGCGAACAGCTCCCGCCCGAGGCCGAAGTGGGAGGCCGAGAGGTCGGCCTCTTCCGGCTCGCGACGCGCCAGCTCGTCCGCGTCGACGTGGGCTTCCAGCACCCCCGCCGGGGCATCGAGGCGGATCACGTCGCCATCGCGGATGCGGGAGATGGGCCCGCCGGCGGCAGATTCCGGGGTGACGTGGATGGCCGCGGGCACCTTGCCGGAGGCGCCCGACATCCGGCCGTCGGTAACCAGCGCCACCCTGAAGCCGTCGTCCTGCAGCACCGCCAGCGGCGGGGTCAGCTTGTGCAGTTCGGGCATGCCGTTGGCGCGGGGGCCCTGCCAGCGGACGACGGCGACGAAGTCACGGCGCAGCTCGCCGCGCTCGAAGGCCGCCATCAGCGCCTGCTGGCTGTTGAAGACCAGCGCCGGCGCCTCGACCACGTGGTGCTCGGGCTTCACCGCCGAGATCTTGATGACCGCCCGGCCGAGGTTGCCGTCGAGGACGCGCAGGCCGCCCTCCGGCGAGAAGGGGCGGGAGATCGGCCGCAGCACGCTCTCGTCCCGGCTCTCCTTCGGCGGGTCCCGCCAGACCAGCCGGCCGTCGTCGAGGCAGGGCTCGTTGCGGTAGGGCTTCAGCCCGCCGCCGGCGATGGTGAGCACGTCGTCGTGCAGCAGCCCGGCATCGAGCAGCTGGCCGATGAGAAAGCCCATGCCGCCCGCCTTCTGGAAGTCGTTCACGTCGGCCGAGCCGTTGGGATAGATCTTCGCCAGCAGCGGCACCGCCGCCGACAGCTCGCTGAAGTCGTCCCAGGTGATGCGGATGCCGGCGGCCGCGGCCATGGCAACGAGATGGATGGTGTGGTTGGTCGAGCCGCCCGTCGCCAGCAGGCCGACGATGGCGTTGGCAATGGCCCGCTCGTCCACCACCCGGCCGACCGGCGTGTAGCCGTCGCCGAGCGCCGTCATCTGCAGCACGCGACGGGCGGCGGCGTCGGTCAGCGCGTCGCGCAGCGGCGTGTTGGGGTTGACGAAGGCCGCGCCGGGCAGGTGCAGGCCCATCACCTCCATCAGCATCTGGTTGCTGTTGGCGGTACCGTAGAAGGTGCAGGTACCGGGGGCGTGGTAGGCCCGCGATTCAGCCTCCAGCAGCTCGTCGCGGCCGACCTTGCCCTGCACGAACAGCTGGCGGACCTTCGCCTTGTCCTGGTTGGGCAGTCCCGACGGCATCGGCCCGCCGGGGACAAAGATCATCGGCAGGTGGCCGAAGGTCAGCGCGCCGATGACGAGGCCCGGAACGATCTTATCGCAGATGCCGAGGCACAGCGCCGCATCGAAGGTGTTGTGGGAGAGGGCCACGGCTGTCGCCATGGCGATGACGTCGCGGCTGAACAGCGACAGCTCCATTCCCGGCTCGCCCTGGGTGATGCCGTCGCACATGGCCGGGACGCCGCCGGCGAACTGCGCCACGCCGCCCGCCTCGTGCGCCGCCCGCTTGATGATGGCGGGAAAGCGCTCGAGCGGCTGGTGTGCCGAGAGCATGTCGTTGTAGGCGGAGACGATGCCGATGTTCGGCAGCCTCGCCTCGCTGAGAATGCACTTTTCCTCAGGCGCGAACGCGGCGAAGGCGTGGGCAAGGTTGGTGCAGGACAGGTGGCTGCGGACGGTGCCGTTCTGCCGGGCCTGCTCAAGGCGGGCAAGATAGGCTTTGCGGGTCTCGGTGCTGCGCCGGCTGATCCGGCGGGTGACGTCGGCAAGGGTGGGATGGATGGCCATCGGCGTTTTCCTCGGCCCCCTGAAGTGTGGTGGGAGCGCTCTCTTTTTTCGGCGTCTTCTCTAGTCGGTCGAAATGGCCCGGACGCCGCGCTGGTACGCGGCGATGCGCGCGTATTCGTCGGTCAGCTTGCCGGCGATGCTGAGGTAGATGGGCATCAGCTCGGCGTAGACGGCGACGTTCTCCGGAATCGGCAGGTGGCGGTGGGTGGCGCCGACCATCGTGCTGACGACATCGAGGGAATCGATGTCGCCGAGGGCATAGAGGGTGAGGATGGCGGCGCCGAGACACGAACTCTCGAAGCTTTCCGGCACCACCACCTCGCGGTCGAACACGTCCGCCATCATCTGCCGCCACAGGCCGGAGCGGGCGAAGCCGCCGGTCGCCTTCATCGTTTTCGTGGGGCCGATCAGATCCTCAACCGCCGGCAGGATGCTGAACAGGCTGTAGATCACGCCTTCCAGCACCGCGCGCACCATGTGCTCCTTGTGGTGGCAGGCGGCGAGGCCGAAGAACGAGGCGCGCATCGAGGCGTTCCACCAGGGGGCGCGCTCGCCGGTCAGGTAGGGATGGAAGATCAGCCCCTCGCTGCCGGGCGGCACCCGCTCGGCAATGCGGGTGAGCACGTCGTAGGGATCGATGCCAAGGCGCTTGGCGGTCTCGGTCTCGGGGGCGGCGAGCTCGTCACGGACCCAGCGGAAGACGATGCCGCCGTTGTTCACCGGACCACCCACCACCCAGTGCTTCTCGGTCAGCAGGTAGCAGAAGGTGCGGCCGGCGGCATCGGTACGCGGACTGTCGACCACCGCCCGCATCGCACCGGACGTGCCAATGGTGATGGCCACATCGCCGGGACGCACGGCATCGACGCCGAGATTGGACAGGACGCCGTCGTTGGCGCCGAGGACGAACGGAATCCCGGCCGGCAGGCCGAGATCGGCAGCAACGGCCGCATCGAGACCCTGGACATGGTACGTCGGCGGCACCGGTTGCGAGAGATGGTCGGGCGTGATCCCGGCGACCGCCAGAGCTCCCTCGTCCCAATCCAGCTTCTGCAGGTTGAACAGGCCGGTCGCCGAGGCGATCGAATAGTCCACCAGCCACCGCCCGAACAGGCGGAAGAAGACGTACTCTTTGATGCCGACGAAACGCACCGCCTCGCGGAAGACGTCGCCGCACTCCTTGCGCAGCCACAGCAGCTTGACCAGCGGCGACATCGGATGGATCGGGGTGCCGGTGCGCAGGTAGATGCCGCGGCCGTCCATCTCGCGCAGGATACGGTCAGCGTAGGCCGCACCGCGGGTATCCGCCCAGGTGATGCTCCGTGTCAGCGGCCGGCCGTCGTCATCGACGGCGATGACGCTGTGCATCGCCGCACTGAAGCCCACCCCCTTGATGTCGGCGGGCGCAAGGCCGGCGTCGCGGACGGCGCCGCGGATGGCCGCCAGCGTGGCGGCGAAGATCTCGTCCGGATCCTGTTCGGCGACGCCGGGCGCCGGGGTGAGCAGCGGATAGTAGGCGGTGTGGTGGCCCTTCACCTTGCCTTCGAGGTCGAACACGACCGCCTTAGTGCTGGTGGTGCCGATATCGGCGCCGATGACGTGCGGGAGGTTGGTGCGCATCGGAGAAGCTCTCCTGTCTGCCGGCTCAGACGAAGGCGCTGAGGATGAGGATGAAGATCAGGCCCACGATCGACAGCAGCGTTTCCATCACCGTCCAGGTCTTGAACGTCTGCACCACCGTCATGTTCAGGTACTGCTTGACCAGCCAGAAGCCGGCGTCGTTGACGTGGCTGAGGATCACCGAGCCGGCGCCGGTCGCCAGCACCAGCAGCTCGCGGTTGACGTCGGGGATCATGGTGACCAGCGGCGCGACGAGGCCGGCGCCGGTGATGGTGGCAACCGTCGCCGAGCCGGTGGCGATGCGGATCATCGCGGCGGCGAGCCAGGCCAGCAGAATGGGGGAGATGTGGCTCTGCAGGGCGAGCTGGCCGATGGCGTTGCCGACGCCGGTATCGACCAGCATCTGCTTGAAGCCGCCGCCGCCGCCGATGATCAGGATGATCGAGGCGATCGGAGCGAGGCTCTGATCGACGAACTTCAGCACCTTCTGGCTGTCGAAGCCGCGGGCGTAGCCGAAGGTGAAGAAGGACAGCAGCAACGCGGCGAGCAGGGCGATGATCGGATCGCCGACGAAGTCGAGCCACTGCTTGGTGACCGTGCCATCCTTCAAGACGATGTCGGCGAAGGACTTCAGCAGCATCAGGAACACCGGCAGCAGCACGGTGACGAGGGTGATGCCGACGCCGGGCAGCGTCTTCGCCTCCGGCTCGTGGGCGAGCTGCGCGGCGAGTTCCGGCGCCGGCTGGGTGTTGACGTAGCGGGCGATGTAGCTGCCGAACAGCGGGCCGGCGACGATCGCCGTCGGCAGGCCGACGATCAGGCCGTAGAGGATGGTCTTGCCGATGTCGGCGTTGTAGATGCTGATCGCCAGCAGCGGTCCCGGGTGCGGCGGCACCAGCCCGTGCACCACCGAGAGCCCGGCCAGCAGCGGAATGGCAATCTTGACCAGCGGCATCTGCACGCGCTTGGCCATAATGAAGACGAGCGGCATCAGCAGCACGAAGCCGATCTCGAAGAACAGCGGGATGCCGACGATGAAGGCGACGAACATCATCGCCCAGTGCACCCGCTCCTTGCCGAAGGCGGTGAGCAGGGCTTTGGCGATCTGATCGGCGCCGCCGGATTCGGCCATCATCTTGCCGAGCATGGTGCCGAGGCCGAGGACGATGCCGACGAAGCCGACGACGCTGCCGAAGCCGGTCTGGAACGACTTGACGACCTTCGCCGCCGGCAGCCCGGTGATCAGGCCGAGAAAGATGGCGGCAATGGCGAGCGCGACGAAGGGATGTATGCGGAAGCGGGTGATCAGAATGATCAGCCCGATGACCGATATCAAGGCATAAAGTGGTAGCGCAATTTCATCTGCAAGGCCGAACATTGGATGTTTCCTCTGGTTCTGTTCTTATGGCCGCGATGGTCGTTGGTTATTTTATTCGCCTCCTTCGGCAGAATCATTGTTGCCGGAGGTCTGGCGCCGGGCCTCATCGGTGCCAGCGCCGCTGCTGCTCTTCGGCAATCGCTTGAGCTGCAGGTGGCGCTTTACCCGCCGCAGGTTGTCCGCGACTTCCGCTCCGCCGCGTAAGGCAAGTCCCGTCGCCAGCACGTCGATCACCGCGAGGTGGGCGAGGCGGGACATCATCGGCGTGTAGAGATCGGTGTCTTCGGCCGTGCCGATGGGAAGCGTCAGCGAGGCGGCGAAGGCCAGCGGCGAATCCGGGCTGGTGATGGCCACGACCTGGGCGCCGGCATCCTTGGCGGTGACGACGCTCTCCAGGATGTCCTTGGTCCGGCCGGTGTGGGAGATGGCGACGACCACGTCGCCGGCGCGCAGGGTCGTCGCCGACATCAGCTGCATGTGCGGGTCGGTGTAGGCGACGGTCGGCCGGCCGAGCCGAAAGAATTTCTGCTGGGCGTCGATGGCGACGATGCCGGACGCGCCAAGGCCGAAGAACTCGATCCGCCGGGCATCGGCCAGAATGTCGATGGCGCGGGTGACCGACCCCGCATCGAGCGCGTCGCGGATGGCGACGAGGGTGCTGAGATGATTGCTCAGCACCGAGCCGATCAGATCCTGTTGCGGATCGGTCTTGGTCATCGCGACGTCGTTGAAGCCGCTCTGCGCCGCGAGCGCCTGTGCCAGCGTAATCTGGAATTCGCGGAAGCCGCGGAAGCCGACCGCCCGGCAGAAGCGGACGACCGTGGGTTCGCTGACGGAGGCCTCGGCGGCCAACTCGGCCAGCGTGCGGTGCACAGAAGCGGAGGGGTCCCGCATTACTGCCTCTGCGACCCGCGTTTCGGAGCGGCGCAATCGCACCCCTTCCCTCCCCAGGAACTTCAAGAGGTCTGTCACCGCGACATACCCTCTGACGTAAATAGACTACAGAAAGCGCCAATCGTGGTCAAGAGGCCCTCGCTCTGTCGGGATAGTTAGTAAATATACTACCGAAGTGACTGTGCCACTGCCGACCCGGGCGGCCATGCGTCATGGCCTGCACCGGTAAGCGCGGGGCTGTTTCAGCAGGCCCCAGCTCTGATAATATTCGAACCCAACACCAAATAAATATGCAAGATTCGACCGTTCGCGATCCCCCTGGGAGGAGTCACGCTCGTCGCCCGCGCGACAGCGGGACGGTCAGGCCGGGATGTCCCTTCAGACGTTTCGTTGTGCGACCAGCGGTGTGACCGAGCGAACGCAAGCCGCATCACCGCTCGCCGCCGCAGGCTGGCGGCCGGTTAACGGCACCGGACACCGACACAACGCAACGCCGGCCTCGCCTGAGGCATCCGTGCGCTCGTGGCCGCAGGTCCGCTCTGCGAATTTCGTTCGACAACCCCCATCTTCGCTAGCACCTGACGACAGCCTCGTCGTTGATAAGGCCGCGTGTGCACCAGGGAGGATCCGCCAATGAGCACGATTACAACGGCAGACGGCACGGAGATCTTCTACAGGGACTGGGGTTCCGGTCAGCCAGTGGTGTTCTCGCACGGCTGGCCACTGTCCGCCGACGCCTGGGACGCCCAGATGCTGTTCCTCGGCAACGAGGGCTTTCGTGTCATCGCCCATGACCGGCGCGGCCACGGCCGCTCGGCGCAGCCGTGGGATGGCAACGACATGGACACCTACGCCGACGACCTCGCCGAGGTGCTCAATGCCCTCGATGTCCGCGAGACCGTTCTCGTCGGCCATTCGACCGGCGGCGGCGAGGTCACCCGCTACATCGGTCGCCACGGCACCGGGCGCGTCGCCAAGGCGGTGCTGCTGGGAGCGGTACCGCCGCTGATGCTGAAGACCGCTGCCAATCCCGACGGCACGCCCATCGAAGCCTTCGATGCCATCCGGGACGGCGTGCGCAAGGACCGCTCGCAGTTCTTCAAGGATCTGACGCTGCCGTTTTATGGCTTCAACCGGCCGGGAGCGGCGGTCTCGCAGGGCCTGTGCGACTCGTTCTGGCTGCAAGGCATGCAGGCCGGCATCAAAGGCGCCTATGACTGCATCAAGCAGTTCTCTGAAACCGACTTCACCGAGGATCTCAAACGTTTCGACGTGCCGACGCTGATCGCTCACGGCGACGACGATCAGATCGTGCCGATCGCTGCCGCCGCCATGCATTCGAGCAAGCTGGTGGCGGGTTCCACTCTCAAGGTCTATCCGGGCGCGCCGCACGGCCTCGCCCAGACGCAGCCCGATGCCTTCAACGCCGATCTTCTCGGGTTCATCAGAGGCTGAGCCCGAACCGGCGCGGAAGGCGCATGCCAGGCCTGCCGTCTGTTGATGCGGGCGAAAGGACCCGGCAGCGGCTTCCTGCGTTGCCAAGACGGTCGGAACAACCGCGAGGAGGACGAGACCATGACCGCTGCCGAAGCAAAAGCCCGTCGCAAGGCGCCGCTGGATACGCCGAGCGACCTCGGCGCCAACGCCACCAAGGATCTGTCGGGTGCACTGAACGCAATGCTCGCCGATATGTTTGCGCTCTACCTCAAGACCAAGAATTTCCACTGGCACGTCTCAGGGCCGCATTTCCGCGACTATCACCTGTTGCTTGACGAGCAGGCGGCGCAGATCTACGCGACCACCGATGCGATCGCCGAGCGGGTCCGCAAGATCGGCGGGACGACGCTGCGCTCGATCGGCCACATCGCCCGCCTGCAGCGGGTCGAGGACAACGACGCCGACTATGTCGATCCGCTGGACATGCTGGCGGAACTGCGCGAGGACAACATCGAACTGGCGAAGCGGCTGCGCGAAACCCACGACCTGTGCGACGAGCATAACGACGTCGCCAGCGCCAGCCTGCTGGAAAACTGGATCGACGAGGCCGAGCGGCGGACCTGGTTCCTGTTCGAGGCCAGCCGGCCGGTCAGGTAAAGCCGGAAGATCGTCGTCGCGGGCCTCTCGGCGCCTGCGGCTGGGCGGCCGGTTGGCGGTCAGTCGGGCGAGGGGAGCAAGGCCGGTGGTCCGCATCGAGGGCGTCTGGATCGACGAGAGCGCGCTGGAGGAACGGTTCGTGCGGGCGTCCGGCCCCGGCGGGCAGAACGTCAACAAGGTCTCGTCGGCGGTGCAACTGCGCTTCGATGTGCGCAAGGCCCGCGGTCTGAGCGACGGCGTGCGGGCGCGTCTGCGACGCCTCGCCGGGCGCCGGCTGACCCGCGACGACATTATCGTCATTGAGGCGCAGCGGCGGCGGACGCAGGAAGGCAACCGCGCCGATGCACTGGCCCGCCTCGCCGCGCTGATCGGCTGCGCCTCTGCTCCGCCGCCGCCACCGCGCCGCGCCTCCCGGCCGGGGCCGGCTGCCCGCCGGCGGCGGCTGGAGCAGAAGACGCAGCGCGGCGAGATCAAGCGGCTGCGGGCGCGTCCACTGCCGGAGTAGCGCGGCCGGTCAGCGCGGCGCGGCGGCGATGTTGCCGCCGTCCACCGTCAGCACCGCGCCGGTCGTCTTCGGCGACAGCGCAAGGTCCACGAAGGCGCGGGCGACGTCGGTGGCGGTCACCTCCTGGTGCAGCAGGTTGCCCGCCATGTACTGCTCCGCGCTCACGCCGCGCGCCTGCGCGCGGGCGGCGATCATCTCGGCGGTGAGCAGGCCGCTGCGGATGCGGTCGGCGTTGACAGCGCAGGAGCGCACGCCGTCGCGCCCGTAATCCACCGCGTACTGGCGCATCAGCGCCAGCGTCGCCGCCTTGGCGATGCCGTAGGGACCGAAATCCGGCCCAGGGTCGAGCGGCTGCTTGGAGGCGTTGAACAGCAGGCAGCCGCCGGTGCCCTGTGCCTGGAAGATGCGCACTGCCGCCCGTGCCACCGCCTGGTGGGCCCAGAAGTTCAGGTCGAAGCTGTCGCGCAGCACCTTCTCGTCGACCTCGCCGATGCGGCCGGTGAAGGCGGCGCCGGCGTTGGAGACGACGATATCGACGCCGCCATAGGTCTCGGCGACGCGGGCGAAGGCAGCGTCCACCGCTTTCGCGTCGGTGACGTCGCACGGGAGGGCGAGGCCCTTGAGCGGACCCGCCACCGCTGCTGCCGCATCGCCGTTGCGGTCGGCGATCGCCACTTCGGCGCCTTCGGCGCGAAAGGCGGCGGCCGTGGCGGCGCCGATGCCGGAGCCGCCGCCGGTAATCAGCACGACGTGCCGGGCCAGCGGCCGCTCCCCCGCCTTGCCCAGCTTGGCCTGCTCCAGCGACCAGTACTCGATGTCGAAGATGTCCGCTTCCGGGATCACCTGGTAGCTGTCCATCGTCTCGGCGTCGGTGATGACGCGGACGTTGGCCTCGGCGAGGTCGGCGGCGATCGTCGCCTCCGCCTTTGAGGCACCGAGCCCGAACAGTCCGAGGCCGGGGACGAGAATGACCCGCGGCGCCGGGTCCAGCATCTTCTTGCGGCCAGGGCCGCGCTGTTCGTGACGGGCGAAGTACGCCTTGTAGTCGGCCTGGTAGTCTGCCGTCGCGGCGCGGGCGGCGGCGGCGAAGCCGGCGAGATCGCCGGCGTCGGGAGCGGGCACGATCAGCGGCTTCGGCTTGACGCGGATGACGTGGTCGGGGGTGGCGGTGCCCTGGGTGGCGTAGCGCTGCAGATCCTGGCCGTTGACGAAGGCCTCGATCTCGGGGCCGGCGCGGAACTCGAGGATGAAGCGGCGGTGCGCGCCGGCAGCCTCAGGAAGGGCGGCGAGGCCGCGCAGGATCGGCGCCACCTGCGCCACGCTGGCGAGGCGCGCCGGCAGCTTCACCGGCTGGAACGACTTCGGACGCTGGCGGCCGAGGCCCTTCGGCAAGCCCTTTGGCAGGGTCACGCCGGCCACGCTGACCCGCCGCGCCTCGGCGATGCGGTTCTCCGCCGCCGTCACCACCGCGATCATCCGGTCGTAGGCCTGGCGGGCGGTATCGCCGAAGGTGAAGACGCCGTGCTTGAGCAGCACCATGCCTTCGACCTCCGGCTGCTTCTCGAACGCCGCCAGCGCCGCCTTGGCCAGCAGGAAGCCGGGCATGACGTAGGGCACCAGCGCCATCCGCTCGCCCCACAGCTGCCGGCACAACAGCTCGCCGTTCGGCTGATCGGTCAGCGCCAGGACGGCATCGGCGTGGCTGTGGTCGATATAGGTGTGCGGCAGGAAAGCGTGCAGCAGCGCCTCCACCGAGGGGTTGGGGCTCGCCGGATCGATCAGGTTCGCCCGCTGCTCCGCCACCATCTCCTCGTCGGTGAGCGCATCGAGCGCCGCCAGCCGGCGCAGCGGCGCGAGGCGCACCGCCGGCAGCCCTGCCGGCTCGATGCTCGCCATGTCCCAGCCGGAGCCCTTGACGCAGAGCACCTCGATCGCCTCGCCGAAGCGGTCGCGGATGGTCGTCTTCACCGAGGTGTTGCCGCCGCCGTGCATCACCAGCTTCGGCTCGGCGCCGAGCAGCCGGGTGGTGTAGGTGCGCAGCGCCACGTCCATGCCGACGCCCTGCTTGGTCCAGCGCTCGACCGCCGCCTCCGCTTCCTGTTCCGACCAGCGGTTGTCCATGTGCCCTTCCTCTTTCCCCGGGGACCGACGTTGGATGCGGCCCTCGCGGCGCAGTATAGCAGCAGCACGGACACCGCTGCGCGTGAGGGCAGCGACCGCTCAGGATTCTCGGAGCATCTTCAGGGCGCCTTCAAAGCTGCGCCGCATTCGATTGAAGGAGGCGGCAAGAGCGGCGAGCTCATCAGAACCGCGGACGCGGAACTCGGGAACGTCCGGCTTGCCGAGGCTCACATCTGCCGCGAGACGGGACATGGACGTGATTGGACGAATGATAACGAAATGAAGAAGCAAGTTTAGCGAAGCAAAAACAGCAATAATCACGCATATGCTGAGTATCATTAAAGTTAAGAATAAATCATTTGCACGTTGAAGGGGTACAGACATTGGGACAGAAACACCCTGTGTCGCCACCACTTGATTTATCTGCCAACCGAACCCATTAGAAGAGCCATAAACGTCGATTAGAGTCTTCGGAGCGTCCTGCGGGCGGCTGTGACAGCTGAGGCAACCCTGGTCATGCACCTTAACCGGCTCAAAAAGATTAAGCACGCGACCGGTCGGAGTATCCCGCTCCAAAAGAATTTCCTTGCGATCGGGATTGTTCATAAAATCTCGAATGATGTCAGCTTCCCAGTCATAAGCGCGATTGCCCGGGTTTGTCGGATTGAGCGAAACTACGCGGTAAGTATACTCGGGCTGATGCGTTCTGAGAAACTCGAAGCTTCGCCGGGCCGCGTAGAACGATATTGCCTGTGCTCGGAAGGTCCGCTTCATATCTGCCATCAACAACGGCCGTACCTCCGAGACGGTGTAGGTGGCCGCAGCCTGGGCACTTTCCATCATGATCCGGGCATTCTGCACCACCTCGGCACGCGCGTTCTGCTCCAGAACGCGGTGGGTGACAAAGCCGCTCACCGCCAATCCGGCAGAGAACACGGTAAGGAGGATCATGTTGAACTTCAGGCGCAAGTTCATGACACTGCCTCTGCTTCAGAGGAGCGGGGGCGCCGGTTGCTCAGCCTTCCGCACAGGGCCGTCAGGATGCTCGCGGTAATCGGCCCAGGAATGCCAGCCGTTCCGCCTCTGCCGGGAGATGCCTGCACAGCCGCTGATAAAGCTCCTCCAGCGTCGAGGCGTCGCCGGTTTCCCGGTCGATGGTGAACCTGGCGATCGGGCCGAGGTAGACCGCCAGTTCCTGGGACAGCCGTTCAAGGAGTCTGGGAGCAAAGATGTTGCAGCGGGGAGAGCGGGAGTCCGCTTCCGGAGTGGGAGCCACGGATGGTATGTTGCAAGACTGGGTGATTGCGCGGCGCAGGAACGCCTGCCGTTCGCCCTCATGAGGAATGGAGGCGGCGAGAGCTGCGTATAGATCCGCCGGCGTTTGCGCTCGCCGGCTGGCGCGGCGCACAAGAAGCTTGGCTACCGGACCTACGTAGGGAGCGAGATCCTGCTCGACGTCGCTGAGCGAGCCCGCTTCACCATCAGCGTCCGGTGGGGTGACAGTGAAGCGCGGGCTTGCTGGGGGTGTGCTGACCGGGAAATCAGCCTCGGTGCGAGAAACTCCGGCAACAGGCTGTCCAGTCATCCTTCCGGCAAATGGCGGAGCGGTCTGAGGCTTGCCGCGTCTGCCGTTGACGTGATGTATCAGCCGAGCTCTTGCTTCGTCTTCCGTCAGGCCCACGAGATCAAGGTAGACGATCTGCGCCAATAATCCCGTGGGCTTGAACTCGCGCACGCGTATCGGCAGCAGGACGGCGTTCTCGCCAATCGGATCGCGCGCGAGGGCGCTCGCCCACTCCGGGTGCGTGTATGCGGCTTCGACATAACTCTTGGACAAGACAGCAATGGTGCGGCGTGCTTCCCCTGCAGCTCTATCCATTTCGAGGATAAAATTGCAGCCGGGATGGAAGTCCCAAGCTTGAATGGTCGTAGACAACCCGTTGTCCTCGAGTTGCCATGCGATCCACTCTGCCCAGGCTAAATCTGCCTGCGTGTAGCTGACAAAAAAATCCACTTCATTACCCCCCGACCAGCCCAATAGTACCTCATCGGCGGGAGAGGCGGCAATGCACCGTTTCCTCTACGCAAGCGCCATTGCCTGGCAGCGGGGTCTGGTCTTACTTCAGACGGGGTATTCTGGTGATCGTTCAGCCGCCGGCCGGCTGCAAGGTGATCACCGTCGGGAACTCGGCGGCGATGGTTGCCGGGCGCAGCGGCATGCGGATGAACTTCCGCTGCTGCCACAGGGGGAGCTGGTCGCAGAAATTGGCGCTGCCGAGCCAGCCGTCGTTGCCGCCGAGCAGGGCGAACCAGTTGCTGTCGAGGTCGGAGAGGTCGGAGATGTGCCGCGCCATCGAGCCGAAGGTGGCGGTATGGCGGCCGTTGACGAGGCCGTGCGCCATCTTCATCGGCGTCTGCCGCGAGCCGCCCACCGGCAGGTTGGCGACGATGAAGGCGCCGCGCAGCACCGGCAGCCGCGAGAGCTGGTGGCC
>JBDHSN010000037.1:0-20705 GCA_039808105.1 Rhodospirillales bacterium
CGTCCTATAATTAGTTTGGTACCGGTGACCCTTGCTGTCAAGTCTTTGTCCCCGAGAGTGGTGCGGGAGGACGGAGCAGCGTTGTCGCAACGCCGCCAAGTTCCCGCCCGGCCTCACTTTATGCGTCCGATCGGTCCGTCGGCACCGACCGGCGTCGGGCCGTCGTCGGCCGCGGAAGCGGCGCCATCGTCCGGCGCTGCACCGGTCCCGTCGCCGATGCCACCGCTGCGCGATCGCGCCTGGGTCTTGCGCTTGCGCAGGTTGTCACGCAGCGCCGCTGCCAGCCGTTCGCGGCGGCCGCCCGCTCCGCTGCCTGAACCTGCGGTCTTGCTGCGCCCGTCGTCCATCGAAGTGCCTCGCCCTCTTGCCTGTGCAAACCGCCGGCCAACAGCGCCGCCCATTCGCGCCACCGCCGCCGCTGCGTCAGGCCTTGATCACCTTGTCCGCCCGCCCGGGAAGGCGCAGACGCTCGATGACGTTGCGGGTATCGACGATCAGCCTGAGGTGCTGCACCAGCAGGGCATAGTCGATGCCATCGTGGTCGGTGACGATTACCGCGGCGTCGTAGCGGGAGAGAGTGCCGGCCTGCAGCGGCACCGATGGCCGCCCGCAGAGGCGCGGGTACTGCCGGCTCGGCCGGATGTCGGGAAAGTACGGATCGTGATAGTCGACCTGCGCGCCAGCCCGTTCGAGCTGCGCCATGATGGTCAGCGCCGGGCTCTCGCGCATGTCATCGACGTTCTTCTTATAGGCAAGGCCGACGATGAGAATGCGCGAGCCGGTCAGGCCCTTGCCGAAACGGCGGTCGAGCGCCTCGCGCAGCCTGCCGACGACATAGGCAGGCATGCCGGTATTGACCTCGCCGGCGAGCTCGATGAAGCGCGTGGCGATGTCGAGTTCGCGCGCCTTCCAGGTGAGATAGAACGGATCGATGGGGATGCAGTGGCCGCCGAGGCCGGGCCCCGGGTGGAACGGCATGAAGCCGAACGGCTTGGTGCTGGCGGCCTCGATGACCTCGAAGACGTCGATGCCCATCGCTGAGAAGACGATCTTCAGCTCATTGACCAGGGCGACGTTGACGGCGCGGAAGATGTTCTCGGTGAGCTTCACCGCCTCGGCGGCATCCGGCGAGGAAACCGGAATGGTGCGGACGACGAACCGATCGTAGAAGGCTTGCGCCAGCCGCAGCGCTGCCGCGCCGTCGCCGCTCACCACCTTGGGGATGCGGGCCGTCTCGAAGTCGAGGTTGCCCGGATCCTCGCGTTCGGGCGAGTAGGCGAGGAAGAAGTCCTTTCCGGAGACGAGGCCGCCGGCTTCGAGGATCGGCTTGACCACCTCGCGGGTGGTTCCGGGGTAGGTCGTCGATTCGAGCACGACGAGCTGGCCCCGCCGCAGCGTCGCGGCGATGGCCCGTGCGCTGCTCTCGACGAAGGAGAGGTCGGGCTCGCGGTGCCGCCCCAGCGGCGTCGGGACGCAGACGACGATCGCGTCCGGCTCGGCCAGCCGGCTGAAGTCGGCGGTTGCTGCAAATCGCCCGTGGTCGCGGGCAGCGAGGATACGGTCGTCGCCGATGTGCTTCAGCGGGCTTTCACCACGGTTGATTCCGGCGACCCGCTGGTCATTGATATCGAACCCGAGAACCTGGAAGCCGCCCTTGACGGCGGCGAGTGACAGCGGCAGCCCGATGTAGCCGAGCCCGATCACCCCGATCAGCGCGTCCCGTTCGGTGAAGCGGGCGACGAGTTGATCCATCTCGTCAGCCGCCATTGGCGTTTCCCCTGATGTTTGACCGATCGGCGCGGCGGTCACCTGCGTGGCAACCCGGCCACCCTGCGCAACGGGACAACGGCGGAACATCCTTGTCAACACTGGACCCGAAAGGCCAACTACCGCATCGTCCGCGCCAGGGAGCGATGGCAGGGCACAGAAGGCAGGTCGGGCGGAGCAAAACCGATGAAGGCTTGGTTACTGAAGATATCGGAAGCCTGGATCGAGCCCGGCAGCAAGAAGCGGCTCTACCGGGTGGGCATGCTGGCGGAAGCGCTGGCGGCGCGCGGACACGACGTCACCTGGTTCAACTCCATCTTCGATCACGTCCAGAAGCGCAACCGCGACATTCCGGGCGGCGTGCTGAAGAGCAGCGATCGCATCACCATGCAGGGGCTGCGCGGATGCACCTACACCAAGAGCCGGTCGTTCGGCCGGCTGCTGCACCATCTGCAGACGGCGGCCGACTTTCGCCGCGTCGCCGAGCAGCAGCCGCCTCCCGACATCATCTACTGCTCGTGGCCGACGGTCGATCTCGCCTGGGAAGCGGTCCGTTACGGCCGCGCCCACGGTGTCCCGACGGTCATCGACATCCGCGACCTGTGGCCGGAGGTGGTGGCCGACGTTGCCCCGGACGCCGTCCGCCCGCTGGTCCGGCTGATTCTCCAGCCGTACTACATCGCCGCCCGGCAGGCGCTGCGGCAGAGCACGGCGGTGATCGGCATCACCGAGGGCATGCTGCAGTGGGCGCTCGACTTTGCCGGCCGCAAGCGCGGGGAATGGGACCAGGTGTTTCCCCTCGGCTATCTGGAAACACAGGCGCCGCCGGAAAATCCGGCCGCCGAGCAGTACTGGGTGGAACGCGACGTGCGCGGCGGCCCCGACCAGTTCGTCGCCTGCTATTCCGGCCTGTTCCCCAAGCGCATCGACCTGCTGACGGTGGTCGCGGCGGCGCGGCTGCTGCACGAGCAGGGTGAGCGCAGCATCAAGTTCGTCCTGTGTGGGACCGGCGATCTGGAGCCGGCGCTGCGCGAGGCGGCGGCCGGCCTCGACAACGTCGTTCTCACCGGCTGGATCGAGCATCCGATCATCAAGGCGCTGGCGCCGAAGTGCGCGGTGGCGCTGTTCCCCTATCCGCCGCGCTTCGACTGGATCCGCAACCTGCCCAACAAGTTCTTCGAGTACATCGCCGAAGGGATGCCGATCGTCTCCTGCCTGGAGGGCGAGGTGCAGCGGCAGATCGAGCAGAACGACTGCGGCGTGATGTACAAGGCCGGCGATCCGCGCGATCTGGTCCGGGTGCTGTTACGGGTGCGCGACGATCCGGCGTGGCAGCAGAGCATGTCGGCGAACGCCCGCACCCTCGCCAACCGGTTCGATGCGACCAAGGTCTACGCCGATCTGGTGACCCACCTGGAGGCGATCGCCGCGGCCCAGGCAGGGGCCGCCCGCGACGGTGCGGCCGTCGGCGGCCGCCCGCGCGACGCGGCGGCGCTGGCGTCCCGCTAGTCGGCCGCCGTTTCAGCCGGTCGGCAGGTCGCCGGCCGGCTGCATCCGCGCGGTGGCAACGGTGGCAGCCGGTGTCCCCACGTAACCCTTATGCAGCACTAACCCGCATCATTATCGACAAATTGTTGGCATTTTTGCGCCACATTGCAGCTCCCGGCACTGCCGGCTCGTGATATATTGTAGGCTATCGTCGGAGCCATATCCGGCATTTGCTCCTCCAGTTAGGAACATTTACCAACAGCGCACGTCACTTACGTCGTGTATTTTAGAAGTAATATAATAGGGTTTATGGGACATGAGATGTTCGCGTCTTTGCCGGTGCCGCATGGCGGCGCCCGCTGAGAAAATGCTGATGAAACGCCTCTCCTTTGTCGTCCTGCTGCTCCTCGCCGTCGGCCTTCCGGCCGGTGCGAAAGCCGATTTGCCGGCCGAAGCCGCCGGCCGGCCGAACATCGTCGTCATGCTGACCGACGACCAGCGCTCGGACGCCGTCGGCATCGTCCAGCGCAGTACCCCGGGGCGTTTCCCGTTCTTCCGCAACAGTACTCCCAACATCGACCGCATCGCCGCCGGCGGCGTGTGGTTCAATAACGCCTTCGTCGTCGATTCCCTGTGCTCGCCCAGCCGGGCCGCCTACCTCACCGGCAAATACAATCACAGCAATGGGATCGTCGATAACAGCACGCCGTTGCCGACGGGCACGCAAACCTACGCGACGATCCTGCGGGCGGCCGGCTACCGGACCGGCTACTTCGGCAAGTGGCACATGGGCTCGCAGCGGGAGCGGCCCGGCTTCGATGAGTCCGCGAGCTTCGTCGGCCAGGGCGACTACCTGAACGTCCCGCTGCTCATCAACGGCGTCGCCACGCCAACCAGCGGGTGGGTGGATGACGTGACGACAGGCTACGCCGTCGACTTCATCCGGCGCAGCGCGGCGCGAAAGCAGCCGTTCCTCATGGTCCTCGGCTTCAAGACGCCGCACGGTCCGCTGGACGGCCGGGCGGCACCGACGCGGACCAAGCAGCTGTTCGTCAACCAGAAAGTGGACACCCCGCCGAACGCCGCCAGCTACCCTCCCTATTTCGTCGCCCGCGAGCTGTCCACCTTCGGTGGCGAAAGCTTCCGCAACTACTTCCGCGCCATCGCCGGCATCGATCAGGACGTCGGCCGGGTGCTCAACGCCCTTGATGCGGCCGGCATCGCCCAGGATACCCTCGTCGTCTTCGCCAGCGACAACGGCTGGCACATGCGCGAACATGGCTCCTATACCCGTTCCGGCACAGACGGCGAGAAGCGCAACGCCTACGAAGCCTCGATCCGCGTGCCGCTGTTCGTGCGCTATCCGCGGCTGACCGGCGGCGGGCGGAAGATTCCGGCGACGGTGCTGAACATCGATCTGGCGCCGACGCTGCTGCAACTCGCCGGCCTGCCTGCCCGCCCCGACATGCAAGGGAAGAGCTGGGTGCCGCTGCTGACCGGCGCGGCGCAGACGACCCACTCCGGGATGTTCTACGAGTACTTCCGGGAGGAAGGGTTCATCGTACCGCGCATCATCGCCTTCCGGCGCGACAACCTGAAACTGATCGAGTACCCGGACCATCCCGAGTACCCGCGCGAAGTCTACAATGTCATGACCGATCCCTGGGAAACCAACAACCGCATCAAAGATCCGGCCCTAAAGTCACAGATCGCCGCGATGGCGGCCGAGATGCGGCTGAGAATGACGCAACTCGGCTACCGCATCCCGCCCGGCGCCGCCCCGCAGCGCTGAGCCTTGTGCCGCCTTGTGTTCGGCGAACACAGGGCGGCACCTCCCTTACGTCGCACCTGCTGACGGGCGGCGCTGTCTTGCCGCCCCAACGCAATACCCGCCGACGTCGTCGACCGGCGGTACACGGAACAAGAGCGATGATCAGCGCCATCGCCCCCGCGCCCCTGCACCGCTCCCAGGAGACGACAGATCACCGGATTGTTCTCGACGAGAACCGGAACAAAAGCTACCTTTGCAAGTAAAAGTATTGTATCCGGGAGAATTGGCGCGATGATCGTCTTTCTACGTTCCGCTAGGCAACGGACGGCCGTTCCGGCTGCAGCAGCTCTGCTGAGTGTCGCCCTGCTGGTCTCTGCCTGCGCCGATGCGCCCCCCAGTTCGCGTGGCGCGGGCGTCGGTGCAGCCCTTGGATCGGGCATAGCCCTTGCGACCGGCGCCGGCGCCGCCGGTGTCATCGGTGGCGGCCTGATCGGCGGTGCCGTCGGCTATGCCGGCGGCTGGGCAGCCGGCGGCCATTGAGGCCGGCCTTTTCTTGCCAGCAGCAATCGCAAACCAGCAAGGGACGTAAGGCAATGACTGTGTCGCGGGCGGGGGCCTGGGCGGCGTTTGCCGTGCTCATGATGATCGTGCCGGGCAGCGGACGCGCCGCCGAAGAAACAGTGCGGGACAATGCCTTCGTGACCTGCGCGGAGGCCAATGCCCTCCCCGATGAGCAGCGCCGGACCCTGTCACTCACCATCATCGACGCCGCTGCACGGCACTACCGCACGGACATCCCGGACGACAGGCAACTCGGCGAACAGATCGCCTGGCTGGTCCGCTCCGGCTGCACCATCGCACCGGAATCCTACTTCTCCACCGTCGTGGCGCGGGCGGTCCGCGTGGTCGGCGGAGGTATAGAGCCGCCGGTGCAGCAGCCGCTGGAGATGGCGCAGGCGGTGTTCCTCACCTGCTCCGGCGCCAACGCGCTGCCGCCCGATCAGCTCAAGGAGGTCGGCCTGTTCATCGGCAGGGCGGCGGCGGCTCATTACCGCCTGACACCGGGTCCGCAGTGGACGCCAGACTACATTGCGGCGCTGGTCTACAACGGCTGCAAGATGTATCCGGACGCGTACTACCTGGGCATGATCGGCCGCGCCATCCGGGCGGTCTCGACAAGCCAGTAGCGGCGCGGCGCCCGGTGCCGGAAGCCGGGCGCAAACCTTGCCGAACAAGCCCCTGTCGTGGGCGGCGACGCGATTGTCAGGAGGCCCAGACGCGCGCCGCGGCCCCGTCCTGGCAGGTCAGCTCGACGATGCGGTGATGGTTGGTATCGCAGACCAGCAGGCGGGCATCGCCATCGGCGGCAACGCCCGCCGGTTCGCCGCCGGTCAGGCGAAGGCCGTTCCTCCACGCGCAGTCGTCGCCGCCGAGCGCACTCACCTGCCGGGAGGTGAGATCCAGCACGCGGACGAGGCCGTTATAGGTGTCGGCGATGACGAGCCCGCCCGTCCGCCAGGCGATGCCGCGGCAGTGCTGCATCCGCGCCTGGGCAAAGTCGCCGTTCCGTTTGCCGCACTCGAACAGGCCGGCGCCGACCAGCGTCTCGACGCGGCCGTCTTCGCAGGCGGTGAGGACGCGCACCGAAGACGTTTCGCTGTCGACGAAATAGAGGATCCCGGCGGCGCGATCGAGCGCGAGCCCGGTCGGTTGCGCCAGGTTGGCTTCGGCGGCGGCACCATCGACCAGATCCTCCTCGCCACTGCCGGCGAGGGCCGAAACGGTACCGCCCGCGAGGTCGAGGCAGCCGAGCTGGTGGGTCCCGGCGTTGGCGAAGAAGAGACGGCTTCCCCAGCATTCCAGGTCCCACGGGGCGGCGAGGCAGGCGTCGTGCGCACACTCCGTCCCGGCGAGCAGGGAGCCGCGCCTGCCGGTGCCGGCGAGCGTGGTCACCGCGCCGCTGACCAGGTCGATCCGCCGGATGGCGTGGTTGCCGGTATCGGCGACATAAATGCCGGTGCCATCGCTGCACAAACCCTGCGGACTGCTGAAGGCGCAGCCTTCGCCGGGGAGATCGACGAACCCCGGCCGGCCGCGGCCGAACCGGCGCAGCTCGCGGCCGGTGTCATCGCACAGCACCACTTGGTGGTGGCCGGAATCGGCGATCGCCCATTGCTTGCCGGCCCCGCAACTGGCGGGCACCGGCTTGATCTTGGCGGGAAAGCGAAACCGGCCGCCGGTCTGTTCAGAGACCTGCAGGGGCAGCGGCTGCGGGCTCGCGCCGCGCCAGCGGCGCAGCATCTGGCCGATGCCTGCCAGCAGCTTGTCAGCCTCCGGCTCGCCCGGCAGGTGGCCGAGGATACGGCCGTGCGGATCGATGAACACCAGCGTCGGCCACGCCTGGATGCCGTAGTCGCGCCAGATGCGGAGGTCCGGGTCGTGGACGACGGGATGCCGGATATCGTGCCGGGCGATGGCGGAGGCGAGACTGTCGGGGTCCTGTTCGGCCGGGTATTTCGGCGAGTTGACACCGATCACGGCCAGGGTGTCGGGAAACGCCTCCTCCAGCCGGCGCAGGGTCGGCAGGACGTGCAGGCAATTGACGCAGCAGGCGGTCCAGAAGTCGAGGACGACGAGGCGGCCACTCAGGTCGGACAGGGACAGCGGCCGGGAAACGTTGAACCAGTGTAAGCCAAGGCGGTTGATCTCCGGCGCGGCCGCCAAACCCAGCATGCGAAAGACGCTCCCTCTCCGCGGCTCCGGCACTTTCGATGTTGAGCATTTTGGAGCGAGGGCTACGCCTTTCCAGATTTTTCACCCGCCGGCGCGGCGCCGGTCCCCGCCGACCGTGCGCGTGTTGCCGCCGCTTGCGGCAAAGTCCTACACTGGCGACAGAACAAGGCGCCGACCAACGGGCCACCAGCCTCGGATAACGAAAGAGGAAACGGCCATGGCGCTGAAGGACATTCTGGTGCACGTGGATGACGGCCGCGCCTGCGCTGCCCGTCTCGATGCGGCCATGGCGCTTGCTGCCGCCCACGGGGCGCATCTCACCGGCCTCTACGTCCTGCACCATCCCGTCCTGCCCAATTATATCCAGACGCAGATACCGGAGAGCGTGCTGGAGGCACAGATGCAGCACGTCGAGGCGGCGGCCGCGGCGGCACGGCAGACGTTCGAGGCGAAGGCGCGGCTTGCCGGCATCAACGCGGCGTGGCGGAGCGAAGCCGGCGGAACGGTCGCGATTCTCGCGCTGCATGGACGCTACGCCGACATCGTCGTCGCCGGTCAGCGCGATGCAGCCGGCAGCGAGGGGAGCTTCGATCCGGCGATGCCGGAACAGCTCATCCTGTCGGTCGGCCGGCCGGTGCTGGTGCTGCCGTCCACTGGCGCGTTCCGGACGATCGGCGAGCGCATTCTCGTTGCCTGGGACGCCAGCCGCCTCGCCACCCGCGCGGTCAACGATGCGTTGCCGTTGCTGGCAAAGGCCCGGCAGGTGGTCGTCATGGCGATCAATCCGAAGACCGGGGAGGATGAGGCGCACGGCGAAATTCCCAGCGCCGACATCTGCCTGCATCTCGCCCGCCACGGCATCCGTGCCGAGGCGCAGCACTACCATGCCGACGACATCAGTGCCGGTGACCTGCTGCTATCGCGCGCCGTGGACGAGGGGATCGATCTGATCGTGTGCGGGGCCTACGGCCATGCCCGCTGGCGCGAGATCGTGCTCGGCAGCGTCACCCGCCACCTGCTCGCGCACATGACCGTACCTGTGCTGATGAGCCACTGACACGGGACCGACGGGGCAGAAGAAACCCCCGCCGACGAGCCGGCGGGGGTTGTCGCAGAGGGATAATGCGTCAGGACGAATAGTACATCTGGAATTCGACCGGGTGCGGCGTGTGCTCGAAGTTGTACACCTCTTCCCACTTCAGCTCGATGTAGCTGTCGATCAGGTCGTCGGTGAAAACATCGCCACGCTTGAGGAAGTCGCGGCCGGCGTCGAGGGCGTTCAGCGCCTCGCGCAGCGAGCCGCAAACGGTCGGCACGGTGGCGAGTTCTTCGGGCGGCAGGTCGTAGAGGTTCTTGTCGATGGCGTCGCCAGGGTGGATCTTGTTCTGGACGCCGTCGAGGCCGGCCATCAGCATCGCTGCGAACGCCAGATAGGGGTTGGCGGTCGGGTCGGGGAAGCGGATCTCGACGCGCTTGCCCTTCGGGTTCGAGGTGAAGGGGATCCGGCAGGACGCCGAGCGGTTGCGGGCGGAGTATGCCAGCAGCACCGGCGCTTCGAAGCCGGGGATCAGCCGCTTGTAGCTGTTGGTCGACGGGTTGGTGAAGGCGTTCAGCGCCTTGGCGTGCTTGATGATGCCGCCGATGTAGTACAGTGCCAGGTCCGACAGGTCGGCGTAGCCGGAGCCGGCGAACAGCGGCTTGCCGTCCTTCCAGATCGACTGGTGGGTGTGCATGCCGGAGCCGTTGTCACCAGTCACCGGCTTCGGCATGAACGTCGCCGTCTTGCCGTAGGTCTGCGCCACCATGTGGGTGCAGTACTTGTAGATCTGGATGTTGTCGGCGGCCTTCACCAGCGTCGAAAAGACGAGGCCCAGCTCGTGCTGCGACGGCGCCACCTCATGGTGATGCTTGTCCATCACCAGGCCCATCTCCTGCATCGTCGAGACCATCTCGGCGCGCAGGTCCATGCACGAATCGACCGGGGGAACCGGGAAATAGCCACCCTTGATCGGCGGGCGGTGGCCGGCGTTGCCCTCGGGCAGGATGCGGCCGGTGACATAGGGGCCCTCGTCCGAGCTGAACTCGTAGAAGCACGAGTTCATCTTCACTTCGTAGCGGACGTCGTCGAAGACGAAGAATTCGGCTTCCGGACCAACGTAGACGGTATCACCGATGCCGGAGGAGGTGACGTAGGCTTCCGCCTTCTTGGCGACCGACCGCGGGTCGCGGAGATACGCCTCACCGGTCGAGGGCTCGATGACGTCACAGAACAGCACGAGGCATGACTGCGCGGCGAACGGATCCATGACCGCGGTGGTGGCATCGGGGATCAACGCCATGTCGGAGTCGTTGATCGCCTTCCAGCCGGCAATCGACGAGCCGTCGAACATGAGGCCGTCGGTAAAGGCGTCCTCGTCGACGAAATCCGCGGTCATGGTCAGATGTTGCCATTTGCCGCGCGGGTCGGTGAAGCGCAGGTCGATGTACTTGACCTCGTTCTCCTTGACGACCTGCAGCACCTCGGCCGGCGTCTTACAGTTCAGTGGCATGGTGAGTTCCTTCTGATCCCTCTGCGTTGCGTTGGGGGCTTAATCGCGGGACGCGTGAGGCGTGCGTCCGCGTCCGACAGGCGGCTGGCCGCGCCCGGCTTATATCGCTTCGGTGCCGCGCTCGCCAGTACGCACGCGGATGGCGTCTTCGACGGTGGTGATGAATATCTTGCCGTCACCGATGCGGCCGGTACGTGCCGCCTGCTGGATTGCTTCGACTGCCTGCTCGACGAGGCCGTCTTCGACTACCAGCTCGATCTTCACCTTGGGCAGGAAGTCCACGACATACTCGGCGCCGCGGTAGAGCTCGGTATGGCCCTTCTGCCGGCCAAAGCCTTTGGCTTCAAGAACGGTGATTCCTTGCAGGCCGAGTTCGTGGAGAGCCTCCTTCACGTCATCGAGCTTGAACGGCTTGATGATGGCCTCGATTTTCTTCATCAGATACTTGCCTCTTCGCTATCGCCGATCCGAGCCGGAGCGGATCGCTCGGCGTCCCGAATGATCGCTGTCGACGCTGGTGCCACAGGCTTACGGACGGGGCGCAAAGCACGGCTCGTGCCAAGATGGCAAACTTGCATTTTCCAATGGCGGAACCGCCCGTTGCACCCCGTATGAGTCCGGGTGCTGCCGCCAGCCCCGGCAGCGTCGTGATGAAATAAGCGGCATGTGCCGACAATATCGGCTGCCTGTCGGACCTCCGACAATTCCCGTCGTGCCCCGGCAAGGTCTGACGGCGGGCCGTTGACAAGGCGCGCGCTGCGGGCGCCTGTTGCGCCGCCCGCCACGCAAGGTGCAGGTCCGCCGACGATGAAAGCCGCGAACGCTTCCCTGGCTCGCTGGGGTACCACCATCTTCACGACGATGAGTGCGCTTGCCGTCGAGCACGGCGCCATCAACCTCGGCCAGGGATTTCCCGACGAGGAAGGACCGGACGAGGTGCGGCGGCTCGCCGCCGAAGCCGTCCTCAACGGGCCCAACCAGTACCCGCCGATGCGGGGTCTCGCGGAGCTGCGGCAAGCCATCGCCGCCCACGACCGGTTCCGCTACGGCCTTGAGCTTGATCCCGAGCGCGAGGTGCTGGTCACCTCGGGGGCGACGGAAGCCCTTGCCGCGTCCTTCTTCGGCCTGCTCGAGCCCGGTGACGAAGCGGTGGTGATCGAGCCGCTCTATGACTCCTACCTGCCGATCATCGAGCGGGCCGGGGCGGTGGCGCGCATCGTGCGAACGGCGCCGCCGGAATGGGCGTTGCCCCGGGAGGCGCTGGCGGCGGCGTTCTCGCCGCGGACCAAGCTGCTGGTGCTCAATTCGCCGCAGAACCCCAGCGGCAAGGTCTTCGCGGCCGACGAATTGGACTTCATCGCCGGACTGCTGCGGACCCACGACGCCTATGCCGTCTGCGACGAGGTTTACGAGCACCTGGTGTTCCCGCCGGCCGGTCATCGGCCGCTGATCACCCTGCCGGACATGCGTGCGCGGTGCCTGCGCATCGGCTCCGCCGGCAAGACGTTCTCGGCGACCGGCTGGAAGGTCGGCTGGGCCTGCGGCGCGCCGCCGCTGATCGATGCCGCCGCCCGCGCCCATCAGTTTCTCACCTTCACCACCCCGCCCAACCTGCAGCGGGCGGTCGCCGCCGGCCTGCGGGCCGGCGAGGCCGGCTGGTTCACGACCCTGGCGACGAGCCAGCAGCGCAAGCGTGACCTGTTGGCGGCGGGATTGCGCCGCGCCGGCTTTACCCCGCTGCCCGCGCCCGGCACGTTCTTTCTGGTCGCCGACCGGAGAAGCCTCGGCTTCACCGGTACCGACGCTGCCTTCTGCCGCTACCTGACGACAGCAGCCGGCGTTGCCGCAATTCCGGTCTCGGCTTTCTATCGCGGCCCCGGGCCCGAAGGGTTCGTCCGGTTCTGCTTCTGCAAGCGTGATGCGGTGCTCGACGAGGCGGTCGACCGCCTGGTGCGCCACTTCGCCTGAGCCTATGGTCCGGGGGCGATCCGCCGAGTGCATCCGCCAGGACGGCGACGGATGATCCCTCAGATGCGCCCCATGTGATCGAGAGGTTGACCAATCCATCCCCTGCGGTTTAGTTCCTACCGCGGCTTCCACCCGCGGAGAGTTCTGCGCGGCCGGTTTCGGCTCGCATCAAGCCCGGTTACCCGCCGGCTCTGGAACAAGGCTGAGGGTGAAGCCGGGGAACGACTCGAGCGGGCGGGATCTGCTCCAGACGCCGGTGCGTATGGAAGCGAGCGGGAAGTTCGCAAAACGCATTCTGTCTCGCCGGCGCAACCACGCGCTCCTCAGGGCGTTGGTGGCCGGGTAGCAGGGGATCGGAAAAGGGAATCGGTCGACGACCATGATGGCGAAACAAGTGAACGGATCGCGCGCGCCCCTCGACTTGGAGTCGGTGCTCAGCGCCTACCGGCGGTATGCACCGACCTATGACATGATGTTCGGGCCGATCTTCCATCAGGGCCGCATCGCCGTCGCCCGACGGGTCAACAGCCTCGACTGCACGACGGTGCTCGAGGTCGGCGTCGGCACCGGGTTGTCGCTGCCGATGTACAACAAGGACAAGCGGATCACCGGTGTCGACGTTTCGCCGGAGATGCTGGCTCAGGCCCGCCAGCGCGTCACCGACGAGGGCATGCGCAATGTCGTCGGGCTGCACGAGATGGACGGCGAGAACCTCGGCTTTGCCGACGGCGCCTTTGACGTCGTGGTGGCGGCCTACGTCATGTCGGTGGTGCCCGATCCGCAGCGCTGCCTCGCCGAGATGGAGCGCGTCTGCGCGCCGGGCGGCACCATTGTCGTGTGCAACCACTTCGTCAACGGCCACGGCGGCTTCGTGTCCCGCCGGATGCAGCCGCTGTCGCGCTGGCTGGGCTGGCGGCCGGCGTTCGAACTCAGCCACCTGCTGGCGGACAGCCCGCTGCGCCTGGAGGACCAGGGGCCGGTGCGTCCCTTCGGCCTCTTCCAGATGGTGACTCTGCGCAAGGACTGAGCATGACGGCGGTGGCGCGGCCACCTGCGCCCTGACCGCGCTCCGCCGTGCGCTTTCTGCTCGGACGCCTGATCCAGTCGGCCGTCGTCCTGCTGGTGATGTCGGTCGTCGTCTACGGCCTGATCGGGCTGATGCCGGGCGACCCCATCGACCTGATGATCAGTGCCGACCCGCGCATGACCTCCGAGGACGCCCAGCGCCTGCGCGAGATCTACGGGCTCGACCAGCCGCTGCTGTCCCGCTGGGTGGCATGGCTGGGTTCGGCGCTGTCCGGCGACCTCGGCTGGTCACGCCTGCAGGCACGTCCGGTGCTGCAGGCGCTGGCGCCGGCGCTGGCCGACACCGCAGTGCTGATGGGGCTGGCGCTGGTGCTGACGCTGGCGGTCGCCCTGCCGGCTGGCATCCTCGCTGCCCGCCGGCCGCACTCCACCACCGATCGCGCGATTGGCCTTGCCGCCTTCATCGGCATCTCGACACCTCCCTTCTGGCTGTCCCTGGTGCTGATCGTTGTCTTTGCCGTGCTGCTGGGCGTTCTGCCGGCCGGCGGAACGGCAACCACCGGCGGCTTCGCCGAGCACGTGCGCTATCTGGTGCTACCGCTGCTGGCACTCACCCTCGCCGGCGCCGGCGGCTACGTCCGCTTCGTCCGCGCCGCCATGCTGGAGACGCTGGGGCGCGAGTGGATCCGCACCGCGCGGGCGAAGGGGGTGGGCGAGACCGGCGTGCTGCTGCGCCACGCGCTGCGGCCGGCGATGATCCCGGTGGCAACCCTGGTCGGTATCGACTTCGGCGCACTGTTCTCCGGCGCCCTCATCGTCGAGACGGTGTTCGCCCGGCCGGGAATGGGGCGGCTGATCTACGATGCCATCCTCGGCAACGACTACAACCTTGCCCTGGCTGCCTTGCTGCTGGCAACGGCGCTGACGCTGCTCGGCAACCTGCTCGCCGACGTCGGCCTCGTCCTGCTCGACCGCCGGCTGCGGCTGGGCGAGCAACCATCGTGACCTCCGCCGCTCCCGCCGCGGTAACGGTCCGGCGGTTCCTGCGGCTGCGCGGGGCGGTTGCCGCCCTGCTGGTGTTGGCCGGGCTGGCCGCGGCGACGGCGGCGGCACCCCTGGTTGGCGCGGCGCTGGGAACGGATGGGCAGGCCGTCGACCTGCTCGGCCGCTTTGCGCCGCCCTCGCCGGCGCACCCGCTCGGCACCGATGATCTCGGCCGCGACGTGCTGCTGCGGCTGCTCGAAGGCGGCCGGGCTTCGCTGCTAGTGGGGTTGATTGCCGCGGTCGGCTCGGCGGTCATCGGCACCGCCGTCGGCTTGGTCGCCGGGACCTTCGGGGGGCGCCTCGATGCGCTGCTGATGCGGCTGACCGACGGGCTGCTGGCGTTGCCGCTGCTACCGCTGCTGATCGTGCTGGCGGCGCTCGATCCGGCGAAGCTCGGCCTGCCGGCGGATCTCGCGACCGCACCGCTCGCCGGCCTCGTCCGAATCATCGTCATCGTCTCGCTGTTCGGCTGGACGACGGTGGCGCGGCTGGTTCGCGCCGAGACGCTGCGGCTGCGCGAGGAGGCGTTCGTCCTCGCGGCGCGCGCCCTCGGCGCCTCGACGCCGCGGATCATGACCCGCCACATCCTCCCCAATCTCGCGTCGCCGATCATCGTCGCCACCACCCTTGCTGCCGGCAACATCATTCTGCTGGAAGCGGTTCTGAGCTTCCTCGGTCTCGGCATCCAGCCGCCGACACCGAGCTGGGGGAACCTGCTCACCAATGCCCAGGAGCTGATCTGGTCGGAGCCGTCGCTGGCGCTGTGGCCGGGACTGTTGATCCTGGTCACGGTGGTCACCCTGAACATCGTCGGCGACGGCCTGCGCGAGGCGCTTGATCCGCGTGCCGCGAACAGGTAAGCCTTGCCACCCGGCCAAGGTGCGGGCCGGCGCTCACGGAGTGCGTTTCTCAGGACAGGGACGCAACGTTTTGTGGCGCCATGAGAAGAACCGCCTGCCGGATTCCCGCCCCTGCCAGGAGACCCGCATGACTGCGACCGCCTACGACATCAAGGATCCGACGCTCGCCGAAGCCGGCGCCAACCGCATCGAGTGGGCGCTGACCGAGATGCCGGTGCTGCGCACGCTGATGGCCCGCTTCAGTGAGAGCCGGCCGCTCGACGGCGTTCGCATCGCTGCATGCCTGCACGTGACCGCCGAGACCGCCAATCTGGCCCGCGTCCTGCAAGCGGCCGGCGCCGAGCTGGCGCTGTGCGCCAGCAACCCGCTGTCCACCCAGGACGACGTCGCTGCGGCGCTGGCGCTGACCTACGACGTGCCGGTGTTCGCCCACCGCGGCGACGACAACACCAGCTACTACAAGCGGCTCGCCTGCGCCCTGGACAGCCGGCCGCAGATCACCATCGACGACGGCGCCGACCTGGTGAACCAGCTGCACACCGTTCGCCGCGAGCTGCTCGAGGGCATCCTCGGCGGCACCGAGGAGACCACCACCGGCGTGATCCGGCTGCGCGCGATGGCGGCCGACGGCGCCCTCGAATACCCGGTGATTGCCGTCAACGACGCCGACACCAAGCATCTGTTCGACAACCGCTACGGCACCGGCCAGAGCGTCATCGACAGCATCCTGCGCGCCACCAACACGCTGCTCGCCGGCAAGGTGTTCACCGTGTGCGGTTACGGCTGGTGCGGCCGCGGCGTCGCCATGCGGGCGCACGGCCTCGGCGCCAAGGTCATCGTCACCGAGGTGGAGCCGGTGCGCGCCATCGAGGCGACGATGGACGGCTACCAGGTGATGCCGCTGATCGATGCCATCCCGCAGTCGGACATCGTGCTGACCGTCACCGGCGACAAGCACGTCGTCGACCGCCACCACCTGCTCGCCGCCAAGGATGGCTGCATCGTCGCCAACGCCGGCCACTTCGACGTCGAGATCAACATGAAGGCGCTGAAGCAAATGGCGAGTTCGGTGCGCCAGCCGCGCCCGCACGTCGATGAGTACGAGATCGACGGCGGCCGCAAGCTGCGGGTGCTGGGCGAAGGCCGGCTGGTCAACCTCGCTGCCGCCGAGGGTCATCCGCCGGCGGTGATGGACATGAGCTTCGCCAACCAGGCGCTGGGTGCGGTCCACATCCGCAACCACCACAACGAGCTGCAGAAGCGGGTCTACACCATGCCGGTGGAGATCGACCGCGAGGTCGCCCGGCTCAAGCTCGCGTCGATGGGCATCACCATCGACGTGCTTACCGCCGAGCAGGAGAAATACCTGAAGTCGTGGCACGAGGGCACCTGATCGCCGTTCACCCCGGGCGCCCGCCGGGCAGGGTGCGGCGGGCGCGGCGCGGGCGGGAACACGTCGTCGGCACGATCTCGCGGCGGGCGTTTCAGCACCGCATCGCCGCGGTGCTGGCGATGGTGTTGCTCCCGTCAGCGGCCGCCGGCGCCGCTGCCGCAGATGAGGCGGCAGCGGCGCTGCCAGCCCTCGGCATCGACGAGGCCGCGATATCGGTCTCCGGCATCTCGTCCGGGGGCTTCATGGCGCACCAGTTCCACGTTGCTCACTCGGCGCGGCTGATGGGAGCCGGCATCATCGCCGGCGGCCCTTACGCCTGCGCCGGCGGCGGCTATCCGTTCAACATCTTCCGTGCCCTCAGCGTCTGTTCCGAAATCGCTGCGGCGACGTTCCGAGGCCCGCCCGATCCGCAGCGCAGCATCGCCGCGGTGCGGGCGGCGGAGCGGGCCGGTGCCATCGACGCCACCGCCGGGCTGGGTGGCGACCGCGTCCTGCTGTTCTCCGGCAAGCAGGACGATGTCGTGCCGGCGTCGGTGGTGGAGACGGTCGGCACGGTCTACCGGGCCTTCGACCAAGCCTCGGCGATCCGCATGGTGGCCGATGTCAAGGCGCCGCATGCCATGCTGACGGCATCGTTCGGCAACGCCTGTGATACGTTCGAGACGCCGTTCATCAACAACTGCGGCTTCGATCTGGCTGGCGCCGTGCTCGGCCAGATCTACGGTCCGCTGCTGCCGAAGGCGGCGGCAGGCGGCGAGTTCCGGTCTTTCGCCCAGGGCGCGTTTGTCGACGCCCGGGTGCGCCACGGCATGGCGGCGCAGGGATGGCTCTATATCCCGCGCAGTTGCACCGGTGGCGGCTGCCGCCTGCACGTGGCGCTGCACGGCTGCCAGCAGAGCGAAGAGATGATCGGCGACGCCTTCATCCGCCACGCCGGCTACAACGAATGGGCGGAAAGCAACCGCATCGTCGTCCTCTACCCGCAGGCGGCGGTGCTGGAGCGCCGCGTCCTCGGCGTCGTCCTGCCGTGGCCCAACCCGCAGGGCTGCTGGGACTGGTGGGGCTTCACCGGCCCCGACTACGCCCGGCGGGCCGGCCCGCAGATCGCCGCCATCAACGCCATGATCGATCGCCTGGTGCAGCCGGTGGCCCGCTGACCGGCTGCACGGCCTCCGCTCTTCCGGCAACGAACGCGGAAACGGCGAGCCATTCCCAATGTGACCCCCCTCATAGACCGGCGGCGCCGACGGGCGGAGAGTCGGGGGCGAACGGGCCCTTTCGACAGGAGCGCCAGGACATGACCGGTCAGAATTTCCGGGGAAACTCGACGGAAGGCGACTTCCAGGCAGCGCTGGCGGACGCCATCAGCAACGCATCGGGGGTGTTGGCCGCCAATATTGCAGACGCCCGCATTGCCTGGAGGCTGATGGAGGTCTCGGGTCGTTCCGGAGGCATCGCCGGCGAGCGATCGATGGCCGTGACGATCGAGGCGCGGCTGGACTGATCAGCCAAGTGCTCTGCGCGCCGGAGTGACAGGCCGGCGAGAGGATTACCGGCGACTGCGGCGGCGTCGCCGGTCAGGGCAAACGGCAGGCGGGCGCGGAAACGGCCGGCCGGGCCGGCCGCTGCGGACGGATCGCGCTGGCGGGCCGCTGGCTTCCTCGGCGCGGTCCCCCTTTCGCGCAAGCGGATTGCCTCGCCCGTCGGCCGCGCTTTTTTATGCCTGGGCGACACTGCAGCGCATTTTGGCTGGCGGCACACCCCCATCAGGGCTACACTTGACACTGTGAGGGGGGTGTGATGCGAAAGGCGAGTTCCTTGTGGCCGGCGGTGACCGGCCGCGCAGCAAGCTGTTTCCGGCCATTCTCGGGGCGAGGCGCAGCAGCACGCCCGGGTCTGCGGCGCACCGGGGCTGCGTTCCTGCCGGGGATTGTGGTGGCGGTCGCGGCCATCGCCGCCCTGCTCGGGCTCGGGTTGTCGGCCCGGGCGCAGGCGGTTTCGGCTCGTCCGGCGGCCCGCGACGGGGCGTGGCTGTGGGTGCTGCCCAACGCTCCCGGCGGGCTTCGGCCGACGCAGAGCTGGCACGCCACCGGTGCGGCACCCTCGGGCGACATCTACATCGGCGGGATGGATCATGCGACCAATTCCGCCCTCTATCACCTGAACCCGCGTACCGGCGCTCTGGTCTACGTCGGCGACGCGCGGACCGCTTCGCGGCAGGCGGGCAACCTTCGGCCGGGCGAGACCTTCGAGAAGTTCCACACGCGGCCGACGTGGCTCGCCGGCAGGCTGTACGTTGCGACCATGGATTATTCGGTGATCGACGGCGGCTATCTCGCCCACCGCGGCTCCCACCTCTATGCGTTCGATCCGAAGGCAGCGAAGCTGGTCGATGTGAGCGCCCGCGATCCCGACGGGGTCAGCGCGCCGCACGTCAGCGTCGTTACCCTTGCCGCCGACGCCGCCCGCGGCATTCTCTACCAGGCGGCGGTGCCGACCGGCGAAATCCTGCGCTACGACGTGGCGACCAACAAGACCGTCAATCTCGGCCGTCCCCCGGCCTACGATCGTCCCTATCTCTATGTCGGCCGCTTCATGTGGGTGGATTCCCGCGGGCAGCTGTACTTCACCGCCGGCAATGTCGCCTATGTCAATGCCTACGATCCGGACATCTACCAGCATGTCCGGTTCTACAAGCCCGGCGCCGGTTTCGGCGAGCGCCAGGACTGGAAGCTGCAGGCGAGACACGCCATCGAGACCGGCCAGTGCATCCGGGGCGGCGCGGTCTGCTACCTTGCCGACGATCAGGGCCGGGTGTACCGCTTCACCGATGAGGGGCCGACGTGGGCATACCTCGGCCGGGTGACGAGCGGAACCGACATGACCTGGGTGTTCCAGGTCAGCGCCGACGGCGGTCGCGCCTACGTCGTTACCACCGGCGCCGTTCCGGCGCTTTACGAGTATAATCTGGCGGCGCGGACCTCGACCCGGCTGTGCGCCCTGCGCGACATCGATCCCGCCTTCGCCGGCTACGACCGGCACACCGGCTACAACGCCTGGGACGACCGCGGCCGGTTCTACTTCGCCAGCTTCGCGTCGGCCTCCTCGCCCCTGTTCGGGCGGGTCAACGTGCGGGTGACGGCGATTGATCCGGTCCGGCTGAAGGCCGCGCTGCGCGCCGACTGATGGTGGCCGCCGTACCGGCCGCGGCCGGTACGCTGCTCCAGCACCTCGAGGTGCACCGCGGCGGTGGCCTGCTCTTGATCTGCGGCGGCGATCGTCCTACAAGGAGCCAGCGCCTCGTCCCCTTCGTCTAGAGGCCCAGGACACCGCCCTCTCACGGCGGCAACAGGGGTTCGAATCCCCTAGGGGACGCCAATCATTTCAGTGGATTGGCTCTGGCAAATCGGGCGTCTGCCTGTCTGTACGGAAAAAATACGGAAAGCCTGTTCCCGGATAAGCGCGAATAATTGCGTATATTTCGGGCGACGGTCAGTGATTGCCTTCCCGCGCCGAGCGCGGGGAAAATTCTCGGAGGGGGTAATGCGGCAGACGATCAAAGCTGCGAGCGGCCTGCTGGTCGCCGCCTGCCTTTGCGTGGTCTTTGCGGATATCGGCCGAGCGCAAGATCGTGGTTCGGCGGCGCCGACGGTGGCGGCCCCAGCCGCGGCAACGGTCCCAGCGGCGGGGGCTATCGTCTGGAAGCAGCAGTTTGGAACTGCCAAGTCGGACGGCATCTCGCGTCTGTCGATAGACGGGTCCGGCAACGTCATCGCCTACGGCAGCACCGCGGGAGCGCTGAACGGTGCCAGCAAGGGCGGCACCGACGTCTTCCTCGCCAAGTTCAGTCCGGCGGGAGTCCAGATCTGGCTGCGCCAGCTGGGCGTCGCGCAGAACGACAGGCCGATCGGCCTTGCGGTCAGCAGCACGAGCGAGATCGTGATCGCCGGGTCGATCGCCCTCGCCGGATCGGACGCAACGGTGTTGCAGTGGTTCCTGGCCAAGTACAACAGCGGCGGCACGCTCGCCTGGAAGCGGACGTTCAATACCGCTGTCCCGGCCGCCATTGCACTGACCAGCGGGGGGCAGATCGTCGCGGTCACCGC
>JBDHSN010000038.1:0-19830 GCA_039808105.1 Rhodospirillales bacterium
GCCTTCGCCTGGGCGGTGGCCAACGTGCTGATCAAGCGGCTCGGCCCGGTCAACCCGTTCACCCTCAACGCCTGGGTTGCGCTGCTCGCCTGCCCGCAGCTCCTCCTCGCCAGCCTGCTGACCGAGCAAGGTCAGGTCGCGGCGCTGCAGGCCGCCAACTGGCGCGCCTGGGCCGCGATCGTCTACATGGCGGTGGGCGCCTCGATCATCGCCTATGGCCTGTGGTATCATCTGATCGGCAAGCATCCGATGAACAGCATCGTGCCGATGACACTGCTGTCGCCGGTGCTGGCCGTCGGGCTGGCGATACCGCTGCTGGGTGAACCGCTCACCGCCCCCGTGCTCATCGGCGGCAGCATCACCCTGCTGGGCGTGGCGATGATCCAGTTCCTGCGGCCGCGCCTGCCGGAGCCGCCGCTGCCCTCGTAACCAAGCACCCCTTGCGCCGACGGTCATGATCACCGAGCTTGCGTCCCCCAATTTCGACGAGCGCCCGAAGGGCGGCCCGATCGGCATGTTGGTGCTGCACTACACCGGCATGGAGAGCGCCGCGGCCGCGCTCGCCCGGCTGACCGATCCGCACGCCAGGGTGAGCGCCCACTATCTGATCGACGAGGACGGCAGCACTGTCCGCCTCGTCGACGAGCAGTGCCGGGCGTGGCACGCCGGGGTGTCGTTCTGGCGCGGCGCCACCGATATCAACGCCCGGTCGGTGGGCATCGAGCTGGTCAATCCCGGCCACGAGTTCGGCTACCGGGCCTTTCCGCGGCCGCAGATCGACGCGCTGGTGCGCCTCGCCGGCGATATCCTCGCCCGCTGGCCGATCCCGCCGCGCAACGTCGTCGGCCACGCCGACGTTGCGCCGCGGCGCAAGCTGGATCCGGGCGAGCTGTTCGACTGGCCGCTGCTGGCGCGGGCCGGCATCGGCGTCTGGCCCGGGGAAGCAGAGGAGTGCGTCCTCGAAGAGGACGCCGTGCGGGCGATGCTGGCGGAGATCGGCTACGAGACGGCCAACCTGTTCGCGACGCTGAAGGCCTTCCAGCGGCATTTCCGCCCCGAGCGGGTCAACGGCCGCATCGACTGGCAGACGGCGCGGCGGGCCCGCGGCCTGTGCACGCTGCTGGCGGCGGACAGCCGCGCCTGACCCTGCTGCCAGCGCACGCCCCCTTTCCTTCGGCGGTACGGCTGACCATCTCCTTCGCCAACAGTCCGAGGAGCAAGAGATGATCGACCTGCACTTCTGGCCGACGCCCAATGGCCACAAGATCACGATGTTCCTGGAGGAATCCGGCCTCGACTACCGCATCGTGCCGGTCAACATCGGTGCCGGCGAGCAGTTCCGCCCGGAGTTCCTGGCGATTTCGCCCAACAACCGGATGCCGGCGATCGTCGATCGCGCGCCCGCGGACGGTGGCGAGCCGATCTCCGTCTTCGAGTCCGGCGCCATCCTCGTCTATCTGGCGGAGAAGACCGGCCGCTTCCTGCCGACCGACACGCGGGGGCGCACGACGGTGCTGGAATGGCTGTTCTGGCAGGTGGGGGGCCTCGGCCCGATGGCCGGCCAGAACCACCACTTCGTCCAGTACGCGCCGGAGCAGCTGCCCTACGCCGTCAACCGCTACGTCAACGAGACCAACCGCCTTTATGGCGTCCTCGACCGGCGGCTGCGCGGCCGCCCGTTCATCGCCGGCGACGACTACAGCATCGCCGACATGGCGTGCTACCCGTGGATCGTGCCGTGGAAGCGCCAGCAGCAGGACCTCGCCGCGTTCCCCGACCTGCAGCGGTGGTTCGAGGCGATCCGCGCCCGGCCGGCGACGGTCACCGCCTATGAAAAGGGCCAGGCGGTCTCCGATGAGGCGGTCGTCAACGATGCCAGCCGCAGCATCCTGTTTGGCCAGACGGCAAACAGCACGGCCGGCAGCTGAACGAAAGCGTGCCCGGGGCGGGCTGCACAGCAGTCCGCCTGCTACTCGTCGCGGTGGGTCTTTTCCATCCGCTCGTGGCGCTCCTGCGCTTCGAGGCTGAGGGTGGCGATCGGCCGGGCGTCGAGGCGGGAGATGCTGATCGGCTCGTTCGTCTCTTCGCAGTAGCCGTAGCTGCGGATCTCGATGCGGACCAGCGCTTCGTCGATCTTGGCGATGAGTTTGCGGGCGCGATCGCGGGTGCGCAGTTCCACCGCGCGGTTGGTCTCCGCCGAGGCGCGATCGGCGATGTCGGCCTCGGTGAAGCCGCCGTCCTGCAGCGTATGCAAGGTCTCGTTGGCTTCCTGCAGCAGCTCTTCACGCCACCGCAGCAACTTCAGCCGGAAGTACTCGAGCATGCGCGGGTTCATGAACGGCTCGTCCTCGGACGGCCGGTACCCGTTCGGCAGTTCGGCGATCATGGTTGTCGGCAACAGATGTCCGGTCTCCCCATTTTGGCGCGGAATATAGGTTCACGGGGTTGCGCCCGCAAGCGGTAAATCCCCGCTGCGAGATTGGCAACTCATTGATTTTCTCTGTGAAAACCGCCGGCACTGGCAACCGCGGCAGTGACCGGCGATCAGGCGGAATGCTTCGCCTGCTTGGCCAGCTCGACCGCGGCGCGCAGCTCGACCTCGTCGAGTACCGCCTCGATGTCGGGATCGTCGCTCGCCACCCGCTCTTCGCGCAGCGCCCGGGCCAGCGCCTGCAGGCGGTCCGGCGCGATGCGGCCGTCCAGCAGGTCGGTGCGCAGGCTTTCGAGCCGCTGCAGAAGTGCATCGCTTCGGCTCACCGCGGCACGCCGCCGCCGGTCCTGCCCGCCGTCGTCCTCGCCCGCCACCTCCTGGGCGTCGAGCAGCGCCAGCAGCGCCGCCGCTGGATCCGCCGCCGGTGCGGGACCGCTCGCGACCTGCCCGCCGACGTGCAGATGCCCGGCGAAGGTTGCTGAGCCGGGAGAGGAGCGGAGGGACCTTCGTCGGAGTGCCTGCGGTCGGGTGGCGGGATCGAGCCGGGACGTACGCATGCTGTCGCTCTGAGCAGGGAGAAAAGGCGCGTCTTCATCCTGCGCCCGCTTCGTCTAGGAAGGGTTAACGCTGCCCTGGCGCTCCCTTGCCTGGTTGAACCCGATGAATCAGTCTATCGCCGTACCAGAGGAGGAGCGCCGGGCACTCAACCCATATCCCGCAGATTACAACTGGCCGTGCGTCCTTAGGGGATATTATACTACGAATAAGACTTATTCGCTGATGCTGGCAGCCGTTGACTGTCTGCTGTCCACAGGAGGATCCGGATGAACCAACGCAAGCTCGCCGCTCTCGCCCTTGCCGCCCTGGCGGGAGTGCTCGTCGCCTCGGATGCGCGCAGCGATATCCTCGCCACGAGAACGAGGACGGATGCCTCCGTCTACGGCGGTGCCACCTACCTCGTCGACTGGAACGGCGCGACGGCCGGCGGAACGACGGTCGGGTTCACCACGTCGGGGGCGAACACCAAGGTCATCGTCATGTTCAACGCCGAGTGCGCGGTCGAAGGCGCCGTCAACAAGTACGTCGACATCGACCTCGTCGTCGATCCGGCCGGCCCCACCGGCGAGATCGTCATCCCGCCGTCGAACGGCGACAACGCCTTCTGCTCCGGCAACGGCACCTCGACCGGCTCGCCCTTCACCCTCGACGGCTGGGTGAGCGCCGCGCTGATCGGCGTCGTCACCCTGCCGCAAGCCGGCTCCCACACGCTGAAGGTGCGCGTCAACGGCCTTTCCGGCGTAACCCGCCTCGACGACATGTCGCTGGTGGTGATGCGCTGAGTGATTGCCGCCCCCGAAGCACGGTTTCACGACCGGGCTGCGGGGGTTCACCCATCAGCCGCCGGGATACTGCGGCGACAGCCCCCGGCGTTGTCGCCGCTTTGCAGCATTGCAGCGTGCGCCCTGTTTGGTTATGGTCGATCAGAGAGAATAATAGTTATTCGCATTACTGACGGGGAACCGACCATGATCCGACACCGCGGCGGCCGCACCGTTGCCGGCTGGCTTGTCCTCCTTGTTCTGCTGCTTGGCACACCGCTAGCGGCGCGTGCCGCGGGCGAGGTCAATCTCTATTCGTTCCGCCAGCCGCAGCTGATCCAGCCGATCCTTGACCGCTTCCAGGCAGAAACCGGCATCACCGTCAACGTCGTCTATGCCGAACGCGGGCTGCTGGAGCGCCTCAAGGCGGAAGGGGACAACAGCCCCGCTGATCTCGTCCTCACCGCCGATGTCGGCAATCTCAACGACATGGTCGAGGCCGGCGTCCTGCAGGGGGTGCGCTCGCCGGTCCTGGAAGCGAACATCCCGGCGCAATACCGGGATCCGGATGGACAATGGTTCGGCCTGACCATGCGCGCCCGCGTCATCTATGCCAGCAAAGAGCGGGTGAAGCCGGAGCAGGTCGCCCGCTACGAGGACCTCGCCGATCCGCGCTTCAAGGGGCGGGTCTGCACCCGATCCGGCAAGCACGTCTACATGGTCTCGCTGGTCGCCTCGATGCTCGCCGAAAAGGGCGAGGAGCAGACCGAGCAGTGGCTGATCGGGGTCAGGAATAACCTCGCCCGCAAGCCGCAGGGCAACGACCGTTCCCAGGCCAAGGCGATTGCCGAGGGCGAATGCGACGTGGCCCTTGGCAACACCTACTACTATGGCGCGATGCTGGCCAATCCGGAGGAGCGGGGCTGGGCGGAAGCGGTGTCCATGGTGTTTCCCAACCAGGCCGACCGTGGCACCCACGTCAACGTCAGCGGCGGTGCCGTCACCAAGGCGGCGAAGAACCGCGCCGAGGCCATCCGCCTGCTCGAGTTCCTCAGCGGCGACGAGGCGCAGCGCCTCTATGCCGAGCAGAACTTCGAATATCCGGTCAAGGCGGGCGTGCCGCTGAGCCCGGTCGTCGCCGCATGGGGCAGCTTCAAGGCGGATGCGATCCCGCTGGTGGAGGTCGCGCGGCAGCGGGCGGCAGCATCGCGGCTGGTCGACCGCACCGGCTTCGATGAAGCCGGATCGTGATCGCTCGCAAAGCCGCAAACCTGCGCCGATGACCGGCGGCGCCGTTGCACGGGCGGCGGTGCCGGCGGGCGGAACGGGTGACATTCCGCCGGCAGCGGTCCCGTCCTTGCCGGCGGGGCCGCCGCGCCCCCTGCGCCTCGACGGCTGGTCGCTGGCGGCGCTGACGATTGCCGCCGCCGTCCTCGTCCCGCTGGTCGCGGTGATCGGGCTGGCGCTGTCGCCGACCGACGATATCTGGTCGCACCTCGCCGCTACCGTCCTGCCCCGCTACCTGCGCACGACGCTGTTGCTGATGCTGCTGGTAGCGGCGGGGACGGCTGTTCTGGGCGTCGCCACCGCCTGGCTCACCACGCTGTGCCGCTTCCCCGGCGTCCGCCTCTTCGAGTGGGCGCTGCTGCTGCCGCTGGCGATCCCCGCCTACGTCGTCGCCTACGTCTACACCGACCTGCTGGAGTACGCCGGCCCGGTGCAGGGAGCGCTGCGCGAGGTGGCTGGCTGGTCTTCCCGCCGCGACTACTGGTTTCCGCAGATCCGCTCGCTTCCCGGCGCCGCGGCGGTACTCACGCTGGTGCTCTACCCTTACGTCTACCTGCTGGCGCGGACCGCCTTCCTCGAACAGTCGGTGTGCGTGCTGGAGGCCAGCCGGACCCTCGGGCGCGGGCCCTGGCGCAGCTTCCTCAGCGTGGCCCTGCCCCTCGCCCGCCCGGCGATCGTCGTCGGCGTCTCGCTGGTACTGATGGAAACGCTCAACGACTTCGGCACCGTCCAGCACTTCGCCGTCGCGACGCTGACCGCCGGCGTCTACGACGTCTGGCTGAACATGAACAGCACCGCCGGCGCGGCGCAGCTTTCGCTGGTCATGCTCGCCCTGGTGCTGGTCCTGGTCGCCGCCGAGCGCCTGGCGCGGCGCGGCCGGCGCTTTCATCACACCACCGGCAAGTGGCGGCCGCAGCCGCGCCTGCCGCTGACGGCGGGCCGGGCGATGCTGGCGGTCCTCGCCTGCGCCCTGCCGATCCTCCTCGGCTTCCTCGTCCCGGCAGTGGTGCTGATCGACTACGCGCTGGCCAGCCCGCCGGTGGGCGGATCCGGCCGGCGCTTCGCGACCTACCTCGCCAACAGCCTCACGCTCTCCACCGCCGCCGCCGTTCTGACGGCTATCCTCGGTCTCTGCCTCGCCTACGCGGCACGGCTGGGACGGGGCCGGCTCGTCGCCGTCGCCGGCCGTCTGGCGAGCATCGGCTATGCCCTGCCCGGCGCCGTGCTGGCGGTCGGCATCGTCGTACCGTTCGCCCTGTTCGACAACGCTCTTGACCGCCTCGTCGCCACCACCTTCGGCGCCTCCACCGGGCTGCTGCTGACCGGAGGCATCGCGGCGCTGATCTTCGCCTTTGCCGTCCGCTTCCTGGCGCTGGCGCAGGGCGCCTGCGAGGCCGGTCTGGCAAGGGTGACACCCAGCATGGACGGCGAGGCGCGGAGCCTCGGCCTGACGCCGGGGCGCATGCTGCGGCGCGTTCACCTGCCGATGCTGCGCAGCAGCCTGCTGACCGCCGCCATCCTGGTGTTCGTCGACGGGATGAAGGAACTGCCGATGACGGTGCTGCTGCGGCCGTTCAACTTCGACACGCTGGCCACCCACGTCTACCAGTACGCTTCGCACGACCAGTTCCAGCAGAGCGCGGCCGGGGCGCTCGCGATCGTCGTCTTCGGCATGCTGCCGGTCTATCTGCTCAGCCGGACGGTTCGCGCCGGGCATCCGGGCGACGCCGCCTGAAGGGTGCGCGCGGATCGATGGGACTCAGCATCGAGGATGTCTCCCACAGCTACGGGCGCCTGCCGGTGGTCCGCGCCGTCAGCCTGCGGGTTGCCCGCGGCGAGATCGCCTGCCTGCTCGGTCCCTCCGGCTGCGGCAAGACGACGCTGCTGCGGCTGGCGGCGGGGCTGGAGCCGCTGCGCCAGGGCCGCATCGCCATCGGCGCCCGCACCGTCGCCGATGGCGCGCAGGGGATCTCCCTTCCGCCGGAGGCGCGCCACGTCGGCCTGATGTTCCAGGACTACGCCCTGTTCCCGCACCTGACGGTCGCCGGCAACATCGCGTTCGGCCTGCCGCGCAAGGACCCTCGCCGCCAGCAGTTGGGCCATGCCCTTCAGCGCATGGGCCTTGCCGCGCACGCCGACAGCTATCCGCACACGCTGTCCGGCGGGCAGGCGCAGCGCTGCGCGCTGCTGCGGGCGCTGGCGCCGGAACCGCAGGTGCTGCTGCTCGACGAGCCGTTTTCCGGCCTCGATTCCGGCAGGCGGGCGCAGGTGCGCGAGCAGACGCTGGCGCTGCTGCGCGAGGCCGGCGTCGCCGCCCTGATCGTCACCCACGATCCGGAGGAAGCCATGGCCATGGCTGACCGGCTGTGGGTGATGAACGACGGCATCGTGGTCCAGAGCGGCTCGCCGGCCGAGGTCTACCTGCGCCCCGCGGATCCCTTCGTCGCCGCCCTGTTCGGTCCGCTCAACCGCCTGGTGGGAATGGTGCGCCAGGGCCGCATCGCGACGCCGCTCGGCACGATCGCCGCCGGTGGCCTGCCCGACGGAACGGCAGGACAGGTTCTGCTTCGCCCCGAGGGGGTCGGGGTCACCCTCGATGCCGGCGGTGTCGGCCGCATCGTCGCCGCCCGGCTGCTGGGACGCTGCAGCCATCTGCAGATTGCCGTCGACGGCTGGCCGCAGCCGCTGCAGGCCCTGGTTCCCGGCATCGTGCTGCCGCCGGCGGACACTGCCGTTGCGGTCAGCCTCGACCCCCAACAGACATTCGTGTTCGCCGCCTGAATTCCTTCACCGGGCAACTGCTTCACGAAACAGGCGCGCACCGCCGGGCGGGTGCCAAAGCCTCGGCTACCGACGTTTTGGTCGGGAGCCGAGGCCTTGCGTCAGTCTGACGAAGGACGCCGCATTCCTGCGCCGCCAGCCCGGGCACTTGCCGTCAGATCAGCCCGCCGAGGAGGGCAAAGCCGGCCATGGCTACCAGCCCACCGGTGATGCGAACGATCGCCGGTCCCCGTTCGTCGGCGATCCGGCCGATCAGGAAGCCGATGCCGATGCCGGCCGCATGGAGGGCGGCCGTTGCCAGCATGAAGCCGAGCCCATAGGCGAGGCCGGCGGCATTCTCCGGCATTTCCTCGCCGTGCGCATGGCCGTGAAAGACGGCGAAGAGACCAACCAGGGCAACGGCGACCGCCACCGGCACGGTCAAGCGGAAGGCGACCGCAGCTCCCAGCACGATCACCGAGAGGGCGATGCCCGTTTCGACGAAGGGAATACCGATGCCCGCGACGCCGAACACGCCGCCAATGGCCATCACCAGGACAAAAGTGAGGGGCACCAGCCACAGCGCCCGACCGCCAAGCTGCCAGGCAAAGACGCCGACCATCATCATCGCCAGAAGATGATCGATGCCAGTCAGCGGATGGACGAAGCCATGTGAAAAGCCGCTGGTATCGCCGACGCCGGTATGGGCAAGCGCCATACCGGGCAACAATGCTATCGCCGCAGCGGCGACCATGACAGGCAAAGCCGGTGTCTTCACGACCAAGTCCTCCTACCCTTTCAGCCTTGAGCTGCGCCCGCAGCGGAAGGTGCGACGGTGCAAAGCGAAACTACCCCACCGCAGGACGAAATAGACAGCGCAGAATGGGCTCGCCGAGACCGGGGTCCCCCGGTTTTGTGCGGCTCACATCGCCGCCCGGCAGGAATCGGCCGACCGGGCAGAAACTGCCGGGCCGGTCCGCCATCATGTCGGACTTTCCCCCGTGAAAACAGCAGCTTCACCGTGCAGCCGGGGATGGTGCGGCGCTTGCGTGAAGCAGCACGGCGTGGGCAACGGTACCGCGTCCCCGCAGGAGCGTCGTCATGGTTCTCGGCTTCTTTCAGCCTTCCGTCCTCGGCATGTCGAGCCAGAGCCATGCGCTCGAGGTGATCAGCGGCAACATCGCCAACGCCACAACGGGTGGCTACAAGCGCAGCGAAACCGGCTTCGCCTCGCTGCTCAGCGACAGCATCGGTTTCCGCTCGGCAGCCGCCGGGGCGGCACCGGGGTCGGTCGAGTCCGATCTCGGCGGCGTCCGCGCCTACGACCTCTCCCGCATCTCGGAGGCGGGAGAGTCCACGCGCACCGGGCGGGCGCTCGACATCGCCATCAACGGCAGCGGCTTCCTGGTGATGAACACCGCCGCCGATGGCAGCGGCGATACCGTCTACGGTCGCGACGGCCGGCTGGCTGAAGCCAGCGGCGGAGGGGCGCAGCCCGGCGCATCACAGGGGTACCTCGTCGACAAGAACGGTTACTTCCTGCAGGGCTGGCCGGTAGCCAGGGACGGCAGCGTCAATGCCGCGGCAGCGCCGGCCGCGATGCGCGTCGATCCCGACGCCTTCGCCGTGCCGGGACAGCCGACCACCGCCGCCCGGCTGGCACTCAACCTGCCGGCCGGCGCCGCCGCCGGTGGAACGGAAACCTACGACATCGACGTCTTCGATTCGGCCGGCCGGCAGCAGCCGGTCACCCTCGCGTTCGCTCCGTCGGCGGCGTCGCCGCTGCTCTGGACGATGTCCGCCAACGGTTCACCGATCGGCAACCTCGCGTTCGGCAGCGACGGCAAGATCAGCTCGCCTTCCCCGATCGCGGTGAAACTGAACTTCTCCGGCACCGCCGCCGCCGGCGACGAGACCAGCGCGGCGTTCTCCCTCGATGTTTCCGGCTTCACCCGCTTCGACGCCGGGCTCAGCGCCTACAGCTACGAGCGCAACGGCACCTCCGCCGCGGCGATGACCGGCCTGCGCTTCGATGACGACGGCACCGTCGTCGGCCTGTTCGATACCGGCAGCAGCCGCCCCCTCTACCGCCTCGCCATCGCCGACTTCACCAACCCCGACGGGCTCGGCCGCCTGGCCGGCGACGTCTTCGCGCGGACGCCCCAGTCCGGCGCGGCGATGCTTGCCGGCGCGGGGGACGGCGGCCGCGGTGCCATCGCCGGCGAGACGCTGGAGCAGTCCAACGTCGATCTCGAAGATGAGTTCAGCCGGATGATCATGACGCAGAAGGCCTACAACTCGTCAGCGACGGCGTTCCGCACACTCGACGAGATGGCGCAGGTGGTGAGCGACCTGCGCCGCTGACCCGCGCCAAGACGCCGAGGACGTGAGCTTGCATTTTGTCGCCGAAGCGCCCGAAGGACATTGCGACTGGGACAATAGCCGTCGTGCTGCGGTAGTGTCGGCAGGCGGACTGACGGAGTCGCTCATGAGACTGACTGCCATCATCGAACGCGAGGGTTCCGGGTATGTCTCCCTTTGCCCCGAACTGGACATCGCCAGCCAGGGCGATACGGTCGAGCAGGCACGCGAGAACCTGAGGGAAGCACTGGGCCTATTTTTCGAGTGCGCATCAGAGGGTGAGGTAAAGCTTCGGCTCAAGAGCGAATTGTATGTAACGCAGGTCGACGTGGCCGTTGGCTAAGCTGCGCGTCCTCCTTCGCGGCGTTCAGGTCTCCCTACCGCCCTGCCTCGCGGCCGTCACTCGCCCCGTCCGCCTCGCGGCGGGCGAAACGCGCGGCATTGCCGGCAGACAGGCGGACGGTCAGGCGGCTGCCGGCGGCATCGTCAGTACGGGCAAGAACCTCGCCATGCTGATAGAGCCAGGCGAGACCGGCACCATCGTGCGCAGCGACCTGCACCTCGATCACCGGCATGCCGACGGCTAGACGGCCATCTATGGCGGAGATCAGGTCGTCACACCCCTGTCCGGTCCGGGCCGAGACCAGCACGAGTTCGCCCTCGGCGCGCACCGACCTGTTGGCGAGAGTCGCGAAATCCTCCTCCGCCAGCAGGTCGCACTTGTTCAGCGCTTCGATGATGCCGTTGGTCTCGATCGCCTCGGTCAACCCCAGCGTCCGCAGCACCGCCTCGACGTCGGCCTTCTGGGCGAGCGTCTCCGGATGCGAGACATCGCGGACATGGATGATCAGATCGGCGGCGATCACCTCTTCCAGCGTCGCGCGGAACGCCTCGACCAGTTCGTGCGGCAGATCGGAGATGAAGCCGACGGTATCGGAAAGGATGACCCGCCGTCCGGACGGCAGCGCCAGCGCCCGCATCGTCGGGTCGAGGGTGGCGAACAGCATATCCTGCGCCGTCACCGCCGCGCTGGTCAGGCGGTTGAACAGCGTCGACTTGCCGGCATTGGTGTAGCCCACCAGCGCGATGACCGGATAGGGCACCCGCTGGCGGGCACGCCGATGCAGCGCGCGGGTCCGGCGGACGTGAGCCAAGTCCCGCTTCAGCCGGGCGATGCGATCACGAATCAATCGGCGGTCCGTCTCGATCTGCGATTCGCCCGGGCCGCCGACGAAGCCGAAGCCGCCGCGCTGCCGCTCGAGGTGAGTCCAGCTACGGACCAGCCGGCTCTTCTGATAGTTGAGCGCCGCCAGCTCGACCTGCATCTCACCCTCGCGGGTGCGGGCGCGCTCGCCGAAGATCTCCAGGATCAGCCCGGTGCGATCAACGACCTTGGTATTCCACGCCTTTTCCAGGTTGCGCTGCTGCACCGGCGACAGCGCCGCATCGACGATGGCGACCGTCACCGGAGCCTTTTCGTCGGCGCACTCCTTCAGAAACGCGGCAATCCGCTGCACCGAGCCGGAGCCGAACAGGGTGGCCGGATGCGGAGACGGCAATGGAATGGCCTCGGCAAGCGCGGTGCGCAGGCCGATGGCGCGCGCCAGCCCGACAGCTTCCGCCAGCCGGGCGGACTCATCGCGTCCGTCACTGGAGCCGCGAAGGGCGGGATGAACGACGATGCATGAATTCCCGGCCGCCGCCTCCGCCTCTAGCCCTGACATGCGCGCCCGCTAGCGGTTCACGACCCTGCCGCTTCCTTGTCGGGATCGAAGAGCTGGATCTGGACGGACGGCATCACCGTCGAGATCGCATGTTTGTACACCAATTGGGTATGCCCATCGCGCCGCAGCAGGACCGAGAACTGGTCGAACCAGGTGATTATGCCTTGCAATTTCACGCCATTAACGAGAAAGATCGTAACGGGCGTCTTGTTCTTGCGGATATGGTTCAGGAAAACGTCCTGAACATTCTGTGACTTTTCAGTCGACATGCATCACCCATTCCCTGTTCTTGTCGTCACGACTTTGCGTTAACGGCAGACCCCCCCATCGCCCCCACGGGCCATCCGCCGCCGGGTCGGATGTGAGCCGGCCGGTCAACGTGGGCATCAATGGCATCGCTACCCCGTCGCCAGATTACATACTCCCGAAGACCTTTGAAAGCATCATGCAACCTTCGACGTGCACCGCAGGCGGGTGAACATCGAATTCCCCCACCTGCGGCGGATCGTCGCGGACCAGCACCGGGACACAGCCAGCGTTGACCGCGCACTGCAGGTCGATGTCGGCATCGCCGGCGAACCAGACGTCGGGCCCCGGTGCGATGCCCGAGCCGTCGAGAGCCAGCAGCACCGGATCGACGGCAGGCTTGTCGTGCGGCGCGTCGAACGCTCCGACGACGCGGCCGAAGAAGCGCGACCAGCCGAGATGCTCGGCCTCCCGGCGCAGGTAGTCGCCCTTCTTGTTGCTGCACACGGCGAGATAGACGCCGCTGTCAGCCAGCATCTGCAGCATCGCCTCGGAGCCCGGCAACGGCCGCAGCGTCTGCATGTGGCGCTCGGCGAAGCGGCGGTAGAACACCTCGCCCGCTTCTCGCCAACGGGCTCCGAACAACTGCGGGTAGGAATCCCGCATCGATCCGCGCACCCGCTGCCGCGTCTCCTCGAGGGTCCACGGCTCCAGGCCGAAGGCGGTCAGAGTGTGGTTCTGAGCGTCCTGGATGGCGTGCCAGCTGTCGATCAGCGTGTTGTCCCAGTCGAAGATGATGGCGCGCGGCCGCGTCAGAGCGGGGGCCTGCGGCAGCCGGGCCGTTGTCGTCATCATCTCCCCGCTCACCGTCCCTCCTCCGCGCCGCCCTCGACATAGGCGGCATACCATCCCAGCAGCCGCCGGGTCAGCGGCCCGGCAGTGCCATCGCCGATCGGCTGGCCGTCGATGCGCACCACCGCCTTGACCCATGAGGTGGTGCTGGTGAGAAATGCCTCCCGCGCCTGCTTCGCCTCGGCGAGGGAGAACGGGCGCTCGGTCAGGCCGGCGCCGTGCTCGGCGGCGAGACGCAGCAGCGATCCGCGGGTGATGCCGGCCAGAATGGAATGATCGGCAGAACGGGTGACAAGGGTGCCATCGGCGGTGACGATCCAGGCGTTGGAGGCGGTTCCTTCGGTTATCCGTCCGTCGGCATCCACCAGCCATGCCTCGTAGGCGCCCGCTTCCACCGCCTGCTGCTTGGCCAGCACGTTTGGCAGCAGCGAGACCGACTTGATGTCAGGGCGATGCCAGCGCTCGTCGGGCGCCGAGACCACCGCAACCCCGCGCATCGCCGCAGCCAGATCGAAGGGGGGCAATGGCCGCGCCGTCATCACCAGCACCGGCTTCGCGCCGGCTGGAAAGGCGTGATTGCGCGGTGCCACCCCGCGGGTAACCTGCAGGTAGATTGATCCGAAACCGCTGATCCGGTTGCGGCGGACCACCTCCCGCATCGTCGCCTGCAGGGCCCTGCGGGTCATCGGCCAGGGAATGCGCACCGCCGCCAGCGAGCGATCGAGCCGGTCCAGGTGCGGCTCCTCATCGACGAGGTGGCCGCTGCGCACCGCGATAACCTCATAGACGCCGTCGGCGAACTGGTAGCCGCGGTCTTCCACTGAGACGCCAGCGCGGCGGTGCGGCAGATAGCGACCGTCGACATAAGCGATGCGGCTCATTGTCGCCTCATCAGAAATACTCAAGGCGTACTGAGAACATCTTCTCCACCTTGCGCACCACGTCCGACGTGGCAAAGAGAACGACCCGGTCCTTGCTCTGGACGATGGTATTGCCGCGCGGGTTGATCACCTGCCCGTCGCGGACGATGGCACCGATCATGGCCCCGCTCGGCAGATCGACGTCGCGGAGCGGCTGACCGACGAGACCGGAGGTCTCCAGCGCCTCCGCCTCGATCAGTTCGCCAAACCCCTCGCGCAGTGTGTGCACCGCATGGATGCGGCCGCGGCGAACGTGCTGCAGGATGGTGGATGCGGTGATATTGCGCGGGCTGACGACGACGTCGATCCCCAGCGTCGCGATCAGCGGCTCATAAGTGCTCTTGTTCAGCAGGGTGATGGCACGCCGGGCGCCGTGCCGCTTCGCCAGCAGCGAGGTGAGAATGTTGGTTTCATCGTCATCGGTGACCGCGATCACCGCATCGGTCGACGAAACGCCGGCTTCCTCGAGGATATCCGGGTCGAGGACATCGCCGTTCAGGACGACGGTGCCGGCGAGCAGGCTGGCCACTGTCGCCGCCCGCTCGGCGTCGCCCTCGATGATCTTGACGGTGATGCCCGACTGCTCCGCCTCGATCTCCTGCGCCAGCACGAGCGCAACATTGCCGCCGCCGCAGATCAACAGCCGGCGGGCTTCCGGCTCCTCGTAGCCGAACGCCGCCATCGCCCGCGTCACCTGGCCGGTCTCGACCACGTAGTAGACGTCGTCGCCGACGCGGAGCTCGTCCTCGCCGGTCAGGCGCACCGGCTCGTCCTGCCGCATCAGGCCGACGATGACGATGTTGAGGTCGGGGAAGAGCTGGGTGAGCTGCTTGATCGGCGTATTGATGAGCGGACAATGGGAATCGCAGTGCACGCCGATGAGGCGGACCTTGTCATCGGCGAGCGGGATCATCTCGAACGATCCCGGCACCTTCAGCCGGCGGATGATGGCGCGGGCGACCTCCACCTCGGGCGAGATGATGACGTCGATGGGCAGGTGTTCGCGGGAGAACAGGTTCGACCAAGCGGGTTCAAGGTAACTCTGGTCACGCACCCGGGCGATCTTCAGCGGCACTTCGAAGAGCGAATGCGCCACCTGGCACGCCACCATGTTCACTTCGTCGGTGGGTGTCACCGCGATGATCATGTCGGCATCGCCGATACCGGCGCGCTCCAGCACACCCGGCCGCGATGCGTGGCCGACGATCCCCTGAGCATCGAGATTGTCGTTGATCCGGCGGATCAGCTCCGGCGCGGTATCGATGACAATGACGTCGTTGCCCTCCATGGACAGGTGCCTCGCGATATTGAAGCCGACCTGCCCCGCTCCGCAGACGACGATCTTCACCGCTGCCTCACCCGATGCGGCGGCCGAAGGCGACGGCCGCCGGTCACTCCGGTACCCGCGTCTTTTCGTCGCCCTGGATGCCGAGCGACTTCAGCTTGCGATGCAGCGCCGAGCGCTCCATGCCGACGAAAGCCGCGGTGCGCGAGATGTTGCCACCGAAGCGGCTCACCTGCGCCAGCAGATACTCGCGCTCGAAGATCTCGCGGGCATTCTTCAGAGGCAGTCCCATGATCTCGGTGGAGCGCTCGGAATGACGCGCCGTCGCGAACTTGGCGTCGAACTCCGCCGGCAGCATATCGGCGCGGATCGGATCGTCGATGCCGCCCGGCGCCATGATCAGCAGCCGTTCGATGATGTTGCGCAGCTCGCGGACGTTGCCGGGCCAGTCGTAGGTCTGCAGCGCCGCCATCGCGTCTTCGCTGATTTCCCGCAGCCGCTGCCCGGAGCCCTCCGCCGCCCGGGCCATGAAGTGTTCCGCCAGCATCGGGATGTCGTCCCGCCGCTCCTTGAGCGAGGGCACCCGCAGCGGCACGACGCTCAGCCGATAGAACAGGTCTTCGCGGAAGCGGCCGGCTTTGATCTCCTCGGAGAGGTCGCGCGTGGTTGACGCGATCACCCGCACGTTGACATCGACCCGGGTCTCGCCGCCGACACGATGGAAGCTCTGCTCCTGGAGGACGCGAACGATCTTGCCTTGCGTCTCCGCCGGCATGTCGGCCACTTCATCGAGCAGCAGCGTGCCGTTATGCGCCGCCTCGAACGTGCCGATCTTGCGCGCACTGCCGGACGCCGGCTCGGCGATACCCTCGACGCCGAACAGCTCAAGCTCCATCCGCTCCGGCGCCATCGCCGCGCAGTTGAGTACGACGAACGGCCCGGTGCTTCGTCGCGAGCGGGCATGAATGGTCCGCGCCACCACTTCCTTGCCGGAGCCAGCCGGTCCGCTGATCAGCACCCGGCTGTTGGTCGGCGCGACCCGATCGATCGCCTGGCGGAGCTGGTTGACCAGCGGCGAGTGGCCGATCAGTTCCACCTCGCCGCCGGCGCGCAGACGAAGCTCCTCGTTTTCGCGCTTCAGCCGTGCCGCCTCGATGGCGCGGTGGATCATCAGGATCATCCGGTCGGCCTTGAACGGCTTCTCGATGAAGTCGTAGGCGCCGAGCTTGATCGCATGCACCGCGGTCTCGATGTTGCCGTGTCCGCTCATGATCAGCACCGGCAAGGCCGGATGCTCGTGCTTGAGGTGCTCAAGCATCTGCATGCCGTCCAGGCGGCTGCCCTGCAGCCAGATGTCCAGAAGGATCAGGCCCGGCCGGCGCGCCGCAACGGCGGCGAAAGCAGAATCACTGTCCCCGGCCTCGCGGGTCTCATACCCCTCGTCTTCGAGAATGCCGGCAACCAGTGTGCGGATGTCGGCCTCGTCGTCGACAATCAGGATGTCCTCGCTCTTATTTTGTGTGGTGTTAGCCATTGACATGCATCCTGGCGGAGAAGGAAGGCCTGGCATCCTCCGGCGCAACCGTTAAGCCGTCGGCGGGTGCCAGCACCTGCGCCTGCATCTCGTCGAAGACGAGCGAGACGCGAGCGCCGCCGCCTTCCCGATCTTCAAGCAGCAGCTCTCCGTTGTGATCCTCCATGATCTTCTTGACGATGGCGAGACCAAGACCGGTTCCCTTCGTCCGGGTGGTGACGTAGGGCTCGGTCAGGCGGTCGCGGTTCTCACTGGGCAGGCCGCGGCCATTGTCCTCGACGACGACGGCGATCCGGCCCGGTCCTTCCGCCGCCTCCTGGGGCACGACAGCGATACCAACCCAGCCGGGCGTCGCCGCGGCCGCCGCGGGATCCCGACCCTGCACGGCCTCCGCAGCGTTTTTCAGCACATTGATCAGCGCCTGCGAGACCAGACGGGCGTCGCAAAGCAGCAGCAGCGGCTGCTCCGGCACGCCGAGGTCAATGCGGATATCGGGAAAGCGGTTGCGTTCGAGGAACGCCGCCTGGCGGACCAGCTCACAGATGTCTTCGGGTTTCAACTCGGGACGGGGCATTCTCGCAAACGACGAAAATTCATCGACCATGCGGCCGATGTCTTCAACTTGACGGATGATGGTCTCGGTGCAGGCGATGAAGGTGTCCGGATCCGACTTGATCTCCCGCGAGTATTTTCGTTTCAGCCGCTCCGACGCAAGCTGAATGGGTGTCAGCGGGTTCTTGATTTCATGTGCGATTCGCCGGGCGACGTCCGCCCAGGCGGCTTTGCGCTCCGCCTGCACCAGCGCGGTGATGTCATCGAAGGTGACGACATAGCCGAGAACCTCGCCATCCTGCCGCTCGGGAGCGATGCGAACGAGCAGCGTTCGCGGCCGTGATGCGCGAATGAGCCGCAACTCCGATTCGCACGTGCGGTCGGGATGCTCCACGGCGCAGCGGATAAGCTCCGCCATCTCCGGCACCACTTCCACCAGTGGCATGCCGCGCAAGCTGCCGAGGTCGAGGCCGAGCAGCTCCGAGGCCGACCGGTTCGGCAGGTTGATCGTGGCGCCGGCATCGAGGCCGATGACGCCGGCGGAAACGCCGCTGAGCACCGCCTCGGTGAAGCGGCGGCGTTCGTCGAGATCGCGGTTGGCCCGCAGCAGGCCGGTCTGCTGGCTCTGCAACTGGCTGGTCATGCGGTTGAACGCCCGCCCCAGCATGGCGAACTCGCCGATGGTGGAGAGCCGCCGCACCCGCACCGACATATCGCCGTCGCGCACCCGCTCGGCCGCCGCGATCAGGCCGCTGATCGGCCGCGAGATGTGGGTCGCCAGCGTCAGCCCCATCCACACCGCCGCCAGCAGCAGCAGCAGCGCCACGATGATGAAGATCATCACGAAGGTGATCAGGATCCCCTCGCGGCTCTGCTCCAGGCGGCGGTACTGCGCCACCGCCATCTCGGTGCGCTCGATCTGCGCCAGCACCTCGGGATCAAGGAAGCGGCCGATGATCAAGTAGGCATCGATGAAGCGGTTGAGCTTGACCGCGGCACGGACGCGATCGTCGCGCTCGGTGGCGAGCACCACCACCTGCCCGGCGTCGGCCTGCTCGATCGCCTCGAGCGGGATCAGGTCGAGCTCCAGGGTCAGGCTGAGTGGCGCGTGCGCGACGATGCGGCCGCTGCCGTCGACCACCGCCGCCTCGGAAAGGGAGCGCAGTGCCGCCTGCACGCCGAGCAACTCGTTGAAGGCGGAAGGATCGCGCATCAGGGCGGAAGCATCGCGGTTGAGATCATTCGCCATGGCGAACGCCTCGGCGCGGATGCTCTGGCGGTGCTCGCCGAGATAGGCCTGCGCCACCGCGCTGGACGCCTCGACGGCGGTGCGCACCCGCTCGCTGAACCAGGCCTGAATGCCGAAGTTGAGGAACAGCGCCGAGAACACCGCCACCAGAATGGCCGGCGTGACCGCCACCAGGCTGAACAGGATGACGATCCGGACGTGCAGCCCGGAGCCGGCGAGACCGCGCCGCCGCTCCGCCCACACCCGCATCAGCTGGCGGACGACGATCGCGCCCAGCAGCAGGAGCAGGACCGTATCGATGTAGAGGAGGATGACGACGGTCTGCGGGTCGGGCCCGAACTCCGCGGATCCGGTCCACGCCGTCACCGTCACCACGCCCGAGACCACTGCGGCCAGCACCACGGCGAACGCCAGCTTGCGATCGAGACCGTAGCGGCGGTCGAGGACCTTCCAGAGCAGGACCAGGCGGCGGGAGAAGGATGCTCGTGACCCCGCCGTCACCTTCCCCCTCCGCGGACGACCGGGATGTTCAGCTCCCTGATCTTCTTGCGCAGCGTGTTCCGGTTGAGGCCGAGGATCTCGGCAGCACGGATCTGGTTGCCGCGCGTCGCCTCCAGGGTCAGCGTGATCAGCGGCTTCTCCACCTCGCGCAGCACCCGGTCGAACAGGCCGGGCGCCGGCAGGGTATCACCGTGGGCCGAGAAATAGGTTCGCAGATGCCGCTCCACGGAATGTCCCAGGCCATCGGCCTCCGGTTCCGGCGCTGCTGGCGAGACGTCGGCAAGCTCCGCCTCCACCACCTCGACGCCAATCACTTCTTCAGAATACAGCGCGGCGAGGCGGCGGACGAGGTTTTCCAGTTCGCGGACGTTGCCCGGCCAGCGGTAGGCCTTCAGCCGCTCCATCGCCGCAGCGTCGAGAAGCTTCGGCGGCAGTCCCTCGGTGGCGGCACGGCCCATGAAATGGCGGACGAGCTCGGGAATGTCGAGGGTGCGCTCGCGCAGCGGCGGCAGGCGGATCGGCACGACGTTCAGGCGGAAATAGAGGTCCTCACGGAACATTCCCTGGCCGATGAGCTGGCGCAGGTCGTGGTGCGTGGCGGCGACGATGCGGACGTTGGCACGGATGGCGGTGCGGCCACCGACCGTCGTGTATTCGCCTTCCTGCAGCACGCGCAGCAGCCTGGTCTGCGCCTCGGGCGGCATGTCGCCGATCTCGTCGAGAAACAGGGTACCGCCTTCGGCCTGCTCGAAGCGCCCGGCGCTGCGGTGGGTCGCGCCGGTGAAGGCCCCCTTCTCGTGGCCGAACAG
>JBDHSN010000039.1:0-19795 GCA_039808105.1 Rhodospirillales bacterium
TGGCATACACACGGGTGCCGCCGAATACCCGGCGGTCGCGCGGACACCCTGCGCGGCCAGCGCATCGATGTTGGGCGTCTTGATGTCCTTGGAGCCGTAGACGCCAATGTCGCCCATTCCGCCGTCGTCCATGAGAACAAGCACGATGTTCGGCTTGGCGACTGCCTCGGGAACAAGCGCCGCGCCCATCGCCGAGCGCAAACCCGCCACCCCGAGAAAGACCAGCAATAGGCTGAAATAACTGAATTTATTGATCCCCTGTCGCCTCAGGCAGAAGCTGTCGCTGTCCATCAACCGCGCCCCCTGGATAGCATTGGTTGATTTCAATATTATATTATGAATGCGGATCATCTTCAAAAATGCGCCACTGGCGTTTATGAGCACGCGCCACGCCCGTAACACGGGTGGGCAGAACCCGCATCCCGCTATCGTGGCGGGCTCGCCGAAAATCCTGCGCGCGCAGAGCGAAGCCTTGCGACCGCTCTTGGGCACGCTGATCCACAGGCATGCGCACGGACGCCGGCGTGGTCTTTGATCGGTAGGCGATCAGGTCGCGGTTGGCCGCTCACCGGGTGGACGTCCGAACGGAAGGGGCGAAGCCGCGTCTTCGGAGCGGGCGGCCGCCACCGTCGCCTCCTCCTGCGCCACCGCCTGCTGCAGCGCCTCGCGCGCCTGCTCCACCTGCTGCTGCCGCGCCCACATCGCGGCGTAGGCGCCGCCGCGGCCGAGCAGCTCGGCGTGCCGGCCGCGCTCGGCGATGCGGCCCGCCTCCAGCACGATGATCTGGTCGGCATCGACGACGGTCGAGAGGCGATGGGCGATGACCAGCGTCGTCCGGCCGGCGGAGACCTCGCGCAGGCTGGCCTGGATGGCCTTTTCGGTCTGGGTATCGAGGGCGCTCGTCGCCTCGTCGAACAAGAGGATGGCCGGCGCCTTGAGGATGGTGCGGGCGATGGCAACCCGCTGCTTCTCGCCGCCGGAGAGCTTGAGGCCGCGTTCGCCGACGAGGGTGCGGTACCCGTCCGGCAGCGCTTCGACGAAGTCATGGATGCGGGCGAGCCGCGCCGCCTGTTCCACCTCCGCCGCGCTCGCCTGCGGCCGGCCGTAAGCGATGTTGTAGAAGATGGTGTCGTTGAACAGCACGGTATCCTGCGGAACGATGCCGATGGCAGCGCGCAGGCTCGCCTGCGTAACCGCGCGAACGTCCTGGCCGTCGATGGACACCATCCCGCCGGTCACGTCATAGAAGCGGTAGAGCAGCCGGGAGATGGTCGACTTGCCGGCACCGCTGGGGCCGACGATGGCCAGCATCGTTCCGCGTGGCACGGTGAAGCTGACGCGATCAAGAACGGGGCGGCGGCGGTCATAGGCGAAGGAAACGTCGTTAAAGTCGATCTGGCCGCCGTTCACCTGTAACGGCCGGGCGTTCCCGGCATCGGCAACCTCCGCCCGCTCGTGCAACAGGTGAAACATCTGCTCCATGTCGGTCAGCGACTGGCGGATCTCGCGGTAGACGAAGCCGAGGAAGTTGAGCGGCAGGTAGAGCTGGATCAGGTAGGAATTGACCATGACAAAGTCGCCGACGCTCATGGTCCCGGCAGCGACGCCGCCCGCCGCCATCAGCATCAGGGCGATCAGCCCGACCGCGATGATCGTGCCCTGGCCGATGTTGAGCAGGCTGAGGCTGACCTTGCTGCGCACCGCCGCAGCCTCGTAGCGGCGCAGGGCGGCATCGAAACGCTGGCCCTCGTGCGCCTCGTTGCCGAAGTACTTCACCGTCTCGAAGTTCAGCAGGCTGTCGATCGCCTTGGTATGCGCCTCCGAATCGGTCTCGTTCATCACCCGCCGGAACTGCGTCCGCCACTCGGTGACGAGGACGGTGAAGGCGATGTAGCCGCCGATGCACACGAAAGTGACGAGGGCGTACCAGATGCCGAACAGCACCCACAGGATGCCGCAGACCAGCAGGATCTCCAGCAGCGTCGGCAGGATGTTGAACAGCATGAAGCTGAGCAGGAAGTCGATGCCCTTGGTGCCGCGCTCGATGGCGCGACTGACGGCGCCGGTGCGCCGGTCGAGATGGAAGCGCAGCGACAGCGCGTGCAGGTGCTGGAAGGTGCGCAAGCCGACGGTCCTGATCGCCCGCTGTGCGACTTTGGCAAAGACGGCATCGCGCAGCTCGCCGAAGCCCTGCGAGAGCATCCGGGCGACGCCGTAGGCGATGACCAGGAACACCGGCACCGCCGCGATCTTGCCGAACTCGTCAGCGGCAAGCCCGTCGACGACGTGCTTGTAAAGGACCGGGACGACGACGTTGAACCCCTTTGCCGCCACCAGCAGCACCACCGCCGCGACCACCCGCAGCCGCAGCCCCCTCTCGCCCCGCGGCCACAGATAAGGCAGCAGCGTGCGCAAGGTGCGCAGGTCACCGGTGCGGTCGGTGGGCGACGGCAACGGACGGCGGGCGCGCATCAAGAGGCCGACCGCGTCATCGGTTCAAGGGCCGATACCGGGTGCGAAGGCGCGATCATCATCATCCTGCAGGTGCTCTCCGGAGTTCCGGCACGGCGAAATGAGGCAAAGATGCTCCCCTCTCGCCTGCGGAACACATGCTCATGGAACATTTGCCCACTCTAGGCCATTTTCTCCCGCCCTACTGGGGTAGCCCCACTGAGGGTTCTCACGGGAAGGAAACCGAGGCACAAGGATAGACGGGATATGCGCATGCGACAGAAATTATCAGCAATGGTTGCATTTGCAGCCATTTTAACTACCGGCGCGTCAGCCCATGCTGCGTCTGTGATTGCAGGCTTCACCGATATGCAGGTGACCTCCGGCCTCGCGCGGCCTACTGCCATGGCTTTCGCGCCGGATAACCGCATTTTCGTCACCGAGCAGCGTGGAACGCTGCGCGTCGTCAAGGAAGGCAACCTGCTTGCCACGCCTTTCGTCAGCCTGACGGTGGACTCGAGTGGTGAGCGTGGACTTCTCGGCGTTGCTTTCGATCCGGCCTTCGGGTCAAACAAGTTCGTCTATGTCTACCACACCGTCCCCGGTTCCCGCGCCCATAACCGGGTCACCCGTTTCACCGCCGCCGGCGATCGCGCCGTCCCCGGCAGCGGCCGCGTCATCCTCGATCTCAACCTGCTGAGTTCGGCCACCAACCACAACGGCGGCGCCATCCACTTCGGCCGGGACGGCAAGCTTTACGTCTTCGTCGGCGAGAACGGTAACGGCGCCAATGCCCAGTCGCTGAGCAACCGGCTCGGCAAGGTGCTGCGCATCAACAAGGACGGCTCGATCCCCGGCGACAACCCGCGGTCGTTCCCGGGTATCGGCGGCCAGACCACCGGGTTGAACAGGTCGATCTGGGCCGTGGGGCTGCGCAACCCCTTTACCGCCGCCTTCCAGCCCGGTTCCGGCAAGCTGTACATCAACGATGTCGGACAAAGCACGTACGAGGAGATCAACCGCGGCATCCGAGGGGCCAATTACGGCTGGCCGATATCCGAGGGGCCGACGTCGAACCGCAACTTCACCGGTCCGGTTCACGTCGTTGCGCATAGCGACGGCAGCTCCTGCGCCATCACCGGCGGCGCATTCTACAACCCTGCCGTCACCCAGTACCCGGACTCCTTCATCGGCGCCTATTTCTACTCTGACCTCTGCGGCGGCTGGATCCACTACCTCACCGCCAGCGGCGACGCCCGTCCCTTCGCCACCGGCATCACCCAGCCGGTCGATATGGAAGTCGGCGACGGCGGCATGCTCAATTATCTGAGCCGCACCGGGGAGATCCGGCGCATCCGCTATACGCGGTAGATCTTCAATCGCGACAAACTCTCGCATCGTCCGGCGGGGCCAGACCGGCCGGCGATGATCTGAAGACGTAAAAGGGCAGGGCGACGACAATCCGTGGAGAGAGTTGTCGCCCGCCGCGCGTCACGAAGCCATCCGGCCGGGGATGGCAGTTGCTCAGAAGCCTTCCAGCACGATCTTGCCCTTCGCCTTGCCGCTTTCCAGGATGGCGTGAGCCCTCTTCAGATTGGCGGCGTTGATCGGCCTGAGCACCTCGGCCAGCGTGGTACGGATTCTGCCTGCGTCGACCAGACCGGCCACCTCGTTCAGCAGCTTTCCCTGCTCGTCCATGTCAGGGGTGGCGAAGATCGAGCGGGTGAACATCAGCTCCCAATGGATCGATACCGCCTTGCGCTTGAAGCCGAGGACGTCGAGGCCCTGCGGATCGTCGATCAGGCCGAAGCGTCCCTGCGGCGCGATGAGCTCGATGATCTCCGCCAGGTGCCGGTGTGTCTCGGTGGTGGAGAAGACGAAGGCAGGCGCGTCGATGCCGAGGCCAGCCACCTGCGCCGCCAGCGGCGCGCGGTGGTCGATGACGTGATCGGCACCCAGTTCCTGCGCCCAGGCGCGGGTTTCCGGGCGCGAAGCGGTGGCGATCACCTGAAGGTCGGTGAGGGCGCGGACCAGCTGGATGGCGATCGAACCAACCCCGCCGGCGCCGCCGATGATGACGATGGCGTTCGCCGCTCCCGGCACCGATCGGCGGATATCGAGCCGGTCAAAGAGCATCTCCCAGGCGGTGATCGCGGTCAGCGGCAGCGCCGCCGCCGCGACGTTCGACAGCGTCTTCGGCTTGTGGCCGACGATGCGCTCATCGACGAGGTGAAACGCGCTGTTGGTGCCCGGCCGGATCAGCGAGCCGGCGTAGAAGACCTCATCGCCCGGCGCGAACGACTGCACCGCATCTCCGACCGCCGCCACCCGGCCAACGGCATCCCAACCCAGCACCTTCCATTGGCCGGGTTCGGCCGAAGCGCTCCGCCGCACCTTGGTGTCAACCGGATTGACCGAGATCGCCTGAACTTCCACGAGAAGGTCCCGGCCGGCCGCGGCAGGCTTCTCGAGTTCGACATCGACCAGCGCATCCTCGCGATCGAGGCTGCCGGCGGTCCTGTAGGCAACGGCTTTCATCTTCGCCTGCTCCTGTCGGAACGGTTCCTTACGGGAGAAGATGCGGCCGCCACCGGCCGAAGCCAAGACGCGCACAGAGCCGCACAGAGCCGCTGTCGGGCGGTCTCACCCATTACCGTTTCCGGCCGCGACATTGCCTCAGCGGGCGAGGCGCCGGTCGAGAAACTGCGCGACCTGCTGCCAGCCGGTCGCCGCTTCGGGCACGCCATAGCTGACCGGAAAATCGTGCCACATCGCTTCGAACAGCTGCATCTCGGTCACGACGCCAGCTTCGACCAGCCGCTGCTGCAGCCGCGTAGTGCCGCTGAGCACGAGGTCGCGCGAGCCGGAGAGCAGCAGCGTCGGTGGGAACCAGCGGCCGAAATGGCCATAGACCGGCGAGACGCGGGGATCATCGAGGCGGATGCCACCGGCGTAGAGTTCAGCCGCCGCCCGCAGCAGCCCGTCATAGTGCACCAGCGTCGGGTCGATGACGGCATTGGTGCCGAGGCTGTCGCCGACCGGGCCGATATCGGACCATGGCGAGACCAGCGCCACCGCCCCCGGCATCGGCAGGCCCTGCGCCCGCGCCCGCAGCAGCATGGCGACGGCGAGGTTGCCGCCGGCCGACGTGCCATAGACGCCCACCCGCCGCCGGTCCTGGCCGCGGATCAGCGCCTGGTAGACGGCGACCGAGTCCTGCAGGCCGGCCGGAAACGGGTGGTCGGGAGGCATGCGGTAATCGACGGCGACCACCGGCATGCGCAGCAGGCTGGCGATGGGGATGGCCTCCAGAATCGCCTGCCGGCCGCCGTTGACGATGAACGCACCGCCATGGATGTTGAGGATGGTGCGCCGGTTGTTGACCGGAGCGGTGCGGCCCTTCGGCGTGACCACCGCCACCGGTACCCCGGCGATCTCGCGACGCTCGACGGTGACCGGGTAGCGGGCGAGTGCCGGCTGGATGAGGTTGGTCCAGGTGCCGGCGTTGATCTCGGCGATCAGCGCCTTCCATGCCTCCGGCGAGTCCGGCACCACGTCGGCATAGGGACTGGGCGGCCCGGCCAGCACCGCCTGGGCCTCGGCGCTGATCGTCTTCGGTATCGGGACGAAGCGGGTGATCTTGCGCCCCGGCTGGGTTTCGGTAACTGCCGCGCCCGATGCTGCGGCGTCGCCGCTTTCCTGCGCCGATGCTGGCGCCGGCGACAGCGCCGCGATCGTTAGTGCCGCCGCCAGCGTCAGGGCGAGACGCGACCGCGCAGACCACTTGCCTGTCGTCATCGATGGTTCCTGGAAATTACGCACCCTGTCGCGGACGCCGACCAGCCAGCCACGCGCAGGTGGGTCAGTCGACGGCAAGGATGATGTGGGACGCCTTGATCAGCGCGCAGGCGCGATCGCCGATCTTGAAGTCAAGGCTGGTGGCGCTCTCCTTGGTGATGATCGCCGCCAGCGACTTGCCGTCGCCGAGGTCGAGGATGACCTCGCTGTTGACCGCACCATCCTCCCGTCGCGCCACCGTACCGTGCAGCACGTTGCGCGCCGAGGTCCGCCCCACCTCGCCCTCGGGCGCCAGCATCACGAAGCTGGACTTGATCAGCGCGAAAACCTCGCTGCCCGGCTCCAGCGCCAGGCTCTTGACGCTGCCTTCGGTGATGATGGCGACGAGCTTGATGCTCGCCGAGACGTCGAGATCGATCTCGGCGTTCACCGCCCCGCGCCGCACCGCGGCGACCTTGCACAGCAGCATGTTCCGCGCGCTTGTTCTCATCATGTGCCTCCACGACAGGGCGGGGACGACCAGATCGGCACCCAGTTCGATACTGACGGCGTGGGCTTGGCGATGCAACTCGCGTCTGATGATCTGCACCGCCCGCAGGAACCGCCGGCCATCCTCGGTCAGCGAGGCGCCGCCGCCCGATTTGCCGCCGGCGCGACCCACCACCAGCGGCTGAAAAGCGAGGTTGTTGATGGCGGCGACGGCATCCCAGGCACCGCGATAGGTAAGGCCGACGGTGCGGGCGGCAGCCGAGATCGAGCCCAGCGCATCGATGGCTTCCAGCAGGCGGATGCGCTGGTCGCTGATCTCGATGCCGTCTTCGCTCCTGAAGCCGACGACAGTCTGCAGCCGCTTGATCGACATGAGAAGATCGCTGGTGATGCGCCCGGAAAGCGCCGCGGGAGTTCTTCCCGTCAGCCGCGACAGTCTATCACGCCGCAAGCCGGCGGAAACATCCATCGCCAGCGGCGACGGTCTCGGCATGGGTCGTGCATGCAGCCGCACAGCGCTGATAATCGAGCGGGTGCGGGGCGAGGTACGCGACATGGCCCATGTCATTTTCTATGCCAAGCCGGGCTGCAAGGGGAATGCCCGGCAGATGCAGGTCCTGCGTTCGGCCGGACACGCGGTGGAGGTTCGCGACCTGCTGGCCGAGCCGTGGACGGCGGCGGCGCTGCTGAGCTTTTTCGGTGACCGCCCAGCAGCGGAATGGCTCAACCGCTCGGCAGTGCGGGTGAAGAACGGCGAAATCATCCCCGAGAGCCTTTCCCCGGCGCAGGCAATGGCGCTGCTGCTCGCCGATCCGGCGCTGATTCGCCGGCCGCTGATCGAGGTGGACGGCGAGCGATCGGCCGGCTGGGAGCCGGATCGGCTGGAGGCATGGATCGGTCTCGGCTCGGCGATGTCGCCCGGCAAGGAGGGATGCGCAGGCGGCGCCGCCAGAAGGCAGCACCCCGCGTCCAGCAGCAACGCGTGTCAGCTGAACGCTGAAGACCCGTGACGGCGGCCGGCGCGTCTCGGTTCAGGCGTGGCTGGAGAAAGCATCACGGACCTTGCAGAACAGCGACATCAGCCGGCGCGACGGGGGCGGCGCGAGGCGGCCGGCGAGATAATCGGCGACAGCCTTGCGGGCGTCGGTCTCCCGCGTCTGCCGCACCTCGATCCCGCGCTTGCGCATCTTGGTGACGAACCCGTCGCCGGCGAAGGCGGCATCGAGCGGGTGGACGCCAGAGCCCTTGAAGTGATGGAAGGCCAGCGCCGGCGGCAGCTCAAGCTGCTCGGCGACCGCGGGCTCCCTGCCTTCCTCAGCCGCCATGATCAGCCAGCGCCGCGCCTGCCCGGCGTGGCCGCTGACCTTGCGGAAATCCTGGCTGCTGACGGCGATCTTCATCGGTGCTCTCCGAACGGCTGGCGTGCCCCCGCCCAAGCAAGCGCCATGCCTTCGCCGATGCCCAGGCACCACGATATCCGGCTCGCCAGCAGCACCTAGGCGCACCATCCCCTGCGGGGATCCCCTGGCCCACCCGCCCCCTCGCGGATGGCTGTGGCTAAAGCGTGGCCAGCGGGTGGAAGCCGGGGCGTTCAGGCGGGTCGGCAGGGCGGATTGCCATATTGACCACCCGCGCCGAGGGCGGCCCCTCGCGACAGGCGGCGAGCATGGCATCCACCTGCGGCTCGGGCCCCGAGAACAATGCCTCGACCGAGCCGTCGGAGCGGTTGCGCACCCACCCGGCGAGGCCGCGGCGCATCGCCTGCTGCACCGTCCAGCCGCGGAACCAGACACCCTGCACCCGGCCCTCGATGCGCACGAGCACGGTGCGGACCCCCTCCTCACCCGCCACCGGATCGCTCATCACGACAGCTCCGGAACCTGCCGGACCTCGGCTGCCACCTCAGCCGGCGCCGGCGCATCGCCCGACAGGTGCAGAAACAGCGTCGCTGCGCGGATATCGGCGACGATCTCGCCGCGCCGCGCTTCGGCTTCGGCATCGATCCCCCACCGGGCGGCTTGCCAGCGTTCGTCCAGCAACGCCGCCTCGGCCGCACCCTCGGCATCGAGCCGGCCGTGCAGCACGGCAAGGCCGATGACGAGCGATCCGCTCGCCTGAACGAGCGTGCTGAGGGCGGCCAGCTGGCGCTCGGACGTCGCATCGACCATCGCGCGCAACCCATCCAAAGCGCGCTGCGGCTGCAGCAGGGGCAGCACGCCGGCGCTGACCGTCATGCGCGCGCCACAACTGTTCGCCGCCCAGTCGATGAGCGGCTGCCACAGCGCGTTCTGCAGAGCCACGAGCTCGGCGGGCTCGGCGGCGCGATAGCAGATCAGATCGCTGCTGCCGTATTCGACGAGCGCGGCGACGATCGCATCGCGCTGCGCGGCGATGCGATCCAGCGCGGTAGCGGCGAGCCGTGTCAGCGGCATCGTCTCGGGGCGAAGCACCTCGCCTTGTTCCAGCCACTCGTTGGCGACCGCCGCCGCCAGCGCCGCCGTCGGCAACACCAGCGGCGTGCCCGCCGGCGTCCGCACCGGCCGGCTTCCGAGCGAAACGGCAAAGCCGCCGTCGCCAGGGACGATGGCGGCCTTGTCGTAGAAGCGCCGCGCGGCACGGAGCATCAGCGGCGCCGCCGATCCCGGGTCTCCGGACCCGTGCTCATCCGGCCGCCTTGACCTGGATGGTCTTCGTGGGAGCCGGTTGCGACTTGGGCATCTTCAGCCGCAGGACGCCATCGGTGAACTCGGCCTCGATCCGGTCGCCATCGATCGCGTCCGACAGCGTGAACGAGCGTTCGTAATCGCCGCTGCGGTACTCGGCGTGGGTGAGCGTATATCCCGGCGGGGCGCCGGTGCTGGAGCGGCCCGATATCGTCATCACCCGCTTTTCGAGGGTGACGCCGAGGCTTTCGGGATCGACCCCCGGAAGCTCCAGCGACAGAAAGAGGGTGTCGTTGTTGTCGTAGATATCGGCGGCCGGCAGCAACACCGGCCCGTTGCGGGTGCTCTCGGCGCCGCGCTGTCCGCGCTGCTCACTGGTGAGGTCGGCCATAACCTTACGTCCTGCTCAGGATGTTGCCGTGATGCTGATCTTGCGCGGCTTGTCCGCCTCTGGACGCGGCAGCTCGATGGTGAGCACGCCGTTGCGGGCGCTCGCCTTCACCTTGTCGGGATCGACGGCGTAAGGCAGCTCGATCACCCGCGAGAACGGCCCATAGCTGCGCTCGCGGCGATGCCAGCTTGTCTCCGCGCCGAACGCCTCGGGCGAGCGAGTCCCCTTCAGTGTCAGCGTGTTCTGGTGCACCGTCAGATCGACGGCATCCAGCTTCACCCCGGGGATCTCGGCGGTGATGACCACACCGTCGGGCCCGCGCCAGACGTTCACCGGCGGGAACTCCGCCGACGACGGCATCCAGCGCTGGTCGCCGAACGCGCGGTTGATCTCGTCTTGAATGCGGCGGAGCGTCGCCAGGGGTTCCCCCCAGAAGTCCGCTCCCGGCCCATACCTGACCATCGGGTCCTCCTCTTTCGCGAGTGACGCCCGGCCCGTGAGATCCGGAAAGGCAGCCCGACGATCGAAAAGCGACCGCGAACCGCCGACAGCAGATGTATGCCGCGCCCGCCGGGGGCTCAACCCTTTCGCGAGCGGGCAGGATGCGGGCGGGCGACGGAGCGGCGCTGGGGCGGCGCGCCCCGCAGCGGCTGCCCCGCCGTACTCGCCTCGCCGGACAGATCTCCCAGATGCTCGGAAAAGCCGAAGAAGCGAAACGTCTCCCGCAGGTGGCCGGGTACCGGCGCCGTCACCGTTACCTCACCACCGGCCGGGTGCGGGAAGCGGATGGTGCGGGCATGCAGATGCAATTGCCCGGCGGCGTCCTCTCCTTCCAGGAAAGCCGCGGCGCCGCCATACTTGCCATCGCCGAGGATGGGGGTGCCCAGCAGCACGCAGTGCGCCCGCAGCTGATGGGTGCGGCCGGTCTGTGGGAAGAGCGCCAGCCACGCTGCCTGCCGGCCGGCGCGCTCGATCACCCGGTAGCCGGTTACCGCCGGCAGGCCGTCGTCGTCGGCGCCGACCCGCTCGCCGGCAACGCCGAAGCGCTTCGCCAGCGGCTGGCTGATCCGCCCTTCCTGCGCCGCCGGCGCGCCGACGACCACCGCCCAGTAGGTCTTGTGCACGCGGCCTTCGCGGAAGGAGCGGGAAAGCTGGGCTGCAGCGCTGGCCGAGCGGGCCAGCACCAGCACGCCCGAGGTATCCTTGTCCAGACGGTGGACGAGCCGCGGCCGCTCGCCCTCGAAGGCCAGGGCATCGAGCATGCCGTCGAGGTGCCGCACCATCTTCGAGCCGCCCTGCACGGCGAGGCCCGCCGGCTTGTCGATGACGAGAACGTGGGCATCCCGATGCAGGACCCGCCGCCGCAGGTCTTCCGCCGCACCCGGATCGGTGCGGTCATCGGCGCGGATGCGGACGGTGCGGGATCCGACCGGCCCGGCCTGGATCGAGCCTGGCACGCGCACCCGCTGGCCCGCTTCCAACCGGTCGCCGGCGGTCGCCCGATGGCCGTCGATGCGCACTTGGCCAGTGCGCAGCAGGCGCTCCAGGGTGCCATGGGTGACCACCGGGAAGCGCCGGCGGAACCAGCGATCCAGCCGCAGTCCACTTTCGTCGGCGGCCACAGCCACCGGCTCCGCCCGGACCTTCTCCTCCACCAGCCCGCCGCCATCCGCATCTTCGGCGTGCTGCGGCAACGCCGCCACGGGCTCCCGCGCTCCTGTCGTCATTGCTGCTCCCTGCGGGCGCGCAGCCTGTCCCAGTAGGCCAGCCGCGCCGCGATCTCCTTTTCGAAACCCCGGTCTCCGGGATGATACAGCCGGCGGCGCGCAATGCCGTCGGGGAAGTAGTCCTGGCCGGAGAAGCCCTCGGGTGCATCGTGGTCGTAGGCGTAGCCCTCACCGTAGCCGAGATCCCGCATCAACCGGGTCGGTGCGTTGAGGATATGCTTCGGCGGCATCAGCGAGCCCGTCTCCCGCGCCAAGCGCAGGGCCGCACCCTGCGCCTTGTAGGCTGCATTGGATTTAGGGGCGGAGCCGAGAAAGATCACGCACTGAACCAGGGCCAGTTCGCCTTCCGGCGAGCCCAGCCGCTCGTAGGCCTCCCACGCCGCCAGCGCCTGGATCAGCGCCTGCGGCTCGGCGAGGCCGATATCCTCGGAGGCGAAGCGGACGAGCCGGCGGGCGATGTAGCGGGGGTCCTCGCCGCCTTCGATCATCCGCGCCAGCCAGTACAGTGCGGCATCGGTGTCCGACCCGCGCAGCGACTTGTGCAGCGCGCTGATGAGGTTGTAGTGGCCTTCCTGCGCCTTGTCGTACAGCGGCATCCGCCGCTGTACCGCCGCCGCCATCGCTGCTGCGTCAAGCTGCGGCTCTTCCGGCAGCTCGGCAAGCACCTCCACCAGGTTCAGCAGGTAGCGGCCGTCACCGTCGGCAAGGGCGCACAGCGCGGCGCGGGCGTCGGCATCCAGCGGCAGCGGCCGGCCGAGGGCGGCCTCGGCGCGCGACAGCAGCGCGTCCAGCGCCCGATCATCGAGGCGGTTGAGCACGAGGACGCGGGCGCGCGACAGCAGCGGCGCGTTCAGCTCGAACGACGGGTTTTCGGTGGTGGCGCCGACGAGGATCACCGTGCCGTCCTCGACCCACGGCAGAAAGCCGTCCTGCTGCGCCCGGTTGAAGCGATGAATCTCGTCGATGAACAGCAGCGTGCCGCGGCCCTGCGCCCGCCGGCCGCGGGCTTCCTCGAACACCCGGCGCAGGTCGGCAACCCCGGAGAAAACCGCCGACAGCGCCACGAACTCAAGGTCCGTCCGCTGCGCCAGCAGCCGGGCGATCGTCGTCTTGCCGCAGCCGGGCGGCCCCCACAGGATCATCGAGGCGAGTTTGCCGGCGGCCAGCATCCGCCCGATCGGCGCACTCTTCGCCAGCAGGTGGTCCTGGCCGACGACATCCTCGAGCCGCTGCGGCCGCAGCCGGTCGGCCAGCGGCTGTGGGGCCAGCGCCTGGAACAGCGAGGGATCCCCGCTCTTCCCCTTACGCGCCAAGGTCAGCCGCCGAAGACGAGGTTGAACTGCTGATCGCCACGCCCGACGACGATCTGCCAGCGCTGGCTGCGCCGGCCGACCTGCTTGCGCAGGCCGGCGCTCGATACGACGTCTACGCCGTTGACGGAGAGAATGCGATCGCCCCGCTGCAGGCCGATCTGGTCGGCGTTGCTGCCGTCGGCCACCTTGAGGACGACGACGCCGCGATAGAAGCGCTCGGTGCCCAGCTCGTCGGCCAGCGCCGGCGAGAGGTTGGCGACGGTCGCGCCACTCAGCGGCTGCGCTCCCTGCAGCTCGACCGGGTTGCCCGGCGGATCCTCCGGTGCAGCGCGCACCGGCAGCGTCACCCGGCGTTCTTCGCCCTTGCGCCACAGGTCCACGTCGGCGCTGCTGGCCGCACCCAGCGTCGCGATGCGGTAGAGGAGCGCCTGCGGGTCATCGACCGGCTGGCCGTTGACCGCGAGGACGACATCGCCGACCCGGATGCCGGCGCGCTCGGCCGGACCGCCATCTGCCACCTCCTCGACCAGCACGCCGGTGGGACGGCGCATGCCCAGCGCCTGCGCGACATCGCTGGTCACCGCCCGTCCCCAGGCCCCCAGCCACGGCCGCTGCAGCCGCCGGCCGCCACCGGAGAAGCTCGCCAGCACCGAGTGCACCATGTTGGACGGCACGGCAAAGCCGATGCCGATCGAGCCGCCGCTCTGCGAGTAGATGGCGGTATTGATGCCGATCAGCCGGCCGCTCATGTCGATCAGCGCGCCGCCGGAGTTGCCGGGGTTGATCGCGGCGTCGGTCTGGATGAAGAAGTTGAGATCGCTGATGCCGACCGCGGTGCGCGCCTGGGCGGAGACGATGCCGCTGGTTACCGTCTGGCCGACGCCGAACGGGTTGCCGATCGCCAGCACCAGGTCGCCCACCTGCACCGTGTCGGAATCGCGGAATTCGATGGAGGGAAGGCTCTCGCCGCCGGTATCGACCTTCAGCACGGCAATGTCGGTATGCTCGTCGGAGCCCAGCAGCTTTGCCGCAAACTCGCGCTTGTCGGCGAGTACCACGGTGATCTCGTCGGCGCCGCCGACGACGTGGTGGTTGGTGACGATGGTGCCGTCCGGAGCGACGATGACGCCCGATCCCAGCGAGTTCTGCACCCGCTGGCGCGGCGCGCCGAACGAGAAGTTCTCGCCGAAGAAGCGGCGGAAGAACGGATCATTGAACAGCGGCGAGACCGCGGTGGTGACCACCCGCCGGCTGTAGATGTTCACGACCGCCGGCGCGGCGATGCGTACCACCGGGGCGAACGACAGCTGGATCTGCTCGCTGCGCGCCGGCACCACCCGCTGCGCCAGCGCCGGCGCGGTGCAGGCGGCGAGAAGACAGAGCGCGCCGACCAGGAGGGTCCGGAAAAGCGGCCCGCGCCGGCCTGCGGACGAGCAGCGCCGGCGCCGGGACCGGCCCGCGCGCCCTGCCAGTCCCGCCACGCGTTCCCCCGAACCTGGCCTACCGCGCCGCTTCGGCCGCCGCCGCCGCTTCGAGCTGCGCGGCGTGACGGGCCTTGTCCTCGGCGCCCTTTGCCGCCGGATCGCGATCGACCAGCTCGATCACCGCCACCGGGGCATTGTCGCCATGGCGAAAGCCGGCTCTGAGCACCCGGGTGTAGCCCCCCTGGCGCGCGCGGTAGCGTTCGGCCAGCGGCCCGAACACCTTGCTGACGATCGGCTCGTCCTGCAGGAAAGAGATCGCCTGCCGGCGCGCGTGCAGGCCGCCGCGCTTGCCGAGCGTGATCATTTTCTCGGCGTAGCTGCGCAGTTCCTTGGCCTTCGGTACCGTCGTCATGATCTGTTCGTGACGGAGCAGCGAAACGGTCATGTTGGCGAACATCGCCGAACGGTGGCTGCTGGTGCGAGAGAGCTTGCGCCCACTCATGCGATGACGCATCCCGGGATTCTCCTATCGCTGGAAGGGCGGCCTTTAGAACGGCTCTTCCAGCCGCTTCGCCAATTCCTCGATGTTTTCCGGCGGCCAGTTGGGGATCTCCATGCCGAGCTGGAGGCCCATCTGCGCCAGCACTTCCTTGATTTCGTTGAGCGACTTCCGCCCGAAGTTGGGCGTCCGCAGCATGTCGGCCTCGGTCTTCTGGACGAGGTCGCCGATGTAGATGATGTTGTCGTTCTTCAGGCAGTTGGCAGAGCGTACCGACAGCTCGAGTTCATCCACCTTGCGCAGCAGGTTCTTGTTGAACGGCAGTTCATCCTTGCGGTCTTCCTCGACGGCGGCCTGCGGCTCCTCGAAGTTGATGAACAGCTGCAGCTGATCCTGCAGGATGCGCGCCGCCAGCGCCACCGCGTCTTCCGGGGTTACGGCGCCGTTGGTCACCAGTTCCAGCGACAGCTTGTCGTGGTCGGTGACCTGGCCGACGCGGGTGTTCTCCACCTTGTAGGCAACCTTGCGCACCGGCGAATAGACGGAATCGATGGGGATCAGCCCGATCGGCATGTCTTCGGTACGCGAAGCGCCGGCCGGCACGTAACCCTTGCCGTTCTCCACCACCATCTCCATGGCGAGACGGGCGCCGTCGTCCAGCGTGCAGATGACCAGCTCGGGGTTCATCACTTCGATGTCGTGGCCGGTCGAGATCATCCCGGCGGTCACTTCGCCCGGCCCTTCGGCGGTCAGCGCCACCCGCTTCGGCCCCTCGCCGCCCATGCGCAGCGCAAGGGTCTTGATGTTGAGGACGATGTCGGTCACATCTTCCCGTACGCCGGGGATGCTGGAAAACTCGTGCAGCACGCCGTCGATGCGCAGCGCCGTCACCGCCGCACCCTGCAGCGAGGACAGCAGCACCCGGCGCAGCGCATTGCCCAGCGTGAGCCCGAAGCCCCGCTCCAGCGGCTCGGCGACGATTGTCGCCACCCGCTTCGGATCGGAACCCGGAACGATGTCGAGCTTCGTCGGTTTGATCAAAGCCTGCCAGTTCTTCTGAATCACGAGACGACCTTTCATCGCACTGTCAACGGCATCGGCCGAGCGGATGCCCCCCTATCCTGCCCGCACCACCAGTGCCCATTCGGTGGTGGACGCCTTGTTTGCGCCGCCCCCGCTCGTCTCACACGCGCCGGCGCTTGCGTGGTCTACAGCCGTTGTGCGGGATGGGAGTGACGTCGCGGATCGCCGTGATCGTGAACCCTACTGCCTGCAGTGCGCGCAGAGCCGATTCGCGGCCCGCCCCGGGTCCCTTCACCTCGACCTCAAGCGTCTTCATGCCATGTTCCATGGCCTTGCGGCCGGCGTCCTCAGCGGCCACCTGCGCTGCGTACGGGGTCGATTTGCGCGAACCCTTGAAGCCCTGGCCACCGGCTGATGACCAGGCGATGGAGTTCCCTTGCACGTCGGTGATGGTCACCACCGTGTTGTTGAACGTCGCGTTGATATGCGCGACCCCCGAAACGATATTCCGCCGCTCCCGCTTCTTCGGGCGCTGCGTTGCCGCCTTGGCCATCCGCTGATCCTGTCTCGCCTATTTAGTGACTTTCTTCTTGCCTGCAATCGGCTTCGCCGGCCCTTTGCGCGTGCGCGCGTTGGTATGGGTCCGTTGTCCGTGGACCGGCAAGCCGCGGCGGTGCCGCAGACCCCGGTAGCAGCCAAGATCCATCAGCCGTTTGATGTTCATCGCGACTTCGCGCCGCAAGTCGCCCTCGACCTTGTATTCGCGGTCGACAAGCTCGCGCAGGCGCAGGGTTTCGGCGTCGGTCAGCTCCGAGACCCGGCGCTCTTCCGGAACCTCGGCGCGGCGGCAGATCTCCTCCGCCGTCTTGCGGCCGATGCCGTGGATGTAGGTCAGCGCGATGCCAATGCGCTTCTGACTGGGTATGTTGATACCGGCAAGCCGTGCCACTGGGCCCTCTTAATCTGCTGATTTTCTCGCATGCGGGAGGACAAGGTATGGGGGCGGAAATTATAAGTACCGCCCCCTTTCAGTCAACCCCGCCTCGTCTAGGCCGCCCCGACGTGCTCCTTCAGGGCAGCGATTACCTGTTCCGTCACCCCGTCGATGCTGAGCATTCCATCGATACTGTGGACAATGCCGCGCTTACGGTAGTAGGCGATGATCGGCTCGGTCTGAGCGTGGTACGCCTTCAGACGGGCGCGCACCGTCTCGGCCTTGTCGTCGTCGCGGCGGGTGAAGTCGGTTGCGCCACAGACATCGCAAACCCCAGCCTTCTTCGGCCGCTTGAACGTATCGTGATACCCCTCGCCACACTTGGCGCAGGTGTAGCGACCGGAGATCCGCTGGACCATGGCCTCGTCGTCAACCTGGATCGACAGCACCGCGTCCAGCGCCAAGCTCTTGTTCGCCAGCATCTCGTCGAGCGCCGCCGCCTGCGGCAGCGTCCGCGGAAAGCCGTCGAGAATGAAGCCCTTGGCGCAATCGTCCTGATCCAGCCGGCTATTGACCAGCTTGTCGATCATTTCGTCCGGCACCAGCAGGCCGGCTTTCATGATGGCGGCGGCCTGACGGCCGATCTCGGAGCCTTTGCCGACTTCTGCGCGCAGCATGTCGCCGGTCGACAGCTGGACCAGCTTAAAGGCCTCGACGATGCGCTTCGCCTGCGTGCCCTTTCCGGCGCCCGGAGGGCCCAGCAGTATCAGGTTCATCACTTCCTCCCTCGCAGCTTGGCCTTCTTGATCAGACCTTCATACTGGTGTGCCAGAAGATGCGACTGCACCTGGGCAACGGTGTCCATGGTGACAGTGACCACGATCAGGAGGCTGGTGCCGCCGAAGTAGAAGGGAACCGCAAACCGCGAGATCAGGATCTCCGGCAGAATGCAGACGATCGCCAGATAGGCGGCGCCGATCACCGTCAGCCGGGTCAGCACGCGGTCGAGGTACTCCGCCGTGTTGCGACCGGGCCGGATGCCGGGGATGAAGCCCCCGTACTTCTTCAGGTTGTCAGCCGTTTCGGTCGGATTGAACACCACCGCCGTGTAGAAGAAGGCGAAGAAGACGATCAACGTCACATAGATGATCAGGTACAGCGGCTGTCCGTGACCGAGATAGACCGACACCGTGGTCAGCCACTCGGGACCGGTGCCCGCCATGAAACCGATGATGGTGATCGGCATCAACAGGATCGAGGAGGCGAAGATGGGCGGAATGACCCCCGAGGTATTGATCTTCAGCGGCAGGTGGCTGCTCTCGCCGGAGGTCACCCGCGCGCCGACCTGACGCTTCGGGTACTGCACGACGATCCGCCGTTGCGCCCGCTCGACGAAGACGACGAAGTAGATGACGGCGATCGCCAGCACGATCAGGCCGATGATGAAGGCCGCCGACAACGCCCCGGTGCGCCCCAGTTCCAGCGTCGCCACCAGCGAATGCGGAAACTGTGCGACGATCCCGGCAAAGATGATCAGCGAGATGCCGTTGCCGATGCCGCGCGCGGTGATCTGCTCGCCGAGCCACATCAGGAACATGGTGCCGCCGACGAGGGTGATCACCGTGCTCAGCCGGAAGAACCAGCCGGGATCATGGACCGCGGCGCCGATCGAGGACTGCATCCCCTCCAGGCCGATGGCGAGCCCGTACGCCTGGCCGGCGGTGATCAGCACGGTCAGGTAACGGGTGTACTGGTTGATCTTCTTGCGCCCGGACTCGCCCTCCTTCTTCAGCGACTCCAGGCTCGGCACCACCGCCGTCATCAACTGCATGATGATCGAGGCGGAGATGTACGGCATGATGTTCAACGCAAAGATCGTCATCCGGGCGAGCGCGCCGCCGGAGAACATGTTGAACATCCCGAGGATGCCGCCCGACTGCCGGGCGAAGATATCGGCGATGGCAGTGGGATCGACGCCGGGCAGCGGAATGTAGGTGCCCAGCCGATAGACGATCAGCGCCCCCAGCGTGAACCAGAGGCGCTTTTTCAGCTCGGTGGCCTTGCCGAAGGCCCCGAAATTCATGCGCGAGGCGAGTTGCTCCGCGGCCGAAGCCATGCGCTGGGTCTCCCGGCCGTCAGGCGGACGGCGCTTCGCCGGCAGGCTCCGCCGGTGAAGCGCTGGCGGCTGCCGTGACGACGCGTCCGCCGGCCTTTTCCACCGCGGCAATCGCCGCCTTCGACGCCCCGGTGACCTGCACCTGAACCGCCGCCGTCAATTCACCCTTGGCGAGCAGGCGGACACCGTCCCGCCGGCGGCGGAACAGGCCGGCGGCCAGCATCATCGTCTCGTCGATAGGCTGGGCCGCGTCGAGCCGGCCTTCATCGACGGCCCGCTGCAGCGTGCCGACATTGACCACGACGAACTCCTGGCGGAACGGCTTCTTGAAGCCGCGCTTCGGCAGGCGCCGGTAGAGCGGCATCTGGCCGCCTTCGAAGCCGACGAAGCGCTGTCCACCGCTGCGCGCCTTCTGACCCTTGTGGCCCTTGCCGGAGGTCTTGCCGAGGCCGGAGCCGATGCCCCGCCCGAGGCGCTTGCGCGGATGCGTTGCCCCAGGGTTATCCCTGATCTCGTTCAATCTCATGTCGCGTCCCCGCGGCCGCAGCAGGCTCTGCCGCTCAGCCGATCTCCTCCACCCGCAACAGGTGGCGGACCTTGTTGATCATGCCGCGCACCGAAGGCGTATCCTCCAGCTCGCGGGTGCGATGCAGCTTGTTGAGACCGAGGCCGATCAGCGTTTCCCGCTGGTCGTGACGACGGGCGATCGGGCTCTTCACCTGGGTCACCCGCACCCGGCCCGCGGCGGCGGCCTCGCTCATCGGGCCGCCTCCTCACCGCGCGCCGCCGGGGCTGCCTCGCCGCCGCCGTGCGGCCGCTCGCCGCCCGGAGCCTCGCTCCGTCGCGAAATGATCTCGCTCACCTTCTTGCCCCGCCGGGCAGCGACTGCCCGCGGCGAGAAGCAGCGGTTGAGCGCCGCGAACGTCGCCTTGACCATGTTGTGGGCGTTGGAGGTGCCGATCGACTT
>JBDHSN010000040.1:0-19388 GCA_039808105.1 Rhodospirillales bacterium
AAGCAATCCAGGCTCGACGGGCTCGCCCCGGCGGACTGGATTGCCGCGCCCGCTGACGCGGGCTCGCAATGACATCGACCGACGGAGGGGGTTCACGGCCTACGGCGTGGCGGACGGGCGAACGCCCCCCCCCGGTGCGTTCGCCTCGGCCCCCCCTCTCCCCGGCGCGAGGGGTCAAGGGCCGGCCGCAAGTCCCTCTCGCCCCCGCGGGATCGGTGAGGGAGAGGGAGCGCCCGGCGTCAGCGGGACGGTGGACGGCGGGGCCGCGGCTTAGCTGGCGGGGACGTGGCCGGTGCTGACGAGGGTGGTGGCGATGTCGTGGCTCAGGGTTGCCAGCAACTGGCTCATCGCCGCGGCGGTGGCGCCGTAGCCGCTGCCGGCGACCGGCAGCGTGTAGGTCGCCGAGTCGGTGCCGGCAAAGGTGCGGCCGCCGTCGGCGAAGATCGCCCACTGGGCGGCCAGGGTGACGATGCCGTCGGCGCCCTGCTCGAAGCGGGAAACGTCCACCTGCACCACCCGGTCGAGCGGCAGGGCGGGACTGACCGGGAAAGCGACGACCTTGGTGCTGCCGAGGATCACCGCGAGGTCGCTGACCAGCACCCGGGTGATGTTGTCGTCGAGAGCGCCCGCCCACTGGGTGTTCCTGGCGACGTTGACGGCATTATCTTCGGTGCGGGTGACGATGCCGTTCTGGTTGAGATAGTCCGGCAGCCGCACCGTCTGCACCGCGACGATCCGCCCGGACATCCCCGGGACCGACGCCGCCGCCGTCGCCTGCGGTGTCAGCGTGTAGTAGCTCATCGGTGCCGAGGGAGTGAAGACCGACGAGCAGCCGGCAAGCGCCCAGCACGCCACTGCCACGGCGAGCCAACCCGATCGGAGATGCCGGCGGTCGATCACTGCGTTTCTCCCGACTTGGTGGTGGGCCGTCCCAGGATGAGGGCGTTCGGATCCCGTTCGATGGTGTTCATCAGCGCGCGCGCCGAGCGGGCGGTGCTCGATACCTCGCGGAGCGTATTGATCAGCTCGTAGGTCAGCGGCGATCCGGGTGCCAGCATGCCGTTGATCGTGCCGACCAGCTTGTCGGCGTTGTTCATCGACGTCTGGGCGCCGCCCAGCGCGCCGTCGACCTCGCGGATGGTGTCCTTCAGTTCCGCCAGCCGCCGGTTGGCCTCCGCCACGGTGGTCACCGCCTGGCCGGTGATCTGCTGGGTGTTGCCGAGGATGGGCGTCATCTTGCTGTCGAGCGCGGCGACCGCCTGCTTCGCATTGGCCAGCGTCGCGTTGGCGTTGGCAATGATCTGCTCAAGCTGCGGGTCGGTGACCAGCCGGGTGACGCCGGCCAGCGCCTGCTGGCCCTGCTCGATCATCTTGTCGAGCGGCAACTGCGACAGCTTGCCCACCAGGCTCTGCAGCGTCGCGGTAACCTGCTGAATCTCCGACGGCACCGTTGGGATTTCCAGACGGCCTTCCAGCTCGACCCGCTTTGCCTGCCCGGCCAGGGTCGGGAAGAAGTCGATGGTCACGTCGACCTGGTTGGTGACGAAGTTGGGCAGCGAGAGTTGCGCGCGCAGACCCTTGTCGATGAACTCCTGCAGCAGCTTCCCGGACCCCAACAATCTCTCGATCAGGGTCTCGTGCTTCTCGGAACCGCCGACGAAGTTGAGGACATCGCCATAGATCTCGCCCCGTACCGGGATCGCGATGGTATCGTTGTCAACGTTGTAGGCGAGCTCGAGGGCGGTGATCTTGCCGACCGTTACGCCGCGGAAACTGATCGGCGAGCCCGGCTGCAGGCCTTTGACCGAGCCGTGGAATTCCATGATCACCGGCAGCGTCGGCTGGAACAGCCGGCCGCTGCTGAACAGGATGACGATCGCCATGATCAGGGCGATCGCTCCGAGGACGAAGGCGCCGACCAGGGTCGGGTTGACTTTGCGCATTCAGACGGCTCCTGCGGACGGCGGGGCGGCGGTGGGGGCGAGCACGTCCTCGTGGAACGTCCCCTCACGGGTCAGGAACTCCCGCACCATCGGATCGCGGGTGGTGCGGATCATCTCGCGCGGATCGCCGCCGGCGGTCGCGGTGCGCTTGACGTTGTCGAGAAAGACCGAGTTGTCGGCGATGGCGAAGATGCTCGGCAGCTCGTGGGTGACCATGACGATGGTCGCGCCGAGATCGTCGCGCAGCTGGCCGATGAGATCGTCGAGACGCTTGGAGGTGATCGGATCGAGACCGGCGGACGGCTCGTCGAAGAACAGGATCTCCGGGTCGAGCGCCATCGCCCGCGCCAGGCCCGCCCGCTTCACCATCCCGCCGGAGATCGCCGACGGGAAGAACGCCTCGTAGCCGGCAAGCCCGACCAGCGCCAGCTTGGTCGAGACGATGTCGCGGATCTCTGCCGGCTTCAGCTTGGTATAGAGCTGAAGCGGCAGCGCGACGTTCTCGGCCAGGGTCATCGAGGTGAACAGGGCGCCCGACTGGTAGAGAATGCCGGTGCGGCGCAGGATCGCCAGCCGCGCCTCGGCTTCCGTGTCCCACAGGCTCTGCTTGCCGTAGTAGACCTTGCCCGCTGCCGGCGACTGCAGGCCGATCAGGTGGCGCAGCAGCGTGCTCTTGCCGCAGCCGCTGCCGCCCATGATGACGAAGATGTCGCCGCGCCGGACGGTGAACGTCAGGTCCTTCTGGACGACGAAGTCGCCGAAGGCCATCGTCAGGCCTTCGACGGAGATGATCGGCTCGCGGTCGGTTTCCGCCACTTCCCCCTCCCCGCTACTGGATCGAGAAGGGCGGCGCGACAACGCCGAAGACGCCGTCGGCGATGATGATGGCGACGATCGCCGTGACCACCGCCGAGGTCGTGGCGTCGCCCACCGCGGCGGCGCTACGCCCGCAGTTGATCCCCTGCATGCAGCCGCTCAGCGCCACCAGCACGCCGAAGACGCCGCTCTTGATCAGGCCGGTGACGAACACCGACAGCGGCACGGCGTGGAACAGCTGGTTGGCGAACTGGTCACCGGTCATGCCGAGCACGGTCACCGCGATCAGGCCGCCGCCGAGCATGCCCAGCAGGTTCGCATAGAGGTAGAGCAGCGGCATCATCAGGATCAGCGCCAGCATTCGCGGCAGCACCAGGAAATCCATCGGCTCAAGCCCCATCGTCTTGAGCGCGTCGATCTCCTGGTTGACCTGCATGGTGCCGATCTGCGCGGCGTAGGCCGCGCCGGTGCGACCGGCCATGATGATCGCGGTCATCACCGCGCCGACCTCGGCTGCCATCGACAGGCCGATCAGATTGGCGACGTAGACCTGGGCGCCGAACATTTTCAGCTGCGCGGCGCCGAGAAACGCCATGGTCAGTCCCTGCAGCAGGCTGAGCAGCGAGACGATGGGCAGCGCATCGACGCCGGCCTGCTGGATGAACAGCCACAGGTCGGAGCGGCGGAAGCGCGCCCGCCCGGTCAGGAAGCGGATCAGGCTGAGGGACGCTTCGCCGATGAACGCCATCAGCCGCCCGGTGCCGCTGGCAAGATCGAGGCAAGCCTGGCCGAAGATGCGCACGAAGGACGGCCGCCGTGCCGGGGCGGCGGCCTCCTGGTGCGGCGATACCGCGGTCGCGAGGTCGATCAGGCCGCTCATGCCGGCCGGCAGGCCGGCAAGGTCGACCTCGAGCTTGCCGTTACGAGCGTAGCGGACCAGCCCGAGCACGAAGGTCAGAAACGCGCTGTCCCAGCGGCCGAGATGCTCGGTATCGAAGGTGAGACGGCGCACCGCCGGAACGGCATCGATGCGCCCGGTCACATCCGCCACCGCCGGTCGCTGCCCCGCCATCGTCCAGGCCCCGCTCAGCGAGACCGCGACGGTGCCGGGATCGGTGGCCGTCACTTCCGCGCGCGGATCGGCGGGCGCGGTGGCTGCTGCGACGGCGGGAGCCGGGCTGGCGCTGTTCGAGGGCATCGCGGGCGGATCAGAGCGGTTCATGAGAGCGCGACCAACCCCGGCTGGCGCGGCGGGCGAACCACGCGCCAAGGGGATTGCTCTCGCCGGGATCTATCGTTGCCCTGGCATCCGGTCTTGTCATTTCCCGCCATCGCCGCAGCGGCGCAGGAACCCTCGGCGTCGCTCATCATCGCAAGTCCGCAGTGGCCACAGCCCGGCAGCAGCCTGCCGATATGGTGGAAAAGACGGCGGAAGCGCCGACGGCATGACTTGAGCCAAGCTTCCGCTTTCCGGCGGAACTTACGGGATCCGGGGTTGCGGCACCACCGCAAATGCACTTTTTGGCCATGTTTCCGCGAGATTGCCGCGATCTGCGGCCGGAACGGGCGTAATTGGAGAACGGAGCGCCTGCCCGCCCGTCATGCGCCGGTGAGCCGCGGCGGGAATCGCGAGGCGCGCGGCGCGGACGCTCATCGCCGATTCTGGCAGCAATGGCAGGCAACCGATGGCGGCACAACCTGTCGAGTCCGGCAGGTGCCGGTCAGGCCGGAAAGCGCCTAATTTTCGCCCTGTCCCGCGAGCGTCGATCCGAACTGCCCTGTTTGGATCGACTTCATGCAACGAAACTGGCCGCCCGGCTCCCGGGCGGCCTTTTTTCTCTTCCGACGAAGCCTCAGCGGCTGGCTCACAATCAATCCTTAGACCCGGCCACCCAAGTCTTGCGGCAGGCAATGTGAGACATGGATGCGCGGAACGAGTCCGCGCACGACGCGGGCGGTCGCCCTAGCGCATTGATTTTAATCACATTTTCGGTCAAACGCTCAGGCGCGGCCCGTCCATCTCAACAGGAAAATCTCGCGGAACCATTCCCGCCTTCCCGCCAGAACAAAAACGTCGCGCGACGGCCCTTCAATTGGTCAGTTCTTCGACCTTGCGCAGGATGAACTGGCGAAACAGGGTGATCCGGCTGGAATGGCGCAGTTCCTCCGGATAGACGAAGAAGACGTCGAGGTCGGGGCCGTGGATCTCCGGCAGGATCTCGACCAGGTTGCCGCTCTCGTGGTTGAGGTACTGCGGCAGCGCGCCGACGCCAATGCCGCTCTGCACCGCGCGGAAGATGCCATAGGTCGAATTGACCTTGAGAAAGGCCTTGCGCCGCGTCCCCTCCTTCAGCCCGGCTTCCAGCAGCCAGTTGAGGTTGGGGACCGGCGGCCGGGCGTCCTCGCCAAAGACGACCAGACGGTGCGAATCGAGATCGTCCGGCGTCCGCGGCATGCCGTGCTTCTGCAGATAGGAAGGAGCGGCAAAGACATGGTATTTGAGCGTCATCAGCCGCCGCTGGATCAGGTCGGACTGGGTCGGCGTCGTCATCCGGATGGCGACGTCCGCCTCCCGCATCGACAGGTCGAGCTCGTTGTCGGTGAGGACGAGGGAAACCTCGATGTCGGGGTTCTCCTCCAGAAACTCCTTCAGCCGCGGCGCCAGCCAGATCGAGCCGAAGGCGATGGTCGTCGTCACCTTCAGCGGCCCCTTCGGCCGTTCGCGGCTCTCGCTGATGCGGGCCTCGGCCATGTTCAGCTTGGCAAGAATCTCGCGAGCGGTCTTGAACAGGATGTCGCCCTGCTCGGTCAGCATCAGCCCGCGCGCATGGCGATGGAACAGCGCCACGTGCAGGCTCTCCTCGAGGGAGCTGACCTGCCGGCTCACCGCCGACTGGCTGAGGTTGAGGATGTCGCCAGCGTGCGTGAAGCTCCCGGCTTCGGCGACGGCGTGAAAGACGCGCAGCTTGTCCCAATCCATCGCCATCCCCGTGCTTTGTTTTTTATGGCGCAGCCTTAGCCGGCCGCATCGACCCGTCCCAGGGCAAAGACAACCCGCTCCGCGTCATTCTTTATGTCCCACCGCAACAGGCGGGGGTTATTCCGCCGCCCGCGCCGGTGCCGCCTCGCTTGCATGGGCAAGGAACCGCTCCGCCTCCAGCGCCGCCATGCAGCCGCTGCCGGCAGCGGTGATCGCCTGCCGGAAGATCTTGTCCTGGACATCGCCCGCGGCAAAGACGCCGGCAACGCTGGTGCGTGTGCTGTCGGAGCGGGTGATGATGTAGCCCTCGTCGTCCATCTCGAGCTGGCCGCGGAACATTGCGGTGTTGGGCGTATGGCCGATGGCGACGAAGACACCGTTCACCGCCAGCGTCGTCACCGCGCCGGTGCGCACGTCGCGAACGCGCAGGCCCGCCACCGCCTTGAACGGCTCCTGCTGGCCCTCGATGGCCTCGACGACGTGATTCCACAGCACGGTGATCTTCGGGTTGCTGAACAGCCGGTCCTGCAGCATCGGCTCCGCCCGCAGGCGGTCGCGGCGGTGGATCAGGGTGACCTTGGACGCGAAGTTGGTCAGGAAGATCGCTTCCTCGACGGCGGTGTTGCCGCCGCCGATCACCGCCACCTGCAGGTCACGGAAAAAGAATCCGTCGCAGGTGGCACAGGCGGAGACACCGAAGCCCTGGAACAGCTTCTCGCTTTCCAGCCCGAGCCAGCGCGCCTGGGCGCCGGTGCAGATGATCAGGGCGTCCCCGGTATAGCTATCGCCGGAATCGCCGGTGCACGTGAACGGATGGCGCGACAGATCGACCGACACGATGCTGTCGTCGACCATGCGCGTGCCCACCTTCGTCGCCTGACGGTCCATCTGCTCCATCATCCACGGCCCCTGGACGGTGTCCTCGTAGCCAGGGTAGTTTTCGACGTCGGTGGTGATGGTCAGCTGGCCGCCGGGTTGCAGGCCGCGCACCAGCGTCGGCGCAAGATTAGCCCGCGCGGCATAGATGGCAGCGGTATAGCCGGCGGGCCCGGAGCCGAGGACCAGGACCTTGCTATGGTGGCTGGATGCGCCGGTCGGGCTCACCAAATGCTTTCCTTACAAACCAGCGTTACTTGGAGCGCATAGAATAGGTGCGGGTACGGCATAGCGCAAGGTCAGCCACCCGCCACCTCCGGCCACCTCCGGCGTCCGATCTCCCGGAAGAGCCCGGCGGCGGCTGGACCCTGGGGCCATGATCAGGCGTTGTGCTGCCGATCCCTGCGGGGGTGCCGTTCAGGCTGTGGCGCTTCTGCCGGCAACGGGCAGCAGCGGCGGACTTGAGCCCCGGTGATTGCCAGGGCGGTGAGCCAATCCCTTGCCTCCCGCATCCGGTCCTGGATTGCCACGCCCGCCGGTGCGGGCTGGCAGTGACGATGCTGCCCCGTCAGCGCGCGCTTGTGCTGAACACCCTTTGACTTAAGGGAACACCGTCAATGGAACTGGTCCGAATCCTCATTGCGATCCTGCTGCCGCCGCTGGCCGTCTTCCTGCAGGTCGGCTTCACCGGGCATTTCTGGTTGAACATCCTGCTGACGCTGCTGGGCTACCTTCCCGGCCTCGTCCATGCCATCTGGATCATCGCCCGCCGATCGTGAGCGCCCGCCGCCTCAGGCGCGAGACCGTCGAGCCCCGAGCCGGGGCATCGGACCCGATGCTCCCGGTAGCCCCCTGTTCCCCGTCTCCACCCCGGCTGCGGATCAGGCGGCCTCGGCACGAGCGCCGCATTGCTGACGACGAACCCGCTCCAGCAGTTCCCGGATCCCCCATACCAGCGATCCCGGGTTGTCGTAGGTGAGCAGCCCGTTCTCGCCGTGGACGACACAGCCCACCTGCGCCTGATGGGTCGCCAGAACCCACTTGCCGTGGCGGACGGCGCGGCTCGCCAGTTGATCACCGCGGCCGGCCCGCGCCGGGATGACGAGGATATCGGCGGCCAGCATCAGTTCGCGGAACCGCTCGCAGGCAACATCCCCGAGGAAACGGCAGCGCTCGCCGAGACCCGCGCCACCGACGCGCCCGCACAGTTCGGCGCGCAGCTCGCCCTCCCCGGCAAAGATGAATTGCACAGCGGTATCGGTACCGCAGACGGTGAAAACCGCTTCGGCGAGGATATCGGCGCCGGCCTCACCGGACATGGCATCAGCGAACAACACCAGTGGCTGTTCCGGATCGCAGCCGAACGATCGCTTCCCCGTACCGTCAGTCGGCCGCGGGGCATCGCCATCGGCGGCCCGCAATCCACCGCGCGCCTCGCGGGGGGCAGCCGGCATCGGCGCGACGGCAACCGGCAACGGCGCGGGGATGTCCACCTTCGCCACGGCAGCGGCGGCCTCGGCTGCGACGGGCGTCTCCGCCTCGGCTGGCAGCGCGATTTCTGCCGCGTCCCGCTCCTCCGCGGCCGGCACCACCGGGTCGGCCGCGGCGACCGGTCCTGCCACAACCTCGTCTCCCGGGCCACCGATGACGACGGCACCGGACTCATCCGCACCAGGTGTTGCCGCCTGGATGAGCACCGGCTCGCGTTCGGCCTCGCACTCCTCCTCCGCCACGGCATGGCCGTCAGCAGCCCTATCGGCAACGGCGATTGCCGCCGCCATGTCCTCCCTCTCCGTCTCCACGTCGTCGGCGACTGCCGTCGCAGGGGCAACCAGCGCGTCGGCCGCCAGGACCGGCGGGAGACTGTCCTCAACGCGAGCCGAGGCCGCGGCGCCGGCCGGCAACGACGCGAGCGCCGCCTCCTCCGACGGCTGCGGCCGTGACCCGCCGAACCACCCCCGCCCGGATACCGCGCGCAGCAGCCGTCCGAACAGACCGGGCGAGCGCTCCTTGCCGCCGCCCGGCGTCGCGTCCGCCCGCTCGTCGCCAGCCGCTGCGGGAAGGCCCGCAGCCCCGGTGCCCGATGCCTCCTCGGCACGCTCGGCGTCGGCTGCCGGCTGCGTCTCCGCGGCGACGCTGGCGGCGGCAGACGCCGGCACCGGCGCGTCCTCGGCGGAAACCTCGACGATCGCCGGATCCGTCGCGACGACCGCCGCCTCCGCCGCTGCCGAGCCGGCACCGTCGATGACCGCAGGCGCTGCGTCGGGCAATTCAGCGGCAACCGGCTCCACGACCGGCAGGATCACCACCGGCGCGACCACCTCCACCGCCGCGATGACTGGCGGGCCGGCGGCGTCGAAATCGTCATGGACGACGTCGCATTCCCGGGCCGGGTCAAACCGATGGGATCGCGGAGCTTCGAAAGCATGACCAAACGGCAGGTCGCTGCGCGCCAGGTCGGCATCGAAAGCCTCGATATCGATATGCGGATCCCGCATGCGTGTGATCTTCAGACGGGCGCGGAACGGCACCAGGACATCTTCGTCAACCGTCTCGACGACGACCTCGGTCAGTGCCGGCGGCGCCTCGAAGGCCGGAAGATCTTCTATCGCAGGTTGTTGAGCCAGGGACGGCTTCAGGACTGCCACGAGGTCGTCCACCTCCGCCTGCCGCGCCCGCTCCGTGCACGCCTCGAAACGCAGATGCACGTGCGTCATTCCGGCCGCCAGCGCGCGCCGCCAGATCTCCGGGCAGCGATCCCGCGCCGCGCCGAACCGCTTATGCAGGCTGCAGGCATGGCCAATATGCAGCACATCGGTGTGGTCGGCCGTACTCCGGACCAGCAGGAAGACCGCGGCTTCGTCGAGCCATGTCGCTGCCGGGCGCGAGACGGCGAACTCGTACCGCCGTCCGCTCTTGCCGATCCAGGTGGCGATATGGGGCTCGCAGAGCGGAAGCGTTCTTGGCAAATACATGAAAAGACGTCCCTTATCCCATACGCCTCGCCTTCTGGCGCTGACCTGGTGCGCCGCACCGTTATGCAGCAGGCGATCCGGCTGATGCCGTGACAGACCGGGTTGCCTGACGCCGCCGCTTGAGGAGCCGGTGCGGGTCGATCAGATTACCACAACCGATGGTCATTATCGCTCGCAAAAACGAATTCGCCGTGGTCACGGTTCCGGGCGGCTTGACGCACCCTCGCAATTACAGAAGATCGTGGCCTATGGCCAACACCTACATGCGCCTGGCGCTGGAAGAAGCGTCAGCAGCGGCCCGGCGCGGCGAGGTGCCGGTGGGGGCGGTCCTCGTCGACGGCACCGACGGCACCGTGCTGGCCCGCTCGGGCAACCGGGTCGAGGAACTGGCCGATCCCACGGCGCACGCCGAACTGCTGGTCATCCGCGCCGCGGCGAGAGCGTTGGAAACCCCGCGGCTGATCCGCTGCGAGCTCTGGGTGACGCTTGAACCCTGCGCCATGTGCGCCCAGGCGGCGGCTTTCGCCCGTCTGCACCGGCTGTTTTTCGGCGCCTACGATCCGAAGGGCGGCGGCGTCGAGCACGGCGCCCGCATCTTCACCCAGGCGACCTGCCACCATCGGCCGGAGGTGATCGGCGGCATCGAGGAATCCCGGGCGGGTGCCTTGCTGCGAGAGTTCTTTGCCACCCGCCGATGAACGTGGTTGATGCTCGCCAGCCGGCGGCGCCGCGCCGGTGCCGGCAAGGGCTCGTGGAAGGGGCAGGGATGGGTTCGCTCGCACAATTCGTCACCTCGCTGCCCTTGCTGTGGGCGGCGGTCCTCGCCAGCCTGATCGCCGGACTTGCGGCGGGCGTCGGCGCCTTGCCGGTGCTGTTCGTCGACCGGGCGTCCCGCCGCCTGCAGGACGTGCTGCTCGGCGGCGCGGCCGGAATCATGCTGGCGGCCACCTGCTTCTCGCTGCTGCTGCCGGGGCTGCAGATCGCGGCCGTCCAGAGCGGCAGCGTGCTCGGCGGCGGCCTCATGGTCGGCATCGGCATCATCGCCGGCGCTGTCGGTCTATGGCTGATGCACCACACCCTGCCGCACGAGCACATCGTCAAAGGCACGGAGAGCCTCGCCGGCGGGATGCTGTCGGCCAAGCGGGTTCGGCGCATCTGGCTGTTCGTGCTGGCGATCACCCTGCACAACATTCCCGAAGGCCTCGCCGTCGGCGTCGGCGTCGCCTCCGGCGACACCATCGCCGGCCTCGCCGTGACCCTCGGCATCTTCCTGCAGAACCTGCCGGAAGGCTTCGTCGTCGCCCTCGCCATGCTGCCGCTCGGCTGGGGACGGCTGCAGGCGATCCTGCTGGCTCTCGCCACCGGGGCGGTGGAAACGGTGGGCGGATTGATCGGCGCGGCAGCGGTAACGCTGTCGGGCGCGGTGCTGCCGTGGGCGCTGGCCGCCGCCGCCGGCGCCATGCTGTTCGTCATCAGCCACGAGATCATCCCCGAGACGCACGAGAACGGCCACGAGACGCCGGCCACCTTCGGCCTCATCGCCGGCTTCGTGATCATGATGCTGCTCGACGTCGTGCTGGGCGTCACCGCCTGACCGGCGGCAGCGACGGCTCAGGTTCGGCAGCCGCGCCGGCGCCGTCGTTATGCTTCGGCAGAGGTGGCTTGCCAGGAGGGAAATCGCGATCAGCTGCGGGTCAGGCGAAGGCCTTGAAGGCGATGATGGTAAAGGTGTCCTTCACCCCCGGCAGCCGCTGCAGCCGCTCAGTCACGTAGTGGCCGATGTCGTCATCGTCGCTCAGGTAACACTTGATCATCAGATCGTAATTACCTGATATCGAATGAACTTCTGAGACGCCCTCGACGTTCTCGACAAGCTCGTCGGCAACTTCGTAAGCCCTGCCCAGCTCGCACTTGATCTGCACGAAGATCGTTCGCACCGCCCAGCTCCCCGCCTCTCCTGCCTGCCTCAGGCCTTCTTGCGCAGCGGTACGTCGCGGAGCAGGAACGCCGGCACATGATCGCCCATGCCGACCACCGGTGCTTCCGCTTCGCGCGGCGGGCGGCCGGCAGGACGGGGCCGGCGGGGAGCGGCGGCGGCCGGCCGTTCCCACCTGGCCGGTGGCTCGGCGCTGGCAGACAGCTCCGGACGATCCCCCTGCTCCACCCGCCCCGGCCGCTTCGGCCGTGCCGGCGCGCGCTCGCTGCGCGGATGACGGCCATGCGCCGCCGCCGGCCGCTCCTCGCCGCTGCGCACCCGGCCACCGCGACGCCGCCGGCCGTTGCGCTCCTCGCGCTCCAGTTCGGCGGTCTCCAGGTCGGGAAGGGTGATGCGCGGGATCGCCTTGCCGATCATCTTTTCGATCAGGCCGACGTACTTGCCGTCCTCCGGGATCGAGATGGTGTACGCGCGGCCGCTGCGGCCCGCCCGCCCGGTGCGGCCGATCCGGTGCACGTAGTCCTCCGGGCTGGTGGGCACATCGAAATTGAACACGTGGCTCATGTCGGAGATATCGAGTCCGCGCGCCGCCACGTCGCTGCACACCAGCAAGCGCAGCTCCCCCGCCTTGAACCGCTCCAGGACCTCGGTGCGCTGCGACTGCGCCAGATCACCGTGCAGCAGGCCGGCGTCGTAGCCATGACGGACCAGCGAGCGATGGACGACGCCGACATCGCGCTTGCGGTTGCAGAAGATCAGCGCGTTGCGCACCTCTTCGCCGTCAATCAGCCGGCGCAGCGCGGCGCGCTTCTCCTTCAGCCCGCCGAGGCCGCCATGGGCGACGACGATCAGCCCCTGGGTCACCGTCTCCGCCGGCGTCGACGGCGGCGCCACGGTGATCTCCTTGGGATTGATGAGAAAGGCATCGGCCAGCTTGCGGATGGCGGGCGGCATCGTCGCCGAGAACAGCATCGTCTGGCGGTTGCGCGAGACGAGGCCGACGATGCGCTCGACGTCCGGGATGAACCCCATGTCGAGCATCCGGTCGGCTTCGTCGATGACGAGGATGCGCACGTCGTTGAGCAGCAGCCGGCCGCGGTCGAAGACGTCGAGCAGCCGTCCCGGCGTGGCGATCAGCACATCGGCACCGCGCTCCAGCACCTTGATCTGGTCCGCCATCGATTCGCCGCCGATGATCAGCGCCTTGGCAAGCTTGTGGTATTTCCCGTAGGTGTCGAAATTCTCGGCGACCTGGGCGGCCAGTTCGCGGGTGGGCTCAAGGATCAGCGAGCGCGGCATCCGCGCTTTCGCCCGGCCAGCGGCAAGAATGTCGATCATCGGCAATGTGAACGACGCGGTCTTGCCGGTGCCGGTCTGGGCGCATCCGAGGACGTCGCGCCCCATCAGCACGACGGGGATAGCCTGTTCCTGAATCGGGGTGGGTGTCTCGTAGCCGGCGTCGGCTACGGCACGCAGCAACGTCTCGCTGAGCTGCAGGTCGGCAAATGACATACGGTCTTGGTTCCAACGCACCGCCGGATTGCGGCGCAGCGACGATGCTTCTCTAATAACCCAGTCGAGATGATAGGATAAACAAAGGTCAAGTCAATGCACGCTCATGCATTGCTGACCCGCCGCCGCGCCGGTCTGGCGAATGTACCACTCGCTTGTCAGGACGCGGGTCGGCGGATATAAGGCGGCCGCCTTCGACCGGCGGATGACCGCCGGCGGACGGCCGTCTGCGCGCCCGCGGACGCAACACCGTTTGTCGCCACCGTCATCGGACGAACGCGTCGACAACTGAGGGGAGAGGGAGCCCGCCCATGGCCGTCGAACGAACACTTTCGATCATCAAGCCCGACGCCACCGCGCGCAACGTGACCGGCAAGATCAATGCCTTCTTCGAGGACGGCGGCCTGCGCATCGTCGCCCAGAAGCGCCTGCAGCTCACCAAGGCGCATGCGCAGAAGTTCTACGAGGTCCATGCCCAGCGTGCCTTCTACGACGAGCTGTGCGAATACATGATGTCCGGTCCGGTCGTCGTGCAGGTGCTGGAAGGTGAAAACGCCGTCCTGCGCAACCGCGAGATCATGGGCGCGACCAATCCCGCCAATGCCGCCGAAGGCACCGTGCGCAAGTCGCTGGGCCTGAACGTGCAGGAAAATTCGGTACACGGCTCCGACTCGCCGGAGAACGCGGCGAAGGAGATCGCCTTCTTCTTCAGCGAAATCGAAATCCCCGGCTGAACCGCCGGTCCGATCCAGCGCGCCCGGCGTCTTACGCGTCGGGCGGTGCCGGATTGATCATCGCCACCCCTGGCGCACGCGCGCCGGCGATAATCACGCACTCCTCCTCGATGCGCGTCCGCCCCTCCGCGATCAGCCGCAGCGCCAGCGGATAGATGCGGTGCTCCTCCGCCAGCACCCGCGCGGCGAGCCGGTCGGCATCATCGTGCGCATGGACCGGCACCACCGCCTGCACGATGATCGGGCCATCGTCCATGGCCGGGCGGACGAAATGTACCGTGCAGCCGGAGAAGCGCGCCCCGGCGGCAATCACCCTTTCGTGCACGTGCAGGCCGCGGAACGCCGGCAGCAGCGACGGGTGGATGTTGATCAGCCGGTCGCGCCACAACTCGACGAAGCCGTCGGTCAGCAGGCGCATGAAGCCGGCAAGGCAGACGAGTTCGGCGCCGCTCTCCACCAGCGCCGCATGCAGCGCCAGGTCGAACGGCTCGCGGCCGGCGAACGCCCGGTGGTCGATGACGCCGCAGGGAATGCCGGCCAGCCGTGCCCGCTCCAGCCCGTAGACGCCGGCGACGTTGGAAAGCACCAGCGCGATTTCAGCGGGAAAGCCGGGGCCGGCGCAGGCATCGATCAGCGCCTGCAGGTTGCTGCCCCGCCCGGAGACGAGCACCGCCACCTTCAGCTTGCGCACACCGGCCGTCGGCGCGGCGTCCGGCTGCAGCTGCGGCGGACGGGATGCCGATGCGCGGGAATCCGGCATCGCTTCAGCCCTGCCACGCCCGGGCGACGCCGTCTATGAGGACGCGCCGGCCGGAGCCGTCGTAGGGGACGATGCGGCCGATCTCCAGCACCTGCTCGCCGGCCGCCTCGAAGGCGGCGGCGACATCGCCGATGCGGTCGGCGGCGACGACCGCCGCCATGCCGATGCCGCAGTTGAACGTCCGGGCCAGTTCGTCCGGGACGATTCCTCCCGCCTGTGCCAGCCAGGCGAACGCCGCTGGCAGCGGCCACAGGCCCGCGTCGAGCTTGCAGGCGAGATCGGCCGGCAGCACCCGCGGAATGTTCTCCAGCAGGCCGCCACCGGTGATATGCGCCAGCGCCTTCAGCCCGCCGGCCGCATGCGCCGCAAGACACGCCTTGACGTAGATGCGGGTCGGTGTCAGCAGCGCCTCGCCCAGCGATTGCTCCGGGTTGAACGGCGCCGGCGCCTGCCAGTCGAGACCGGCGGTCGCGACCACCTTGCGGACCAGCGAATAGCCGTTGGCGTGCAGGCCGCTGGAGGCGAGGCCCAGGATGACATCGCCGGCCGCCACATCGGCACTCGGCAGCAGCCGGCCGCGCTCCACCGCGCCAACCGCGAACCCGGCAAGATCGTAGTCGCCGGCAACGTAAAGACCGGGCATCTCGGCGGTCTCGCCGCCGATCAGCGCACAGCCCGCCTGCCGGCAGCCCTCGGCGATACCGGCGATGACGGCGCTGCCCTGCTCGACGACGAGCTTCGGCGTCGCGAAGTAGTCGAGGAAGAACAGCGGCTGCGCCCCTTGCACCACCAGATCATTGACGCACATGGCAACAAGGTCGATGCCGACGGTGTTGTGCCGGTCACAGGCGATCGCCAGCTTCAGCTTGGTGCCGACGCCATCGGTAGCAGCGACCAGCAGCGGGTCGGCAAACCCGGCCGCCCGCAGGTCGAACAGGGCGCCGAAGCCGCCGAGATCATCGACGACGCCGGGGCGGCGGGTGGCGCGCGCCATTGGGCGGATCGCCTCGACCAGCCGTTCCCCCGCGTCGATATCGACGCCCGCATCTTTATACGAGAGGCCGCTGATGGCTTTCCCCACGCGACATGTTACCTTGCCGACCGTTCGGCGGCTTGCTTGGAAAGCATAATGAGATGAAAGACGGCCATTCCGCAATCGTCGTCTGGCCGGCCGGTGCCGGTCCCCTCCTCGCCCTGCTGCTGGTCGCCGTGGTGCTGATGGGGCCAGCCACGGCGCGCGCCCAGTCTTCCGACGCCGATCTGTTTCAGGTGAGCGGCATCCGTGTCGACGAGACCGACCAGACGGCCGCTGCGGCGCGGATGAAGGCGCTGGCCGCCGGCGAGCGCCGCGCCTGGGGGGTGCTGGTCGAGCGGCTGGTCGATCCGGCGCAGCGGGCGCGGATGGCAGCACTGCCGAACATCGGCGATGCGGTCAAGGATTTCTCGGTCACCGACGAGAAGGTCTCCGCCGTCCGCTATATCGCCACCCTCAACTACACGTTCCGCCCCGATGCGGTGAAACGGCTGCTCGCCGGCCGCAGTGCCCGCTTCGCCGTCACCCGTTCCAAGCCGATGCTCGTCGTTCCGGTGGTGGCGGCAGCCCCGGGCGCTCCGGCGGGCGCGGTCGGCACCCTGTGGCGCGACGCCTGGCGGACCGCGGCGCGCAACCGCGGTCTGGTGCCGCTGCGCATCGCGGCCAGTGACGGCAGCGACATCGGCCTGCCCGGCATCGACGCGGCCGCGACGGTCGATCGCAGCCGCGTTGCCGATCTCGCCCGGCGCAATGACGCCGAGGACGCGCTGGTGACCATCGCCACGGTGACCGGTGCGCCCGACGGCAGCAGCCGCAGCCTCAAGGTCACCTCCACCCGCTACCCGGCGACCGGCAACGCCCAGCCGCTGCCGGACAAGACGTTTCCGCTGGCGGCGCCGGAAGGCGACGCCGCCGTGTTCAACGACGCGGCGGCAGCGGTGGCACAGGATGTCGAAACGGTCTGGCGGCGCGGCAATGCGGTCTCCACCAAGGCCGTGGCGACCACTACCGTCCGGGTGCCGACGGTCACGCTCGATGACTGGGTGGCGATGCGGCGCCGGCTGGCCGATGTGCCGCAGGCCGAGCAGGTGCAGGTCCTCGCCGTCGGCCGCGACTATGCGACCGTGGCGATCTCCTACCCGGGCGGGCCCGATGACCTCTCCGCCGCCCTCGGCAAGCGCGGTCTGGCCCTGCGCAACGACGGCAGCGGCCAGTGGACGGTCGTCGATGCCGCCCTGCTGCCGCCCCCCGAGGAGCCCGCCGCGGCATCGATGCCGCCCGACCACCCGCCGGCCACGGCGGCGGAGGCAACGCCGTGAGCATCGAGCGCCACATCATCCTGTGGCTGGTGCTGCTGGTCTTGCTGGCGGCCACCCTCTACCTGCTGAGCGGCGCGCTGCTGCCGTTCGTCGCCGGCATCGGGGTCGCCTACCTGCTGGACCCGGTCGCCGACCGGCTGGAGCGGCTGGGCATGCCCCGCACCGCGGCCGCGCTGGTGATCATCTTCGGCTTCCTGCTCGCGGTGGCGATGGTGGTGGTCGTGCTGGTGCCGGTTCTCAGCGACCAGGTTGCCGGGCTGATCTCGCGGGCGCCGAAATACCTCGATGAGTTGCGCGGCGAGGTTCAGCCGCTGCTGCGCCGGCTTCGCGCCAACCTGACGCCGAGCCAGGCGGCACAGATCGACGAGGCGATCAAGTCGCACGCCGGCGATGTCCTGAGCTGGGTCGGCCAGATCCTCAGCAGCATCGTCTACCAGGGCGCGGCGCTGCTCAATCTGCTCGGCCTGTTGTTCGTGATGCCGGTGGTCGCGTTCTACATGATCCGCGACTGGGACCGCCTCGTGGCGCACATCGATTCCCTGCTGCCGCTGCACAGCGCCGACACCGTCCGCCACCTCGCCGCGGAGATCGACGACCGGCTCAGCGGCTTCGTCCGCGGCCAGGCCATCGTCTGCCTGCTGCTCGGCGCCTGGTATGCCATCGGCCTCACCCTCGTCGGCCTCGACTTTGCCCTGCTGCTCGGCATCGGCGCCGGGGTGCTGACGATCATCCCCTATCTCGGCAACATCGTCGGGCTGACCACCTGCCTGCTGCTGGCGATGGCGCAGTTCGACACCTGGCTGCCGGTGTTTCTGGTCGCAGCGGTGTTTCTGTCCGGACAGATGCTGGAAGGCAACTTCGTCAGCCCGAAGATCGTCGGCGACCGGGTCGGCCTGCATCCGGTCTGGCTGATCTTCGCGGTGACGGCGGGCGCCGTCCTGCTCGGCATCACCGGCGCCCTGCTGGCGGTGCCGGTCGCGGCGGCGGTGGGCGTGCTGGTCCGCTACGGCGTGCAGCGCTATCGCAACAGCGCCCTCTACGCCGATCCGCGGCTGACCGATCCCAACGTCGTCGAGGTGCTGCCGCCCAACGCGCCGTCGCCCGCCGCGGCGGCGTCCGGCATCGCTGGCGAGGCTCCGCCGGCTGATGGCGACGACCGGACCAGCGCGACGCAACGGTGAGCGGCCCGATCCGGCAGTTGCCGCTGCCGTTGCCGCCGCCGGTCTCGCTGGCCGGAGAAGACTTTCTCGTCGCCGAGCCAAACCGTCTGGCAGTGCAGCGGCTGGCGGCGTGGCCGGCGTGGCGGACGCCGGTCCTCGTCCTGTCCGGGCCGACCGGCTGCGGCAAGACCCATCTGGCCCACGTCTTCCTGCGCCGTAGCCACGGCGTGCTGGTCGACCATCAGCTTCTCCGCCTCGCCGATGCCGTCGACCTCGCCGCCGGCGCCAGCGTCTTCATCGTCGACGATGCCGACCGCGCGGCGCGCGCCGGACTCGAGCGGCCGCTGCTCCACCTCCACAACGCCATCGTCGAACGGCGCGGTCACCTGCTGCTCACCGGCGAGGCGCCGCCGGCGCACTGGCCGGTCGCCCTCCCCGACCTGCGCTCGCGCCTGCTCGCCGCCGACGCCGCCGGCATCGGCCAGCCGGACGACGGCCTGATCGCGGCGGTGCTGGTCAAGCTGTTCGCCGACCGCCTGCTGAAGGTGGATGCGGAGGTCATCGGCTATGCAGTGCCGCGCATCGAGCGCTCCTTCGCCGCTGCCCGCCGGCTGGTCGCCGACCTCGCCGCCGCCGCGGCAGGCAGCCGCCGCCGCCGGATCACCGTCCCGCTGGTGCGAACGGTCCTCCGCTCGCCCCCCCCGCAAGAACCTTGACCCGCCCCCGGCACCCCCGCCCTCGGCCCAATGCATCGCGCGGGAGGGGCCGGTTGCTGGCATTGACGTTGCCTCGGCGTAACGCTAGCAAGGAAGCGATCGTGCCGGCAGCGGTCGGCGTCGATATCGGCTGCGGTGGCGAGCGCGCTGACCTCCCACCAGCTGCCGGACAGCCTTGCCGGCCTGCGCGCCGCCATCGAGGCGGCGGTGCCGCACGGACGCACCGCCCCCGGCCGCGTCGGGCGCGACGACGGCGCCTGGCAGGAGGTCCCCACCGCCGTCGCCGAGACCTGGAGGACGCCGCCCTACCGGCACACCACCCTTGCCGACGGCCTGGAGGCGATCGTCGAAAAGCATCCCAAGATCCGCCAGGGCACCGCGCTGGAGCACCTCGGCACGCTCGGCACCGGCAACCACTTCATCGAGGTCTGCCTCGACGAGACTGACCGGGTATGGGTGATGGTGCACTCCGGCTCGCGCGGCGTCGGCAACCGTATCGGCACCTATTTCATCGTAGTGCACACCCTGAAGCAGGTGCTGTGCGTCAAGGGCTAGCTCGATCTGAAGACAGGCGAGGTCACGACGATGACGGATAACGACGATTGGTTTCGCCTGACCCTCTTCGCGG
>JBDHSN010000041.1:0-19122 GCA_039808105.1 Rhodospirillales bacterium
TGGATCCGCGCCATCGCCGTCGCCCGCATCCTTTTGCCGCGCGCCATGGTCCGGCTCAGCGCCGGCCGGCTGTCGATTCCGCGCGAGGCGCAGGCGCTGGCGTTCCTCGCCGGGGCCAACTCGATCTTCACCGGCGAGAAGCTGCTGACGACGCCCAACCCGGAGGCCGACTTCGACCGCAGCCTGCTCGCCGACCTCGGCCTGCAAGGTCGCGCGCCGGACAAGCACGAATGCCCGAAGGACCGCCATGCAACGGCTGGCACAGGAACTGTCGCGCCTGAGGAACGAGTCGCGGCATCGCTCGCTTAACCTGCCGCAAGGCGTCGATTTTACCTCCAACGATTATCTCGGCCTCTCCGGCCACCCGGCGCTCCGCGAAGCGGTAATCGCGGCGCTGGCGGCCGGGGCTGGCGCGGGGGCCGCCGGTTCCCGCCTGCTGCGCGGTCATCAGCCCGGACATGCCGAGCTGGAGGCCTTCGCCGCCGGGTTCTTCGGCTGCGAGAAGGCGCTCTATTTCTCCACCGGCTTTCTCGCCAACCTCGCGCTGTTCACCACCCTGCCGGGGCGGCGCGACGCGGTGATCTACGACGAGCGGGTGCATGCCAGCGTCAAGGAGGGTGTGCACGCCGGCCACGCCAGGCTCTACCGCGCCCGCCACAACGACGTCGGCGCGTTCGCCGATGCCATCGCCCGCGCCCGTCGCGCCGGCGCCCACGACGTCTTCATCGCCATCGAGAGCGTCTACAGCATGGATGGCGACATCGGTCCGGTCGCCGAGCTGCATCGGCTGGCGCACGCCGAGGACGCCGTGCTGATCGTCGACGAGGCGCACGGCACCGGCATCTTTGGCGCCTCGGGCCGCGGCTTCGCCGAGGGAACGTACGACGAGCGGCTGATCGTGCTGCACACCTGCGGCAAGGCGCTGGGCGTCGCTGGCGGTCTGGTGTGCGCGCCGGCGATCGTCGCCGACTACCTGATCAACGCCGCCCGGCCGTTCATCTATTCGACCGCGCCGCCGGCTTATGTCGCGGCGGCGGTGCAGCGGGCGCTGCGCCTCATCGACGAGGAGCCATGGCGGCGGCAGCGTCTGCTGGCTCTCTCTGCTTTCGCCGCCGAGCGGCTGTCGGGAGCGGCGGACGGCATGCTGGCGGCGGCGGGAACGCAGATCCTGCCGGTGATCCTCGGCAGCGAGGCGGCGGCCGTGGAAGCGGCGGCGGCACTGCAGCGGCGCGGGTTCGACGTGCGCGCCATCCGACCGCCGACGGTGCCGGCCGGCACGTCGCGCCTGCGCGTCTCCATCGGCGCCGAACGCAGCGAAGCCGAGATCGCGGCACTGGCGGATGCGCTCGCCGAGGTCCTGCACGAGAGCGCGGAAGCGGCGGTGTCGGTGTGACTGCCCTGGTGGTGGCCGGCACCGATACCGGCATCGGCAAGACCGTCGTTGCCGCCATGCTGACGCTGGCGCTGGATGCGGTGTACTGGAAGCCGGTGCAGTCGGGCACCGCCGAAGGAACCGATGCGGCGACGGTCGCCACTCTGACCGGGCTCGGCCCTGAGCATTTTCTCGCCGAACGCTACCTGCTGACCCAGCCGCTGTCGCCGCACCGGGCGGCGGAACTGGACGGCGTCGAGATCGATCCGGCCGCACTGGTGCTGCCGGAGGTACCGGCGGAGCGGCTGCTGGTCGTCGAGGGGGCGGGGGGACTGATGGTGCCGCTGACCCGCCGCACCCTGTTCATCGACGTCTTCCGGCGGTGGGGCGCGCCGGTGGTGGTGGTGGCACGCACCAGCCTTGGCACCATCAATCACACACTGCTGTCCATCGAGGCGCTGCGCGCGCGGAACATCCCGATCGTTGGCATCGTCTTCGCCGGCGATGCCAACGCCGACACCGAGGAGACGATCACCGCCTATGCCGGCGTCAGGCGCCTGGGCCGCTTGGCGCGGTTGCCGGCGCTGAACGCGCGGACTTTGCAGGCCGCCTTCGCGGCAGAGTTCCGCGCCGGGGACTTCATTCTGCAATGAAGCTTCCGGCCGATCCGTCGCCGCTGTGGCATCCGTTCACCCAGCACGCCACCGCCGGGCCGATGGTCGAGATCGTGAGCGGCGACGGGGCATGGCTGCACGGCGCCGACGGCCGACGCTATCTTGACGCCATCTCGTCGTGGTGGGTGATCACCCACGGCCACGGCCAGCCGGCCATTGCCGCTGCCATTGCCGCGCAGGCCGCCACCCTCGAACAGGTGATCTTCGCCGGGTTTACCCATCCGCCGGCGGAGCGGCTGGCCGGCAGGCTGCTGGCGCTGGCGCCGCGCACACCCGAGAGCGAGCCGCTGGAGTTCGTCTTCCTGTCGGATTCCGGTTCGACCGCGGTGGAGGTGGGGCTGAAGATGGCGGTCGGCTACTGGCACAACGCCGGCAGGCCGCGGCATCGCGTCGTGGCACTGGAGCACGGCTACCATGGCGATACCTTCGGGGCGATGTCGGTCGGCGCCCGCAGCATCTTCAGCGCCCCCTACCAGCCGATGCTGTTCGGCGTCGATTTCCTGCCGTTTCCCGCCGCGGGCCACGAGGAGGCGACGCTGGCGGCGTTTGCCGCGCTGCTCGACCGCCAGGGCGGTGACGTCGCCGCCCTCATCGTCGAGCCGCTGGTCCTCGGCGCCGGCGGCATGCTGATGTACGAGCCGGCGGTACTGGCCGAGCTCGTCCGGCTCGCCCGCCGGCACGATGTGTTCGTCATCGCCGACGAGGTGATGACCGGCTTCGGCCGCACCGGCACGCTGTTCGCCTGCGAGCAGGCGGGCGTCGTCCCGGACGTGATGTGCCTCTCCAAGGGGATTACCGGCGGTTTCCTGCCGATGGGGGCGACGCTGGCGACGCGCCGGCTGTACGACGCCTTCTGGTCCACCGACCGGGCGCGGATGTTCTTCCACTCCTCCTCCTACACCGGCAACCCGATCGCCTGCGCGGCGGCTGTGGCCAACCTCGACCTCTGGGAGCGCGAGCCGGTGCTGGAGCGGATCGAACGGATCGCGGCGGTGCACGCGCGGCGGCTGCCGGCCTTGGGCGAGCGCGACGAAGTCGCCGGCGTCCGCCACCGCGGCAGCATCGCCGCCATCGAGATCGCCGCCGCGACCGGGGGATACCTGTCCGATCTGGCGCCGCGCCTCTACGCCTTCTTCATGGCGCGGGGGCTGCTGTTGCGCCCGCTCGGCAACGTGGTGTACGTCTTGCCTCCCTACTGTACCAGCAACGACGAACTCGACGGGATTTACGATGTCATCGAGGACAGCCTGGCCGCTCTGCGAGATCGAAGCCTCTAGCGCCGACCTGGTGGAGCCGGTCCGCCGCCGCCTCGGCTGGTGGATCGAGCATCCCGGCGAGCACGCCCGCTTCCTCAACACCTTGGCGCTGATGGAGCACATCGGCAGCCGCAAGATCATGGTCAGCCAGACCAAAGGGGTGCTGAGCCAGGACATCCTCAAGCACCTCGCCGAGGAGACGCGGCATTCGTTCTTCTTCAAGCGCGCGGCGGAAGCCATTGCCCGGCGCACGCTGGAGTTCAACGATGACGACGCGCTGCAGCCGGGGGCGGCGAAGATGTACTTCGGCCGGCTCGATGCGTCGGTTGCCCAGTCGCTGGCTCCGGATGTGCACCCGGAGGTGCCCTACCTCTTTGTCTCCCTCACCATCGAGCTGCGCGCGATCTGGACGTACGACCTCTACCAGCAGGAGCTGGCCGCGCGGCCGGGCCGGCTGTCGCTGAAGAGCGTGCTGGCGGAGGAGGAACTGCACCTGAGCCAGATGGTCGACCGCCTGCGACAATTGGATGCCCGTCCCGAGGCGTTCGTGCCGGCCTTCGCCCAGGTGGAAGACAGGCTGTTCCGCGGCTTCTGGACGAGCATCGAGCGTGCCTGCGAACGATCGCCGGCCGACGCTGCCGCCTGATTCCGGAACGGGCAGGATGATCGTGAAAGGCCCATTGCGGAGGCGGGCAGCGCCGGTCCACACTCCTCGGCGGGGCTGAGCGGCTACATCTTCGGCTGGAAGACCAGCTGCTCCAGATACAGAATGACCGAGCGCACATGGCGGCGTTCGAGACTGTCGACGTTGTCCTCGTTGAGCAACTCCAGCAGGCCCCGCATTTTCAGCAGGGCGCCCTCGGGCGTGATCGGGACGGCGTCTGCGAAGGCTTCGTCCGCCGCCTCCCACGCGGCCTCGGCGTCTGCGAAGGAGGAGGTGAGCTCGTCGATGAAGCTGCCCGAGGGCAGCGACAGCAAGCGACGCTCCGCCAGTTTTGCGGCTTCTGCAGCGATAACCGCCGGATCGTTTGCCTCGGGTATCAACATTTTTTCTCTCCACATTGGACCGTTATCGTTCTCGGTCATGGGAGCCCCCTTTTCCGTTTCTTGCAGTCGGCGCTCCCCTGCGGCGGGACTGCGGTATGGTCAGGACTAACCGAGATGGCGTTGGAAAAATATCCGGAAGGCCACTTACGGAAAATTGCGTAGGCGCGCGCCCCAACTATTGAGAGATGTGGGCGGCGTAGAACGCATAGCTTCGTAAACCACCCTGAGCAGCCGGGCATCATCCAGCGGCTTCTGCAGAACGTCGTGCGCCCCGAGCGCCGATGCCCGGACAAAGGCGGCGCGATAATCACTGCCGGTCATGAATACGGCCGGTAGCATGACGCCGAGCTGCCGCAGGGCGACCAGCAGGTCGAAGCCGCTGTGGTCCGGCAGATGGACGTCGAGCAGCAGGCATCCGGAGGTCAGCTCATCGGAGCATCGCATCACATCGCCACCGCATGCGAATGTCTTCGCGGTCAGGCCGGCGGTCTCCAGCAATGTTTCCAGCGAGTCGCAGACGGCCGGATCGTCGTCGATCACATAAACAACTCCGGCGACGATCTCGCGCATAGTGCCCTGAGCTGAAGCTACTCAAGTTAGATCTATGATCGCGCGCATTCGCGCAATACGGTCATCTACGTACCGGGCGTGTGCGCCGGAGTTTATTGCCGGCGTACCGTCAGGACCACGCGAACCAGTTCGGACAGGCTGCCGGCCTGCATCTTCTCCATGACCCGGGCGCGATGGATTTCTACCGTTCGCGGGCTGATGCCGAGGTCGTGGGCAATCTGCTTATTTTGCCGGCCGGCGAGCAGGCGGTCGAGGACTTCCCGCTCGCGCGGCGTCAGCTGTGCCAGGCGCGCCGTGATGCGCGCCATTTGCGCATCAACGCTGGCGACGGCCTCCGCACGCGCCAGAGCCATGCGCACGGCGGCAATCAGCACGTCGTCGGCGTAGGGTTTCTCCAGGAAATCGGCGGCACCGGCTCGCATCGCCGCGACCGCCAGCGGGACGTCGGCGAAAGCGGTGATCATAATGACCGGCTGGTTGAAGCCAAGCTCCCGCAGTTTCGCCTGAACCATCAGCCCGGTCATGTCGGGCAGGCGGATGTCGAGCAGGACGCACCCGCGCCGGCCGGCTGTCATCTGCTGCAGAAATGCAGTGCCGCTGGCGAACACCTCCGTTGCGAATCCATAGGATTCGATGAGCGCGGCCACCGAGTCGCGCACGCCGGCATCGTCATCGACGATGAAGACGGTCGGCTCATTGGCGGGCTTGCTCACGGGGTCTCCGGCTGCACTGCGGTGGCGACCGGCAAGGTGAAGCGGAAGATGGTGCCGGCGGCAGGGGCTTCCTCAGCCCATAACCGGCCGCCATGAGCCTCGATGATGCTGCGGCACAGGGCAAGCCCGATGCCGATGCCCCCGGCCTTGCTGGTGACGAATGGCTCGAACAGATGCTTTGCCACCTCCGGAGTGATGCCGGAGCCGGTGTCGGAGATGCTGACCTGGACCTCCGTCGGCGCCCGCAGGCGGATGTCGACGCCGAGTTCGCGCCGGACGCTGCCGGTCATCGCTTCGACGGCGTTACGCAGCAGGTTCAGCAGCACGTGCTGGACGCGGATCCGGTCGGCGCGCACGGATGGCAGGTCGTTGGCGTAGGTGCAGCGTACGGCGACGCCAAGGTGACCGGTCCCGATCAACGCGATCTCCATGATCTCGTCGACGACGGTGGCGATATCCTCGGTGGTGTACTCGGGCGTGCGGTTCTGAATGAAGGCGCGCATGTCGCGGACGAGCCGATCGGCGCGCTCGATCTGCTCTGTCGCCTTCTCCGCCGCGGCGAGCGCCTTTGGCGGTGCCGACGATTGCGTCAGCAGCAGGCGGCGGCAGGCATTGACGTAGTTCATCGCGGCGGTGAGAGGTTGCCGCAATTCATGCGCGAGGGAGGAGACCATCTGGCCAAGCTCGTTGGCGATGCCCATCCGGCGCAGCTGCTCGTCCAGTTCCCGCACCCGCTGCTCAGCCGCCAGTCGCTCGGAAATATCGCGGACGATACTGTGTCGGAACTGCCGGCCTTCGATGTCGATGGTCCGGGTGCTGATCTCGACGGGGAACGGGGCACCGTCGGCCCGCCGGTGCTGCGTCTCGAAGACGAGGCCTTCCGAGGCCTGCCGATCGCCGGCTTGCCCCTGTTCGGGCGAGCGGTTATGCGGAATCTGCAGGGTTAACGCCGGCCGGCCGATCAGCTCGGCCCTGGCCAGCCCATAGGCCTGTTCGGCGCGGGCGTTGACCTCGACCAGGATGCCCCGTTCATCCGACAGCAGGATGATATCGTTGGCGTATTTCGACAGATAGTCGAAGTGGCGGAGCAGGGCGGCGTGTTCCAGCGACGTCCGCAGGCTGGCCGCCTGCCAGCGGGCGCGCTGGTGCGACCACCACAGCAAGATGCCGATGCCGGAAGCGAGGATGCTGGCGCTCACGATCAGTCCGGTTGCCAGCGCGATGCGCCGCAGCGGCGCGTACACTTCGTCGGGCTCGATCTTGGCGACCATGACCCAGCTGGTGTCGGGAATCTGGCGAACCGCCGCCAGCACCCGCCTCCCACGGTAATCGATGCCCTCGCCGGCCTCGGTGATCCCGCGCAGAAACTTGGCCGACGGCAGGTCGGCCTGGTCCGCCGGACGGCGCAACGTCATCGGCGGTGCCGAACTGAGGCGGGGGGAGTTCAGGAAAAGGAGCTCGTTCCCCTCCCGGCGCACCAGCAGGGTCTCGGCGGTGGCGCTGGCCGTCGGCCAGTGCTGGAGGAGCGGGAACAGCGACTTTGCCGCATCGATGCGGGCCAAGACCAACGCCGCGGCCGGTTCGGGGGACGCGCCGACGGCGGAGAGCGGTACGACGAAGTCGAGGGCGACCGAAGATCCACTCTCTGCGCCATCGACACTGTAGATATCCGACAAGACGACATCACCACTGGCCCGCGCAGCCGCGATGCGGTCGTAGATCTCACGATTGAGCACGACGCTGCCGCTGCTTAGCAGGACCCGCCCGATGCTGTCGGTTATCGCGATGGAGTCATAATCCAGCGTCTGTCGCTGGGTGCGGAGCCAGTCGATCAGCTGGTTCCGGCGCGCATCCACTGCGGCTCCGTCGGCCAGCCATGCGCGCAATGCGGTGGCGAAGAACGGGTCGCTGCCGAGCAACCGGGCGTGGGACTTGCGGTCGTTGAGCCACTCCGTGATCTGGTTGACCTTGAAGTCGGCGACAGTGCTGATGCTGGCGGTCTTGGCATAACGCAGGGCCGCGCGCTCGTGCACGTACGTGGACACCCCCGCGAGGCCGATGGCGCCGGCAAGAGCGACGAAGATGAGTACCGGCACGGTGGCATGCTGCGTCCACGGGCGGAGCGCCGCTTCCGCTGTCGGCAGAGCGACTGGCTGTGGTGCAAGGCGAGATTCGGCTCTGGTCTTGCGGACGAGGACGAGAACCACGCCGTACAGCAGCAGTGTGGTCGCCGCGACGAAGGACCAGCTCTTGTACAGACGCAGTCTCTCGCTCTCCGCGAACGTCGGAGAGAACTCACTCACAAGCGTATCGGAGGCGTAAAACCAAAGGCTTGTGAATAGCGCGTAACCGATACCCAGGGAGCCGGCGAATCCACGCCCGATGGCGTCCGCTCCGGTTCTTACAGTGTTTGTTTTTTTGAAGCGCGCTTTCATATCGCCGTCATGAGGTCGCGGCGCAGTTCACGTTGGGACTGACGTTAATTATGCCCAGCTTCCGCCATTTTACCATCTCGACGGAGTCGAGATTTCGTGGCTGTGACCAATCCGATCGGGCAGTGGCGCAAGACGCGGGCGCGGTGGGCAAGAAAGCCTGAGCGCAGATGCGCATGCGGCCCCCGGCATCGACGCCGGTAGTCTGATGGCAGTCGGGAAAGAGGCAAAATCAGGGGCGCACGTGCGCCCCTGATGACAGAGGGCCGATCAGGCGGCCTGGCGGTTGCCCTCGACGGCAGGCGGCGCGGCAGCCTCCAGGGTAGGCGCGCTGGTGTTGATCTCGATGCGCCGCGGCTTCATCGCCTCCGGCACTTCGCGCACCAGCTCGATCACCAGCAAACCGTTGCCAAGCGTCGCGCCGCTGACCCGCACGTGCTCGGCGAGCTGGAACTGGAGCTTGAAGGAACGGCCGGCGATGCCTCGATAGAGGAAAGAGCGGCCCCCTTCTGTCTCCTTCTTGCGTCCCTCGACCAGCAACGAGTGTTCGCGCGCCTCGACGGCCAGCTCGTCACCGCTGAAGCCGGCGACAGCCAGGGTCACGCGGTAGCGATCCTCGCCGGTGCGCTCGATGTTGTAGGGCGGGTAGCCGTTGGCGCTGTCGCTCCACTGCCCGGAGTTCTCCAGCAGAGACATCAGGCGGTCGAAACCGACGGTGGAACGGAACAGCGGGGCAAAGTCGATCGTGGTCATCACGTCACATCCTCCTTGCATAAGCAATGTGTCGTCGCCGCCGTGGACGCTCCGCGCCCCCGGGGACGGCGCCGGACCCCGCATGGGCATCCGACACCGCTGATGTAATAAGGAGTTTTCCGCCTGCAAGGCCCCGGAGGGCAGGCGGTGCAAAGGCCGGAACGGTGTGCAGCGGACGCTGTCGGCGGCCCCGACAGACGCTCTAGCGGTTACGAACCGTGGGGTTGAGTGTGTACTCACCGACCCACGAGCCCGCCGCCAGGATGTGCGGTTGCAGTGCGGCGCGTGCCTGATGCCCGTCGAAGCGCTCCGGCAACTTCAGGGAAGCGACCTTCAGGGCGTACACCGTGAAGTGATAATGGTGGATGATCTCGTCGTTCCACGGCGGGCAAGGTCCGTCGTAGCCGCCATAATCACCCTGCATGTCCGGGTCGGAGGCGAACCAGGCGGTATAGTCGTTGATGCCGCGCACCCCACAGGCGACCGGCCCGGCCGGCTTGCCCCGTGGCACGATTCCTTCCGACTCGGCACCCTGGGCGAGGCTGTGGATGTCGGCGGGAATGTCGACCAGCACCCAGTGGAAAAAGTCGACGCGCGGCAGGCTGGCAGGGACGACCAGGCCTTCCTTGTTAACATCCTCGCCGCTCGAGGGGACATCGGGGTCGTGGCAGAGCAGAGCGAAGCTCTTGGTTCCGTTCGGCGCGTTGGACCAGTGGATCGCCGGGCTGAGGTTGGGCCCCATGGCGATGTGGCCTTCCTCGGCCGGCACGCAGAAAGCGTGCTGCTCCGGGATCATGTCACCATACGCCCAGGCATCGATGACGACTTCCAGCCGTTTGTTCATTGCTCTCCCTCATTGTTGCCGGTGGCAGCGGTGATGGCTGCGAGCGGGCGCTGCCCGCGTGCTGTCAGCCGGTCCGAGGCTAGCACATTTCGCCGGGGCGGGGAGGCTGCCGCGAGGTCCGCTCGCTGCGCGAGCGACGTATTTTCTGGCCATGCCGGTGGTCTGATATGCTGGCAAAGGGCGCGGGCGACGATCCGCCGGCACCGGGGCGGCGTGGCAACGGCATTGCGCTTCGTGACGGGATGGCAGTGATGGGTGGTCGCGGTTCTCCAGAAGACGCCGGCAGGCGGCGCCGGCGCCAGGTCAACGGCACGCCGCTGCTGCGCGTCTACACCCGGTTGCGCGCGCGCCAGCTTGCGGCGGAGGATGCACCTTCTGCCCAGCGGCGGCAGCTCCGCCGGCTGCTGGCGCGCGCCCGCGATACCCGTTTCGGACGCGATCATGGCTTCGCCGGGATCGCCGGCGTGGAGGACTACCAGCGGGCGGTGCCGTTGCGGCGCTGGGAGGACTTCTGGCGGCAGTACTGGCAGGCCGCCTTCCCGCGGCTGACGGACTGCACCTGGCCGGGAACGATCCCTTTTTTCGCCCAGACGTCGGGGACGACCACCGGCATCACCAAGTACATTCCAGTGACCCGGGAGATGGTGGCCTCCAACCGGCGGGCGACCATGGACCTTTTCACCCATCACCTGGTCAACCGGCCGCGCAGCCGGATCTTCGCCGGCCGCAACTTCATGCTCGGCGGTAGCACCGCACTGAGCGAACTGGCGCCGGGGATCTGGACGGGCGATCTCAGCGGCATCGCCGGCCGGACGATGCCGGCCTGGGCCCGGCCGTTCTACTTTCCGCCCCGCCACCTGGAGACGATCGCCGACTGGGAGGAAAAGATCGCGGCGCTGGCTCCCGCGTCGCTCGCCGTCGATATCCGCACCCTCGGCGGCACGCCGAGCTGGCTGCTGCTGTTCCTGCAGAAGCTGGCGATGCCCGGTCCGGCCGCCGGCCGCCGGCTGGCGACGTACTACCCGAACCTGGAGCTGCTGGTGCACGGCGGCGTCTCGTTCGCCCCCTATCGCGCCGCCTTCACGGAATGGCTCGCCGGCAGCCACGCCGAGACGCGCGAGGTCTATCCCGCCAGCGAGGGGTTCATCGCGGTTGCCGATCGCGGCGACGGCGACGGCCTGCGGCTGGTTTGCGACAACGGGCTGTTCTTCGAGTTCGTCCCGGTCGATGAGCTGGAAAGCCCCAACCCGACGCGGCACTGGGTTGGCACGGCGGAGACAGGCGTCAACTACGCCCTCGTGCTCAGCACCTGCGCCGGCCTGTGGTCGTACGTCATTGGCGATACCGTCCGCTTCGTCGACCTCCGCCCGCCACGCCTGCTGGTCACCGGCCGCACCTCCTACAGCCTGTCGGCCTTCGGCGAGCACCTGATCGGCGAGGAACTGGAACGCGGCATCGCCGCGGCAGCGACCGCGATCGGCGCCGGTGTCGCCGACTGGTCGGTCGGGCCTCTCTACCCCGCCAGCAGCGAAGAGCCGGGCGGCCACCTCTTTATCGTCGAGTTCTCGGGAAATGTGCCGCCGCCTGACATGCTGCGGCGCTTCGCCGCGGTCCTGGATGAGACCCTCGCCGAGCTGAATGATGACTACCGCGTCCACCGCAGCGGCGGTTTCGGCATGCGGCCGCCGCTGCTTCATCCGGCCCCGCCCGGCACATTCGCCGCCTGGATGAAGCAGCGCGGCAAGCTCGGCGGGCAGAACAAGGTCCCGCGCGTCATCGCCGATGTGGCGCTGCTCGACGACCTGAAGGCCGCCGCGGGCGCAGCGGAGGGCGATGCGGCCGCGCGGCCGGAATAGCGCCCGCCGGCCGGCCCCCCGGCGCGAGATGACGGTCGGGTTTTGCGGCCGCTTCTCCGACAGGTGATTACAGAAATGTCGGCAACCCGACATTGCGTAAGGATTGTGCGCAAGCGTCGCTGCCGCTCTTTGCGATTTTCGCTGAAATCAACAGGTTATGCCGTGGCATGCGGCTTGCTTTCAGATCTGCAACCGGCAGGTCTGAAGAGGAGCATGCACCATGGTGGCGCTCACCGAGACGGCGACGTCTGTCATCCGGCGGCTGCTGGCCAGCAACCGCAACGGTGCCACGGGGCTGCGCATCATGGTCGAGCAGGGCGGCTGTGCCGGCCTGCAATACAAGCTGGGATTGGACAAGGCCGCTCACGCCGACGATCAGGTCTATGATTTCGACGGCGTCCAGATATTCGTCGATCCCTATACCTTGCCGATCATCGACGAGATGACCGTCGACTTCGTCGACGACGTCGAGCAGAGCGGTTTCATCTTCGACAATCCGAAGGCCGGTGCAACCTGTTCGTGCGGGAAGTCGTTTGCGTCATGACCCGGAATCGTGTGCGGATACCCAAGAACGCGTCCATCGTGATCAATGACACCACCCTGCGCGACGGCGAGCAGACCGCGGGTGTTGCCTTCACCCTCAAGGAAAAGCTTGCTATCGCCAGCGCCCTCGATGCTGCCGGGGTACCTGAGATCGAGGTCGGCGTGCCGGCGATGGGGCGGGATGAGTGCGATGCCATTCGCGCCATCACCGCGCTCGGGCTGAAGGCACGGTTGATCGGCTGGTGCCGGGCCCGCCGGGGCGACATTGACGCCGCAGTCTCCTGCGGCCTTGCTACCGTCAACGTCTCCGTTCCGGTCTCCGACTGCCAGCTCAGCGTGAAGCTCGGCAAGGACCGCGCCTGGCTGCTCGGCCACGTGCTCGACATTACCGCGTATGCCCGCGATCGCGGCCTGCGCGTCCACATCGGTGGCGAGGACTCCTCCCGCACCGATCTGGACTTCCTGACGGAGGTTGTCGAGGCGGCGGAAACCGCCGGCGCCGTCCGCTTCCGCTTTGCCGACACCCTCGGCGTGCTCGACCCGTTCGAAGCACTTGACGCCTTCCGCGCCCTGCGCCGCCACTCCCGCCTCGAGCTGGAAATGCACGCGCACGACGACCTCGGTCTTGCGACCGCCACGTCGCTGGCGGCCGTGCGCGGTGGCGCCACCCATGTCAGCACCACGGTCAACGGCCTCGGCGAGCGCGCCGGCAATGCGCCGCTGGAGGAGGTCATCGTCGCTCTGCATCAGCTTTACAGCCGCTGCACCGGCATCGATGCCCGGCAGTTGCCGCGGATCTCGGCGCTGGTCGCCGGCGCGTCGGGTCGGCCGGTGGCGCCGGGCAAGAGCATCGTCGGCGAAGCGGTCTTTACGCACGAGGCCGGCATCCATGTGCACGGCCTGGTCCGCGACCGCAGCACCTACGAGTCGATCGATCCGTCGGAGGTCGGCCGCGAGCACCGGGTGGTGCTGGGCAAGCATTCCGGCATTGCCGCCGTCCGTCACGTCTATGCCGAGATGAAGCTCGATCTGAGCCCGCTGCAGGGCGAGGCGGTGCTGGCGCTGGTACGCAGGTGGGCGGAGATGCGCAAGGCGGCGCCGTCGGAGAATGTTCTGCGCCAGTTCTGGGAGCGCACCCGGGCGCTGCGCGAGGAGGCTGCCTGATGCCGATCGCCTTGCCGGAAGATCTGGGGGATCTCGAGACTGCCGAAGAGTTTCTCGAACACTTCGCGATCCCCTATGATCCGCAGGTCGTGCGCGTGGCACGTCTGCATATCCTGCAGCGCTTTCACGACTATCTGGCGCAGGCGGACGACACCGATGACGGCGGACGGGCGGCCGGGATCAAGGCGCTGATGCTCCGTGCTTACGAGGATTTCGTGCATTCCGATCCGTTGACCGAGCGGGTGTTCAAGGTGTTGAAGGAAGCGCAGAACAAGCCGGCGGCTCCAGCCGGCCGGATCTTCGTGCCGCTGTCGGCCGTTGACGTCGGACAAACCCCGAACGAGTAACCTTCGCCGCATGACGCAGGGACGGGTTCGTCCGCTCGCCGGTGGCGCTTCCTCTCGACAAGTAACGAGGACTGATCGTTCATGTATACGATCACGCGCCGTGAGTCGTTTTCAGATGTCACCTTCCTGTGGGACGTGCACGCGCCCGATGTGGCCCGCGCCGCCCAACCCGGCCACTTCGTCATGCTCCGTCTGCACGAGGGCGGCGAGCGCATCCCGCTGACCGTCGCCGACTTCGATCGCGACGCCGGCACCATCACCATGGTGGTGCAGTCGCTGGGCAAGACGACGCGGGAGATGCGCGACCGCTACGCCGAGGGCGATGCCTTCGACGACTTCGTCGGGCCGCTGGGACTGCCGCAGCACGTCGGCCAGGTTGGCCACGTGGTGCTGGTCGGCGGCGGCCTCGGCGTCGCCCCGGTCTATCCGCAGCTGCGGGCCTTCAAGGAAGCCGGCAACCGGATCACCGGCATCATCGGTTTCCGCTCGAAGGAGCTCGTGTTCTGGGAAGACAGGTTCGCGCGGTATTGCGACGAGCTGATCGTCTGCACCGACGACGGCAGCTACGGCAAGCCCGGCTTCGTCACCACCGCGCTGCAGGAGTTGCTGGAGCGCGATCCGCCTGATCTGGTCGTTGCCATCGGGCCGCTGCCGATGATGAACGCCTGCGTCGAGACGACGCGGCCGTTCGGGGTCAAGACCATGGTCTCGCTGAACGCGATCATGGTGGACGGCACCGGCATGTGCGGCTCCTGCCGCGTGACCGTCGACGGCACGGTGAAGTTCGCCTGCGTCGATGGTCCCGACTTCGACGGCCATCTCGTCGACTTCCCGGAGCTGATCGCCCGGCAGCGCCGCTTCAAGCAGCAGGAATCGCGCGCCAGTGATGCATATGCCCACATCTGCAACCTGGAGAAGCAGCTGTTCGAGGACGGCAAGCGCGGCTACAAGAAGCTGGCCGAGCTGGCGCCGCACCAGACGAAGATGCCGGAGCGCGATCCTTACGAGCGGGCCCGCAATTTCAAGGAGGTCAACCTCGGCTACGCGATGACCGAGGCGTTCGCCGAGGCCGAGCGCTGCATCCAGTGCAAGAAGCCGGCGTGCATCAGCGGCTGCCCGGTCGGCATCGACATTCCCCGCTTCATCCGCCACGTGCTGGTGCGCGACCTCGACGGCGCGCTGGCGGTGATCAACGAGAGCAACCTGTTTCCGTCCATCTGCGGCCGGGTCTGCCCGCAGGAATCGCAGTGCGAAAGCCAGTGCATCATTAACAAGAAGATCGAGAGCGTGGCGATCGGCCGGCTCGAGCGCTTCGTCGGTGATCACGCCCACGCGGCTCCGGCGGTGCCACCGCGCTTCGATGAGGTGCTGGGCCGGGTGGCAATCATCGGCTCCGGCCCCGCCGGCTTGGCCGCCGCCGCCGATCTGGTGCGCTTCGGTTGCGAGGTGACGGTCTACGAGGCCCTGCACGTGGTCGGCGGCGTGCTGCGCTACGGCATCCCGTCGTTCCGCCTGCCGCGCGACATCATCGAGCGCGAGGTACAGCGGCTGCGCGACATGGGCGTGCGCTTCGAGACCAACAAGGTGATCGGCAAGACGTTCACCATCCAGCAGCTCAAGGAGGAAATGGGGTTCGACGCCGTCTTCGTCGGTGCCGGCGCCGGCGCGCCGTCCTTCCTCGGCATTCCCGGCGAGTTCGCGGGACAGGTCTATTCCGCCAACGAGTTCCTGACCCGCGTCAATCTGATGGGCGGCGACAAGTTTCCCTACCTCGATACCCCCATCGGCCTCGGCGCGAGCGTCGTCGTCATCGGTGCCGGCAATACCGCCATGGACTGCCTGCGTGTCGCCAAGCGGCTGGGGGTGCCGACCGTGCGCTGCGTCTATCGCCGTTCGGAGGCGGAAGCGCCGGCGCGCATCGAGGAACTGCGGCACGCCAAGGAAGAGGGGATCGAGTTCTTCTTCCTGCACACGCCGGTCGCCATCCACACCGACGACGCGGGCGATGTCCGCGGCATGCGGGTGGAGAAGATGACGCTGGGTGAGCCGGACGAGAAGGGCCGGCGCAAGCCGGTGCCGACCGGCGAGTTCGTCGAACTGGATTGCGACGTGGTGATCTACGCGCTTGGCACCAACGCCAACCCGATCGTGGCGCAGGCAACGCCCGGCCTCGGCCTCAACCGGTGGGGCTACATCGTTGCCGACGACACAACCCAGGCGACCAACCTCCCCGGGGTATTCGCCGGCGGCGATATCGTCACCGGCGGAGCAACGGTGATCCTGGCGATGGGCGCGGGGCGCCGTGCCGCCAAGGCCATCGGCGCCTACCTCGCCGATCCGGACCGCCATTGGCCGGTCAGCAACGACGATATTATCGGGTTCAGCCCACCGCCAACGCTGCCGGGCGTCGCCGCCTCGGCCGCCGAATAAGAAGGGGATGAACATGACCGGCCATCTGCTCTGCCCCAAGTGCCACCAGCCGATCGAGGGCGAAGAGCAGTACGTCTGCTGCGCCGGCGCCATCCTGACGTGGCGCTGCGACGACTGCGGCAAGGTCAGCGAGGGCTTTGCCTTTCCGTACGGCCTGTGCCCGTTGTGCTCGGGCAAGCTGACGATGCTCGAACGCGACGGCGTCGACGAGGACGACGGGTCGCTGCAGGCGATCCGTACCGCCTTCGAGATCGAGCTGGGAGGGCGCGCCTACTACAACCGCGCCGCCCATCAGACCACCGATCCCGCCCTGCGCGAGCTGTTCGGCCGTTTCGCCGCCATGGAAGGCGAACACATCCAGACGCTGGCGCGGCGCTACCATGCCAACGTACCGGGCTCGTCGGCCGCGTTCGACACCGAACGCGCGGCCATCTATGCCGGCCTGGAGAACCGGCCGGAAGATCCGGCGAACCTGATCCGTATCGCCATTGCGTTCGAGCAGCGGGCGGTAGACTTCTTCACCGAGCGCGGCGTCCGGGCGCCGGAAGGCTCGGCGGAGCGACAACTATACAAGGAGTTGGCAGCCGAGGAGCGCGAGCACGTCGTGCTGCTGACCACCGAATTCGAGCGGTTCCAGGCCGGCAAGCCGGGACTGCTGTAGGGCGCGGGCAACGCCGGCGCGCAGGGATCGCCCCACCGGCGGACGGGCGGAAGGAAAGCGTTCATCGACAGGAGCGCGGGGAGGATGGCCGATCACTGCGAGGCGATCGTCGTTGGCGCCGGCCCGGCCGGCAATGCAGCGGCACTGACCATGGCGCGGGCAGGACTGGATGTCCTGCAGCTTGAGCGGGCGGCATTTCCGGGCGCGGGAAGCAGCGAAGGCTCGCTGCTGTGGGCGCCGGCCCTGGAGAAGCTGATCGGCGATTTCCGCAGCAAGGCGCCGCTGGAGCGGCGCATCCGCGAGCAACGGGTGTGGCGCCTTGAGCCGCGGACATATACCAGCGGGCCGGCTGACGGTCCTGGAACGACACTTCCGGATCGCTATACGATCCTCCGCGCGCCTTTCGAGGCATGGTTCTCATCGACACTGAAGGAGGCGGGCGTTCGCTCCGTCTTCGCCGCGACCGTGGCCGGCGTGATCCGCGAGGCGGATGGCCGTGTCATCGGGGTGCAGACCGCCGACGGCGGCGAGTTCTACGCCGACGCCGTCGTTCTGGCCGAAGGGGTGGAATCGCTGGTCGCCCGGCAGGCGGGGTTGCGCGAGGACCTGCGGCCCGAAGGCGTGGCGGTAACGGTCACCGAGCTGCGGCGGCTGCCAAGGGCGGTGCTGGAGGGTCGCTTCGGGATCGAGGGCGACGATGGCGTCGCCATCGAGGCCGGCGGGGAACTGGCTCCCGGTGTCCACTGCGGCGGCTTCGTCTATACCAATTGCGAGTCGCTGTCGGTGGGCGTCGGCTGTCTGCTGGATGACCTCGTTGCCAGCGAGTGGACCCCGTCGGAGTTGCTCGACGGCTTCAAGCAGCACCCCTCGATCAAGGCGCTGCTCGCCGACAGCGAAGCCGCCGGTTTCTGCGCGAGGCTCTCGCCGGAAGGGGGTTACCGGATCCGGCCCCGGCTGTTCGGCGATGGCTGGCTGACCTGCGGCGATGCCATGCAGCCGGGCTCGCCGGTGCACCGCGCCGGCGCCACCCTCGCGCTCGCCTCCGGGCGGCTGGCAGGCGAGACCGTCGTCGAGCTCATGCGGCACGGCCGGCCGATGACCGCCCGCCATCTGTCGCTCTATCGCGACAAGCTGGAACGCAGCGCGCTGCTGAAAATGCTGCAGCGTCACCAGCCCGAAAGCGAGCAGGAGCAGGGGAGAGCCATAGCCGATCCGCGGCGGCTGGCGCAGGTTTCGCGCGGCCTCGGGCGCGCCGGCAACGAGAGTGGCCGCGGCCGGCAGCGACTACTCTTGCGGCGTCTTGCCGGCAAATTGCCGCCGCGCAAGGTCATCGACAGTCTCGCATAACCCGGGACCGGGCGGCCGGCTTCGGCCGCTCCGGGCGCCCGTCTGCCGGGGTGTCCACCGCAGTACGGGCGGTACGATGGCTGCAGGTCTGCAGGGAGGCAGCAGCCCCCTCTCCCCCGCGACAGGCGGGGGAGAGGGCATGCCGCAACGCTCTCCCGCCGGCAGCGTCCTGACCGGCGCGGTGCGTCAGCCCGGCCGGCCGTCGATGCGGCGACCGACCAGCATCGGTCCGTAGATGGCCACGAAGCCGGCAAATGCCGCAATCCAGGCGAGGCCGGCGGTCCACACCAGCGGAGTCCAGGCCCCGGGGAGAAACGCGGTCAGGACGCGAACGACCGCGGCGATGGTTACCAGCACGTAGAGGGCGGTGGTGCCGGGGCCGGCGCGCAGTGCCCGGCCGGTATGGCCGAGCGTGGCCCGGGTCATCACCGCCAGCGTCATCGTTCCCATCGCGCCGGCGGTCAGGCCATGCAGGGCGGCCATCTCCGTGACGCTGCCGCTGACCTGGCCCACCGCCAGCAATGCGAGGCCGAGCGGGACCCAGGCGTAGCCGATATGCAGGACCAGGACCAGCGGGTCGGCCGCGGTTTGCCAGCCCTGCCAGCGACCGAGCCGGACGGCGCCCGCAACCGCGGCGGCGCCGAGCAGAGCTGCCGCCAGCCATGTCCCGGGCGCCAGCACCCAAGCCAGCAGCGCCACCACCGTTACCGCCATGCACACCTGATCGAAACGGTCGGCCGGTGCCGGCAGCGGCTTGCCCGGCCGGTTCTTCGCCAGCCAGTTGCGGGTGAAGCTGGGAACGATGCGCCCGCCGATCAGGGCGATGAGCAGGGTGATCACCGCGATGGCGAGGCGCCAACCCGACCCTTCCGGAATCGGCAGGCCCGCCCCCTCCGCATGCATCAGCGCGTTGGCCAGCAGCAGGGCGGCAAGGCCCGCCACCATGGGCAGATTTCGGCGATTGTTGCCGGCGATGATCTCGCGCGCCACGACGAAAACCATCGCGGCAAGGAAGGCGAGGTCGATCACCGCCGCCGGCCAGACGCCGATCAGCTCGGAGGTCGCGACCGCCAGCCGGCCGGCCAGCCACAGCAGGACCAGCCCCAGCAGTGG
>JBDHSN010000042.1:0-18993 GCA_039808105.1 Rhodospirillales bacterium
GCCTCGTTCGTCTACGTCATCTTCGAGGACGGCACCGACGTCTACTGGGCGCGCTCGCGCGTCCTCGAGTACCTCAACACCGTCCAGCGGCGGATGCCGGACGGCGTCGCGCCGACCCTCGGGCCCGATGCCACCGGCGTCGGCTGGGTGTTCCAGTATGCGATCACCGGCGCCAACCGGACGCTGGCGGAGCTGCGCTCGCTGCAGGACTGGCAGGTGCGCTATGCGCTGGCCGAGGCCGACGGCGTCGCCGAGGTCGCCAGCGTCGGCGGCTTCGTCAAGACCTACAGCGTCATCGTCGATCCGCACCGGCTGCATTCGCTGGGGATCCCGCTCGCCCGCGTCGTCGAGGCGATCCGGCAGAGCAACCGCGATGTCGGCGGCCGGGTGATCGAGATGGCGGAGACCGAGTTTGTCGTCCGCGGCCGCGGCTACCTGCGCGGCATCGCCGACATCGAGCAGATCGTGCTGAAGTCGGACGGGCTGACGCCGGTGCGGCTCGGCGATGTCGCCCGCGTCGAACTGGCGCCGGACGAGCGCCGCGGCCTGGCCGAGCTCAACGGCGAGGGCGAGGTGGCGAGCGGCATCATCGTCCAGCGCTACGGCCAGAACGCCCTCGACGTCATCGCCGGCGTCAAGCGCGCGATCGCGGCGGTTTCGGCCAGCTTGCCGCAAGGGGTGCACATCCAGACGGTCTACGACCGCTCCGAGCTCATCCAGCGCGCCATCGCAACGCTGCGCGGGACGCTGCTGGAGGAGGCGCTGATCGTTGCCGCCGTCTGCTTCGTCTTCCTGCTGCACGCCCGCTCGGCGCTGGTCGCCATCGTCATGCTGCCGGTCGGCGTGCTGCTGGCGTTCATCGCCATGCACGCCCTCGGCCTCGGCGCCGACATCATGAGTCTCGGCGGCATCGCCATCGCCATCGGCGCCATGGTCGATGCGGCGATCGTGATGATCGAGAACGCCATGAAGCACCTGGAGCGGGCGGCGCCGGGCAGCTCGCGGCTGCAGGTGCTGAGTGATGCGGCGGTCGAGGTCGGCCCGGCGCTGTTCTTCAGCCTGCTGGTGATCACCGTCTCGTTCCTGCCGATCTTCACCCTGGAGGCGCAGGAGGGGCGGCTGTTCCAGCCGCTGGCGTGGACCAAGACCTTCTCGATGGCGGCGGCGGCGCTGCTGTCTGTCACCCTGGTGCCGGCGCTGATGGTGCTGTTCATCCGCGGCCGGATCGCTCCGGAAGCGAAGAACCCGCTCAACCGGGCGCTGATCTGGCTGTACCGGCCGGTGATCCGCGGTGTGCTGCGGGCAAAGGTGCTGGTGATCGCACTGGCGGTGGTGGTGCTGGCCGCCTCGGTCTGGCCGATGCTGCGGCTCGGCCACGAGTTCATGCCGACGCTGAACGAGGGCACGCTGTTCTACATGCCGACGACGCTGCCGGGGCTGTCGATCACCAAGGCCAGCGAACTGCTGCAGACGCAGAACCGGATCATCAAGTCGTTTCCCGAAGTGGCGTCGGTGTGGGGCAAGGCCGGCCGCGCCGGCACCGCCACCGATCCGGCGCCGACCGAGATGTTCGAGACGGTCATCAACCTCAAGCCGCAGAGCGAGTGGCGGCCGGGGATGACCATGGACAAGCTGGTCGCCGAGATGGACCGGGCGCTGCAGCTCCCCGGTGTCAGCAATGCCTGGACGATGCCGACGCGGGCGCGCATCGACATGCTGGCGACCGGCATCCGCACTCCCGTTGGCATCAAGGTGTTCGGCCCCGACCTCGCCGGCATCGAGACGCTTGCCCGCGAGGTCGAGCGGGCGGTGAAGTCGGTGCCCGGCACCACCAGCGCCTTCGCCGAGCGGGTGATGGGCGGCTGGTACCTGGAGATCGAGCCGGACCGCGCCGCGCTGGCGCGCTACGGCCTGATGCTGGGCGAGGTGCAGGAGGTGATCGCCACCGCGCTGGGCGGCGAGGCGATCACCACCACCGTCGAGGGCCGCGAGCGCTACGCCGTGCAGGTGCGCTATCCGCGGGCGATGCGCTCCGACCCCGAAGCCATCGCCCGCGAGGTGCTGCTGCCGCTGCCCACCGGCGGCAGCATCCCGCTGGGCCAGGTGGCGAGCGTGCGGGTTACGCAAGGGCCGGCCAGCATCCGCACCGAGAACGCCCGGCTCGCCGTCTACGTCTACGTCGATTTCCGCGACCGCGACATCGGCTCGTTCGTCCGCGACGCCAAGCAGGCGGTGGCGGAGCAGGTGACGTTTCCGCCGGGCTATGCCGTCGCCTGGAGCGGGCAGTTCGAGTACCTGGAGCGGGCGGAGAAGCGGCTGGAGCTGGTGGTGCCGCTGACCTTGGCGGTGATCTTCCTGCTGCTCTACCTCAACTTCCGCACGCTGAGCGAGACGCTGATCGTCATGCTCAGCCTGCCGTTCGCGCTGGTCGGCGGGCTGTGGCTGGTGTGGGCGCTCGGCTACAACCTCAGCGTCGCCGTCGTCGTCGGCTTCATCGCGCTTGCCGGCGTCGCCGCCGAGACCGGCGTCGTCATGCTGATCTACCTGCAGCACGCCTGGGCGGAGGTGCAAGCCCGCTGCGCCGGCGAGGGGCGGCGGCCGGGGCCGGAGGACCTGCGCGCGGCGATCATGATCGGCGCGGTGGAGCGGGTGCGGCCAAAGATGATGACCGTCGTTGCCATCATCGCCGGCCTGCTGCCGATCCTGTGGTCGAGCGGCACCGGCTCGGAGGTGATGCGCCGGATCGCGGTGCCGATGGTGGGCGGCATGGTGTCCTCGACACTGCTGACGCTGGCCGTCATCCCGGCGATCTGGGGCGTCATCGAGGGTGCCCGCCTGCGCCGGCAGCCGTCTGCCGGACGCCCGGTCGCCGGCAAGGCAGGGGAGCCGCTGCCGGGCGCGGGCTGAGCGGGGCGGCAAGCCCGCCTCCTTCGCGTTGCGCTGCGAAAAACCCTGCGGACGACGCCCTTTCCGGATGACCGCGGCGGCGGCCGGGGCTATATCGGAAGGATGCAAACCATCCTTCCCGTGCTGCTCGGCCTTGCCATGCTGGCGACGCTGGGCGTGCTGTTCGCCGGCGTCATCTCGTTCGCGGTGAGCCCGAAGACCAACGAGAAATACGCGACCAAGCTGATGACCGCGCGCGTCATCTGCCAGGCGGTGGCCATCGCCCTGTTCGGCCTGATCGTCCTGCTCTACGTCGTCTGAACGGCAACAAACGCCTGCGTCTGTCCGAGGAGGCCCGGTTATGGTGACACTCACGCGCATTTACACCCGCGGCGGCGATGCCGGCGAGACCTCCCTCAGCGATGGTTCGCGGGTAAAGAAGCAGCATCTGCGCGTCGCCGCCTACGGGACCGCCGACGAGACCAACGGCGTCATCGGCGTTGCCCGCCTGCATACCCAGGGCGAGGCCGACGCCATGCTGTCGCGCATCCAGAACGACCTGTTCGACCTCGGCGCCGACCTGTGCACACCGGAGGGCGGCCGCAAGTCGGAGGGCGCGCTGCGCATCGTCGATGCCCAGGTGGAGCGGCTCGAGCGCGAGATCGATGTGATGAACGCCGAGCTGCAGCCGCTGACCTCGTTCATCCTGCCGGGCGGCACCGCCGCCTCGGCCCATCTGCACCTGGCGCGCACGGTGGCGCGGCGGGCGGAGCGGCTGATGTGCGAGCTGGGGGAGAGCGAGCAGGTCAATCCGGCGGCGATCCGCTATATCAACCGCCTCTCCGACCACCTGTTCGTACTCGCCCGCTGGGAGAACGAGAAGGGCGTCCGCGACGTCCTCTGGGTGCCCGGCGGCACCCGCTAGCCAGCCGGATTCCCCTCTCCCTCCCGGGAGAGGGAGGGGCCCGGCGCCGCAGGCGACGGGAGGGTGAGGGCATCCCTCCGGCTGCCGGTCGTCCACCCACCCTCACCCGCTCGCTTTGCTCGCACCCTCTCCCGAGAGGGAGAGGGTTTGGGCTGCTGGGCTGGCCGTGCGGCGGGGGTTGATTTGGCGCCGGCGCCGCCGCTTATTCCCTGCATGTGCACCCCCACCGGCCGCCGGCCGATGCCATGACCATCGCCGGCCTGTTTCACCCCGCCGTCGCCGACTGGTTCGCGCAGACCTTCGGTGCGCCGACGGCGGCGCAGGCGCAGGCGTGGCCGGCGATCAAAGGCGGCGCGCATGTGCTGATCGCCGCACCCACCGGCTCCGGCAAGACGCTCGCCGCGTTTCTTGCCGCGATCGACGCGCTGGTTCAGCAGGGGCTGTCCGGCGAGCTGGCGGATGCGACCCAGGTCGTCTACGTCTCGCCGCTGAAGGCGCTGTCCAACGACATCCGCCGCAACCTGGAAGCACCACTTGCCGGCATCCGTGCGGCGCTGCGCGCGCGGGGGCTGCCCGATCCCGACATCCGCACCGCGGTGCGCACCGGCGATACCCCGCCCGGCGAGCGCGAGCGGATGCGCCGCTGTCCGCCGCACATCGTCGTCACCACGCCGGAGTCCCTCTACATCCTGCTCGGCTCCGCTTCCGGCCGGGCGATGCTGGCAACGACGCGCACCGTCATCGTCGACGAGATCCACGCGCTGGCGCCGAACAAGCGCGGCGCCCATCTCGCGCTGTCTCTGGAGCGGCTGGCGGCGCTGTGCGAGGACCGGCTGCTGCGTATCGGCCTGTCGGCGACGCAGAAGCCGATCGAGACCGTGGCGCAGTTCCTCATCGGCAGCGGCGCGGACGCCGGCGCGGCCGGGCCGGCCTGTACCATCATCGACGTCGGCCACCGCCGCGCCCGCGACCTGGCGCTGGAGGTGCCGGGGGCGCCGCTGGAAGCGGTGATGTCGAACGAGGTGTGGGAGGAGATCTACGACCGGCTGGCCCGCCTTATCGAGGCACATCGGACGACGCTGATCTTCGTTAACACCCGGCGCATGGCGGAACGCGCCAGCCGCGCCCTCTCCGAGCGGCTGAGTGCCGATCTGGTCACCGCCCACCACGGCAGCCTTGCCAAGGAGCAGCGTCTCGATGCCGAGCAGCGGCTGAAGGCGGGCCGGCTGAAGGCGCTGGTGGCGACGGCCTCGCTCGAACTCGGCATCGATATCGGCGATATCGACCTCGTCTGCCAGCTCGGCTCGCCCCGCTCGATCGCGAGCCTGCTGCAGCGCGCCGGGCGGTCGGGACACGCGGTCATCGGCACGCCCAAGTGCCGGCTGTTCCCGCTGTCGCGCGACGAGCTGGTGGAGTGCGCGGCGCTGCTGGACAGCGTCGCCCGCGGCGAGCTCGACCGCCTCGCCGTGCCGGCGCAGCCGCTCGACGTGCTGGCGCAGCAGATCGTCGCCGAGGTGGCGTCGGACGAGTGGGGCGCCGACGCGCTGTGGCAGCGCTGCCGCCGCGCCTTCCCCTACCGCCACCTCTCGCGCGACGACTTCGGCGCGGTGGTGGCGATGCTGGCGGAGGGCTACACCACCCGGCGCGGCCGGCGCGGCGCGCTGCTCCACTTCGACGGCGTCAACCACCTGCTGCGCGGCCGTCGCGGCGCCCGGCTGACGGCGCTGACCTCCGGCGGCGCCATCCCCGACAACGCCGACTACCAGGTGCTGCTGGAGCCGGAAAACCATATCGTCGGCACCGTCAACGAGGACTTCGCCGTGGAGAGCCTCGCCGGCGACGTCTTCCAGCTCGGCAACACCGCCTACCGCATCATCCGCGTCGAGCGCGGCACCGTCCGCGTCGAGGATGCCGACGGCCAGGCGCCCAACATCCCGTTCTGGCTCGGCGAGGCGCCCGGCCGCAGCGATGAGCTGTCCGTCGCCGTCTCGCGCCTGCGCGCCGATGTCGAGGCCCGCCTGCCGGGTGGCGCCGTTGACGACGAAGTGCTGCACTGGCTGGCGGACCTGCCCGGCGTCGGCGAGGCGGCCGGCCGCCAGCTCGCCGACTACCTCGGCGCCGGCTATGGCGCGCTCGGCTGCCTGCCGACGCAAACGACCATCGTCTTCGAGCGCTTCTTCGACGAGGCGGGCGGCATGCAGCTCGTCATCCACGCGCCGTTCGGCAGCCGCATCAACCGCGCCTGGGGGCTGGCGCTGCGCAAGCGCTTCTGCCGCAAGTTCAATTTCGAGCTGCAGGCGGCGGCGACCGAGGACAACATCGTCCTGTCGCTCACCGGCGCCCACAGCTTCCAGCTCGCCGATGTCGCCCGCTACCTGAAGGCGGCGAGCGTCCGCCAACTGCTGATCCAGGCGCTGCTGGACGCGCCGATGTTCGTCACCCGCTGGCGGTGGGTGGCGAGCGTGGCGCTGGCGCTGCCGCGCTTCCGCGGCGGCCGCAAAATGCCGCCGCAGCTGGTGCGGATGGACGCCGAGGACCTGCTCGCGGCGATCTTCCCCGACCAGGTCGCCTGCGCCGAGAACCTCGTCGGCGAGCGTGAGATCCCCGACCACCCGCTGGTGCGCCAGACCATCGCCGACTGCCTGCACGAGGCGATGGACGTGGGTGGCCTGGAGCGGCTGCTGGCCGGGCTGGAATCGGGGGCGATCGCGGTCGTCGCGCGCGATCTCACCGAGCCGTCGCCGCTGGCCCTCGAGGTGCTGTCGGCGCGGCCTTACGCCTACCTCGACGATGCGCCGCTGGAGGAGCGGCGCACCCAGGCGGTGATGAGCCGGCGCTGGCTGGCGCCGGAGGCGGCGGCCGATCTCGGCCGCCTCGATCCCGAGGCCATCGCCCGTGTCCGCGAGGAGGCCTGGCCCGATCCTGCTAACGCCGACGAGCTGCACGATGCCCTGGTCTGGCTCGGTTTCCTGACCGCCGAGGAGGTGGCGGCAGGATGGGAGGGCTGGCTCGCCGATCTCGCGCGGCAGCGGCGCGCCACCCGGTTGTACACCATCAACACAAGCCTGTGGATCGCCGCCGAGCGGCTGCCGCTGCTTCTGGCGATCTGGCCGCAGGCGCGACTCGATCCGCCGGTCAGCGCTCCCGATGTGGTGGCCAACCGCCCCTGGTCGCGCGACGAGGCGCTGACCGAGATCGTGCGCGGCCGGCTGGAAGGCGAGGGGCCGGTCACCGAGGCGGCGCTGGCAGCGCGGCTGGACCTGCCGCGCGCCGACATCGCCGCGGTATTGGCCGGCTTCGAGGCCGAGGGCTTCGCCCTGCGCGGCCGCTTTTCCGCCGCTGCCGGCGACGAGGAGTGGTGCGACCGGCGGCTGCTCGCCCGCATCCACCAGTACACCGTCAAGCGGCTGCGCGCCGAGATCCAGCCGGTCGCCGCGCGCGACTTCCTGCGCTTCCTGTTCGAATGGCAGCGGGTGACGGCGGACGCGCGCATGGCCGGTCCCGATGCGCTCGAAGTGGTCGTCAGCCAGTTCGAAGGCTTCCCGGCGCCGGCGGCGGCTTGGGAGAGCGAGATCCTGCCGGCGCGCGTCGCCGGCTATGAACCCGGATGGCTCGACGATCTCTGCCTTGCCGGCCGCATCACCTGGGCGCGGCTGGGCGGCGGTCCGGCGCGCCGCGAGGGCAGCGAGCGCCGTGTCGCGCCGGTGCGCACCACGCCGATCACCCTGCTGCCGCGCCGCTACGCCGCGTTCTGGACAGCGCTGTCGCCGGCGGACGAGGCGACGCCGGCGTCAGCCCGGGCGCAGACGGTCGCCGGGTTCATCCGCACGCACGGCGCGTCCTTCTTCGACGAACTGGTCGAGGGCACCGGGCTGCTGCGGATCGAGGTGGAGGAGGCGCTGGCGGAGCTGGTCGCCCTCGGCCAGGTCAGCTCCGACAGCTTCTCCGGCCTGCGGGCGTTGCTGGTTCCGGCGGACCGGCGGCCCTCGGCGCGCGGCGATCGGCACCGCCGGCGCGGCATGAGCTTCGGCATGGAGGATGCCGGCCGCTGGGCGCTGGCCCGCCGCTCGCGCCCCGGCCAGCCGGCAGCGCAGGCGGAAGTTGCCGTCGCCGAGCACGTGGTGCACACGCTGCTGCGCCGCTGGGGGGTGCTGTTCTGGCGGCTGCTGGAACGCGAGGCCGAGTGGCTGCCGCCGTGGCGCGATCTGCTGCGCGTCTGCCGCCGGCTGGAGGCGCGCGGCGAGGTACGCGGCGGCCGCTTCGTCGCCGGCTTCTCGGGCGAGCAGTTCGCGTTGCCGGAGGCGGTCGGCATGCTGCGCGAGGTCCGGCGCAAGCCGCCCTCGGATGCCTGGGTCGCGGTATCAGGTGCCGATCCGCTCAACCTGGTCGGGGTCCTTACCCCGGGGCCGAAGCTGGCGGCGCTGGCCGGCAACCGCGTGCTCTACCGCGCCGGCCTGCCGGTGGGCGTGCTCGCCGGCGGCGAGGTGCGCCTTGTGCAGGAGCTGGAGCCTGCCGAAGAGTGGCAGGCGCGCAAGCTGCTGCTGCGGTCGGCGACGCTGGGGCGTCGTCCCGCTTCCCTGCCGACCGGCGGCGAGGCGGCGCCGGCGGGGGGCGGCATCATGGTGCAGCCGCGCGGCAGTTCGTGAGCAGCGGCGGGACAGCAGGCAGCAAAAACCCCTCTCCCGGGGGGAGAGGGGTTTGGCCCGGATTGCCGCTGCTCCCGCGCTGCGGCGCGAAAGCGCAGGCGAAGCGGGGAGCTATTCGGCCGGCGAGTTGAGGATCTTGGCGACCTTGTTCAGGCGCAGCCGTGAGATCTCCGGCATGCCGGAGCCGAGCAGCGGACGCAGATAAAGCAGGAACTTGTCGGTCACGTCGTGGCCGTTGTGGGCAATGAACTCGGCCGGCATCACCTTGGTCTTGGCGGCGATTTCCTTCAGATTGACCAAGTGGTAGTCGACTGAATAGAAGCCGGTGCGATGGATGGTGACCGAGCCGGAGTGGTTGCCGCTGGAATCGCCGTAGTGGGCGTACTGCACCGCCTTCTCGCCGACCTCGCGGGCCTCCCGCTGGTCAACGTCGGAGACGCAGCCGAGGAAGGAGCGCTGCAGGTAGCCGAAAGTATCGCCGCGCACCCGCTTGATGTCGGTGTGGGTCTTGATGTGGTCGGTGAGCAGGTCGGCCAGCGCGCCGGTGCCGGAGAGCTGGACGTTGCCGTGGGCATCGTGCTCGACCTTCTTGGCGAGCTTGGTGGCGATGGGCTGGCCGGTTTCGTCGTGGACGCCTTCCGAGACGGCGACGATGCAGCGGCCGTACTTGTTGTAGACGGTGCTCACGTCCTTGACGAACTGGTCGAGGCTGAACGCCCGTTCGGGAACGTAGATCAGGTGTGGGCCGTCGTCCTCGTACTTGCGGCCCAGCGCCGAGGCGGCGGTCAGGAAGCCGGCGTGCCGGCCCATCACCACGGCGACATAGACGCCCGGCAGCGCGCGGTTGTCGAGGTTGGCGCCGGCGAAGGCGAGAGCGACGAACCGCGCCGCCGAGGGAAAGCCCGGGGTGTGGTCGTTGATCACCAGATCGTTGTCGATGGTCTTGGGGATGTGGACGCAGGTCAGCGGATAGTCGGCGGCCACCGCCTGCTCGTGCAGGATGCGCGCCGTATCGGAGGAGTCGTTGCCGCCGATGTAGAAAAAGGTCTCGATGCCATGCGCCCGCATGACCTTGAAGATCTCGGCGCAGTACTTCTCGTCCGGCTTGTCGCGGGTCGAGCCGAGGCCGGAGGTCGGCGTATTGGCGACCATCTCGAGGTTGTGGGTGGTCTCGCGGGTCAGGTCGAGGAAGTCCTCGTTGATGATGCCGCGTACGCCATGGTGGGCGCCGTAGACCCGCTCCACCGTCGGTACCTTGCGGGATTCGATGACCGCGCCCACCATCGATTCATTGATGACCGCGGTGGGACCGCCGCCTTGGGCGACGAGAACCTTGCCGTGCAACATGTCGCTTCTTGCCCCTCTCTCCCTGCTGCTGACCAGCGGGTAACCGGCACCGGCGAGCACTTTCGCTGCAGGCTGCGGTCCCCAGAGCTATCGAGGCGCGGACCGTAGCATGCCGTCGCGGCGGCGCGGAAGCGCGAAAACCGGGCGCTGCGGCGCGCTCATTTCGTTCAAGGCAAGCCGGCGGTAAGAGCCGCGGCACGCCGCCGCGGCGGCGGCGGGATCGGCCTACAGCCAGTGGCGGCTGCGGAAATAGAGGTAGGGGCCGATGGCCGAGATGAGCATCAGCAGCAGGGCGACGGGATAGCCCAACTCCCAGTCCAGCTCCGGCATCAGGTGGAAGTTCATCCCGTAGATGCTCGCCACCAGCGTCGGCGGCAGGAAGATGACGGCGATGACCGAAAAAATCTTGATGATGTTGTTCTGCTGGATGTTGATCATGCCGAGAGTGGCGTCGAGCAGGAGCTGCAGCTTCTCCGACATGCGCTCGACGTAACCCATCAGCGAGATGATGTCGCGCTGCAAATCCTTGATGCGGACGCGCACCTGCTTCTGGCCGAGCAGCCGCATGTTGGCATCGAAGAAGGTGAGCAGCCGCGACAGGCCGACGAGGCTCTCGTCCACCTTCGAGCAGCGGATGGCGTTGAGGCCGATGGTCTTGAGCTCTTCGCCATAGTCCTGGCCGCCGCCGTCGCTCAGCGGCGGTGAGAAGATCGACTTGGAGAGCGCCCCCACCTGGGCGTCGACTCCCTCCAGCGTATCGGCGGCGCGGTCGACGACCGCATCCAGCAGCTCGACGAGGGCGATCTCGGCACTGGCGCACAGCTCCGGCTGCGAGGCGATGCGGGTCTGGAAGGTGATGAACGGGGTCGGCGTCGCGTAGCGGACGGTGGTCAGCAGGCCGTCGGCAAGAACGAAGGTGATGGCGCGGGTTTCCGGTGCCGCGGTGTCGATCTGGTTGATGATGCTCGCGGTCATGAACAGCGCCATCCCCTCGCGGTAGAGGCGGCTGGTCGACTCGATCTCGCGCATCTCCTCCTGGGTGGGGATGTCGATGCCGGCGATGTGCTTGATCTCGCGGATGTCGTCCGGTGTCGGGTCAAGCATGTCCACCCACACCAGACCGTCAGGAAGCGGCTCGCCGTGCACCCGGGCTTCGGCGACGATGCGGCCGCCGCGACGGCAATGGAGCGTCAGCATCTGCGTGCCTCTCCCAACGCAAGCGACCGACAGAGCCGCTATGAATGCTTCGCCGGCACGCAGCCGAACGATTCTCCTGACGGGATATGGTCTGTGCCGGTCGCCCGTGCCGCACTCAGTGGCGCTTGAAGAGACGCTTGATCCGCTTTTTCAGGCTGCCCGGCCCGCGTTCGTCACGCGACTGCCGCTTCGGTTTCACCCAGTACATCTGCAGCGACCGGCGCTCGGCCTCGCAGGGGATGAAGCCGTGGTAGGAGTTCTCCGAGCGGCGGAACGCCAGCAGCGTGCCGCGTTCCGGTGCGACCTCGGCGGCATAGGAGTCGATGTTCTTCGGCGAGCGCAGCAACCGCAGCTTGCCGCCGTCGTACTGCCAGCTCTCATTGAAGTAGATCAGCGCGGTGACGATCTTGGTGCGGGAATCGTTGTGGATGGCGCCGTCGGACGCCTCGCTGAAGCGGCGAACGGTCGTCTGCAGCACCAGATCGTCGAGACTGACGCCGAACTTGTCGGCGAAGGCCTGCCGGGTCGCATCGCTCGCCAGCTCCGACAGCAAGGTGGCGAAGGTCGGTCCGTAGTGCAGCTCCTCGGGCGGAAAGTTGCCTGGCTCCTCGATCCCCGGGTAGTCGCGGTTGATCTCCGCCAGCACCTCGCGATGAACGAATTCGGGAACGACGATGAAGTCACACGGGTCGCGCTGCAGCGGGGTGCGCGCAAACGCTTGCAGATCAAGGATCGACATGCCTGAAAGTCCTGACGAAAGGATGCGTTCGCCTACCACAACAGCACATGACGCGCAAACGCCTTCGCTGCACTGCGAAGAAAGGGCCGTGTTTGACGCCGTCGTGTTCGATGTAGGCGGCGTGCTGATCGAGTGGAACCCCCGCCACCTCTATCGCCGGCTGTTCGCCGGCGATGAGGGCAAAATGGAGCGCTTTCTCACCGAGGTGTGTTCGCCGGCATGGAACCTGCGGCAGGATGCCGGGCGAAGCTGGGCCGACGGCACCGCCGAGCTGATTGCCCGCTGGCCGGAGCAGGCGGCGCTGATCCGCGCCTTCGACGAGCGCTGGGAGGAGATGGTGCCGGGGCCGCTCGACGAGACCATCGCGCTGGTCGAGGCGCTGAAGCGGCGCGGCGTGCCGCTCTACTGCCTGACCAACTTCTCGTCGGCGAAGTTCGAGCTGACCCGCCGGCGGTTCGCCGTCTTCGCGCTGTTCGACGGCATCGTCGTCTCCGGCGAGATCGGCATGGTCAAGCCGGACCCGGCAATTTTCCAGCATCTGCTGCAGCGTTTCCGGCTGCGCGCCGGGCGGTGCCTGTTCGTCGATGACGTCGCGGCCAACGTCGCGGGCGCGCGGGCGGTGGGCATGCACGCGCACCGCTTCCGCAGCGCCGCCGTCCTCGCTCACGCCCTCCGTCGGCATCGGCTACTGCCATAATTCTTCCCCCGTAAAGGGCTTTTTCTGAGAACTTCCCCGCATTTCAAACAATTTTTTGTGAAGACGCGCGGGCGCACAGACCCAAAACCGGAAGTTTGCTATCGTCGTGCCCAACAAGTGCCATGGTTGATGGCATCGCGCGCCAGCGCGCAGATGGGGGTCAGAAAAATGGCGGGACGACGGTCCGGGCTGCTGCTCGCAGCCCCGGTGTGGCTTGCGCTCGCCCTCCCGGCGGGGGCGGAAACGACATTCTCCGATGTGACGGCAGCGGCCGGGCTGAGCGGATCGGGCCATCGCGTGGGGAGCAGCTGGGGCGATTTCGACGGCGACGGGCGGCCGGACGTGCTCCTCGGCAGCCACTTCTACGCGGCGCCCACTCTTTACCGCAACCTTGGTGACGGCCGCTTCGAGGACGTGACGGCGGCCGTCATGGAGGCGCCGACCAACCTCGCGCAGTGCGTGGTCCCGGGCGAGCCGGTCGGCCCGTGGGGTGACCAGCACGGCCGGGCGTGGGCCGATTTCGACAACGACGGCGATCAGGACCTCATCCAGCTCGTCGGCGCGATGGCCGGCAAGGGGTGCGGGCCAAACCAGCTCTATGTCAACAGCGGTGGCCATCTCGCCGACCGGGCGGTCGACTGGGCGATCGACTACCAGTATTCCCGCGGCCGCGCGGCGGTGTGGTTCGACTACGACGGCGATGGCCGGCTCGACCTTTACCAGGGCGCCCTGAAGCGCCCCGACGGCCAGGCACCGCCGACGCTGTTCCGCGGGACGCCGACCGGTTTCGTCGATGTGCGCAACCAGACCGGCTTTCGGCCGGCCGAGGACAGCGGCGCCTTCGTTGCCGACCTGATGGGTGGTCCCAACCTGGAACTGCTGGTGAGCGGGCCGCTGGCCGTGCCGCTGCCGCTGGCCCCTGGTGCGGTGCGCGCGGCCGACACCGCGTTGCGTTTCATCGACACCACGGTGAGCGCCGGACAGCCGCTGTTCAAGGAGGTCACCCCGCTCGATATCCCGCTTTCGGGGGATTACGACGTCGCCATCGGCGACTTCGATGGCGACGGCCGCCAGGATCTGTTCATCGCCCAGAACTGGGCGGCCACGGCGACGCCGAAGGGGCACCGGCTCTACCTGAACCGCGCCGGGGGCTGGGTGGATGCGAGCGCCAGTTCCGGCATCAACTCCCTGCTGCGTTCGAGCGCGCCCAGCGTCGTTGCCGGCGACTTCGACAACGACGGCGATCTCGACATCTTTTACGACGGCGGCAGCGGCCAGACGGAGACCACCGCCGATCTTGCCAACGTCATCCTGTGGAACCGTGGCGACGGCACGTTTACCGCCGATCCGGTGGCGGGCGGTGCCAGGGGGCCGGGCGGGGGAGCGAACCCGCCGGATATGGTCAGCCTCGCCGACTATGACGTGGACGGCCGGCTGGACGTCCTGCTCACCTATTTCAAGGCGACGGGGAGCACCGTGCAGCTCTACCGCAACACCGGCACGGGCAACCACTGGCTGGAGATCGACCTTGTCGGCGTCGCCGCCAACCGGGACGCCGTCGGCGCGAAAGTCCTGGTGACCGCCGGCGGCAAGACCCAGCTCCGCGGCCAGAACGGCGGCGTTCACTTCGAGTTCGGCCAGAATCATCAGCGCCTGCACTTCGGACTGGGGGCGAGTACCACGGTGGAGGAACTGCGCGTCGTCTGGCCGAGCGGACCGGACACGGTGATCGCCGACGTTCCGGCCGACCGGCTGCTGCGCATCACCCAGCCGGCGCCGATCGGCGAGGTCGCGCGGATCGAGCGGCTCGACCATCGCGAGCGGACGATTCAGCTGACCCGCCGCTACGCCGATCCGGTGGTGTTCGCCCAGCCGATCAGCCGGCGCGGCCTCGACTACACGATATGCCGGATCACCAGCGTCGCCGGCGACCGCTTCACCCTGCGCCTGCAGGAGGCGGAGAACCTGGACGGGCTTCACCCCAACGGCGAGGACGTCAGCTACCTCGTCGTCGAGCGCGGCACGTTTGCGACCAATGGCAAGAAGCTGGAGATCGGCAAGCGCTCGCAGGCAGGCAGCGTCTGGCAGGATGTCGCCCTCACCGCGCCGTTCCGCGCCGCTCCCGTCGTCGTCAGCCAGACGCAGACGGTGGACGATGCGAAGCTGGTGCAGACCAGGCAGCGGCCGGTTGCCGGGAATCCGCGGGCCGTCTCGCTGATGCTGGAAGGAACCGAGGCGCAGCAGCGCTCGGCTGTCCCGCACGGCGCCGAGCAGGTCGGCTGGCTGGCGCTCGATGCCGCCGCCACCAGCCTCGGCACCCTGCCGGTGGCAGTGATGACGGCCGCGGTCTCCTCGACAGCGGCGGCCGTTCCGTTCCCGACCCGGTTCGAGGTGCCGCCGGCGGTGATCGCCGGGCTCGCCACCTACAACGGCAGTGATCCCGCCTCGCTCCGCTATCAGACGCTGACCGCCGCCGATATTACCCTGCGGGTCGAGGAGGACACGACCGCCGACAGCGAGACCACGCACGGCCGCGAGAGCGCGGGCGTCGTGGCCATCGGCCTCGCCCGTGGTGCCACGGCGAGCGTGGTCGCCAGCCGCATCGAGTGGCTGCCGCCCGGATCGGCCAGGGCATCGGCAGCGTTGCCGGCGGCAGCGGCGAAGCGGTAACGTCACGCGCCCCCGCCGGGGCGGCGATGCGCCACCCCGGCGGCGATGGCCCGGCCGGCGCCGCCGGCCGGGGCTGCGGGTCGTCGTCGCAACAGCATGGAATGGCACGATGAAGGGTGGAAAGGACGGTCTGAAGAGGATGGCGGGGCGCTTGCTCGCGCTGGCTGCTGTCGCCCTGCTGCTGTTGCCGGCACCTCCCGCCAGCGCGGCGGAGGTGGCGGCGCGCAAGGCGGACGACGTCATCCAGTCGGTCGGGGTCGGCGGCCAGTTCGCCGAGAAGGAAGGCATCTATGCCGAGAACATGACCGCGCTGAAGGACGCGATGCGGGAACTGGGCGTCCTCTACTACCGCACCTCGGCGGTCGGCGGGCGGGCGGCGGCGGTGGCCGACGACCTCTACCGCTCGCTCGGCATGCGCGGCGTCTTTCACGTCTCCAAGTGGGACGGCAAGAAGGCGAACGGCCCGCTCATCGGCAGTGCCGCCGGCGTGATCGACAACCTGACCGCCAACGGAACGGCGGCGATCCTCGCCGTCGAGGGGCCCAACGAGCTGAACCAGGGCGGTCCCGCCAACTGGCCGGAGCTGCTGCGCGCGTATCAGAAGGAGATCTACACCGCCGTCCGCTCGAACCCGCGCTTCCAGGGCATTCTGGTGGCGGCGCCGACCTTGGTGACCAATGCCGACAATCCGAAGCCGTCGGAGCGGCTGGGTGTGATCAGCGATCGCATCGATATCGGCGCCATGCACGACTACGTCAACGACGGCGGCGCCACCGAGTCCCGCTTCCGCCCGGCCGCAGCGATGCTGCGCGCCAACAATTTCGGCGGCGGCCCGATCCTCGTCACCGAGACCGGGGTGTGCAGCGCGTGGCAGGTGGTCAAGGAGTTCTCGCCGAGCCAGAAGTGCGTCAGCCAGAAGGCGCAGGCCAAGTATCTGCCGCGCAACCTGCTCGACAAGTTCGACGAGCATCCCGGCAACAAGGCATTCATCTTCGAGCTGGTCGAGCGCCAGCACGTGGCGGAAGGAGCGCGGGCGGCGGCCGCCGAGCGGTCAGGGGGCGGCGGCAGCGGCGGCGGTTCCTCGGGCGGCGACGGCTGGTGGGGCTGGGGCATCATCGATGCCAACATGAACCGCAAGCCGGTGTTCTATGCCATCCGCAACCTGATGCGGCTGCTGCACGACGGTGGCGGCGATTTTTCTCCCGGCTATCTCGACTACACGCTGAAGGGCACCGGGGTCGGCGGCCTGCGCCAGGTGCTGGTGCAGAAGCAGGACGGCCGCTTCTATCTGATGCTGTGGCAGCCGGTGCGCAGCTTCGACAAGGACAGCAACAGCGATATTGACCCGCCGGCGGTGAACGCGACGCTGCACCTCGCGCAGCCGGCGACCGTCAAGCTGTACACGCCGACGCCGCTGGACGGGACGAGCCCGGAGGCGGCGTTGCAGCCGGTGGAGAGCCACGCCGGCGCCACGACGGTCGACCTGAAGGTGCCGGACCACGTGCTGGTGGTGGAGATCGCCGCCGCCGGCCGCTGAACGGCCCGCCAGCGGGGAGGGGGCTGAGCCCTCTCCCGGCGGTGGCTCAGGTGGGAACCGGCCGGCGCTGGTGGCGCTGGACGTGCAGCCAGGCGATGCTGCGGGTGGCGCGGCCGAACCAGCCGTCGGCGCTGACCCCGCACGCCTTCAGCATCATCGCCGCCGCCCGCTCGACATGGCCGCGCCGGTAGGTGCGGGCGACGAGGCCGGTATAGGCGATGTTGGCGCGGACCCGGTCGTAAGGCTCGCTCTCCGGGCGGGTGGCGCAGTGGTAGGCAAACGACAGCTCGTCGTCGTCCACCTCGAGAAAGCGGCTGGACGCGACCCGCAGCCGGCGCAGCCGGGTCAGCCGCTCGCTCTCGAGATAGCGCTGCAGAAAGGTGTAGAATAGCTTGTAGTGGCGGAACTCGTCGGCGGCGATGCGCTGGCAGATCGCCTTGATCACCGGCTCCCCCGTCCTGTCCCGCACCGCCGAGTAGAACGAGCTGGTACCGGATTCGACGACGCAGCGGGCGATCAGCTCACCGCTGCGCGAGCCGCGCACCGATTCGGTCGCGGTCAGCGGCAGCCGGTAGCCGGCGATGAAGCGGCGCAGGGCGTCGTCAAAATCGAACGACGGGTCGGCCAGCTTTGCCCACCGGCCAAGGGCGAGGCCATGCTGCGCCTCTTCTTCCGCCCACGTCGTCGCCGCGGCGGCGAACTCCTCGTCGTCGGCGAAGACGCTGCGCAGGTAGGTCGCGTAGTCGGCGGCGTTGCGCTCGACCAGCGATGCAGTCTTCGCCACCACCACCAGGTCGGGATCGACCTTGGTGGCATCGAAACGATGCCAGGGTATATCGTCGAGGGTCCACGTGGCCATGCCGCTGCTCTCGTTGCCTTCCTTTCCTTGCATCCGCAAGGGCCCATCGACCGCCGCGGAAATTGCAAGTTTGTCATTTAACCTCGATTGGCATGGCAGCCAATCCTCCTTGGCGCTTCTGCCCCCAGCTTTTTTCGCTGGCGTCGCGTTGATCCTGGCGCTTCGCTACGCCATCTCGGTGTCCATCGGCCGGTAGCGATACGATGGCGCTGGATAGCGAATTTGGATGAGATTAAGAATGAAAAGCAATAACGGCCGGGAAAAAGTATTCTTTTTGCCCGACGGGGGGCCCGCAGTGCCCGGGCTCGCCGCGGTGAGCGGACAGGGTGTCGAGATGTTGGCTGAATGTGAGATCGCCGGACCGCTGCGGCAGGTGCGGGGGCTGATGTACCGTGTGACCGAGGTGGTCGATCCGACATCGCAGATTCGCATCGTCCGGCTGGGGCCGCCGTCCGGCGGCACGTTCCGTTTCGCCGCCGGGCAGTACGCGATGCTGTCATTCGGCGAGCATCGCGCCCGGCCGTTCTCGCTCGCGGGGCGGCCGGAGGACCGGGTCCTGGAGTTTCACATGCGTCACGGTGGCGGCGACCATGCCGCCACCCGGCTGCGGCCCGGCGATGGTGTCGGTGTCGAGGGACCCTTCGGCGAGGCCTACCTGCGCGAGCAGCACGCCGGCTCGATCCTCGGCATTGCCGGCGGCACCGGCCTCGCGCCGCTGCTGTCGATCGTCGCCACCGCTCTCGCCCGTGACGCCGACCGCGACATCCGTCTTTACGTCGGCGCACGCGACGAGGGCGACCTCTACGTCGCTCCCCGCCTGCACGCGCTCGCCGAGCGGCATCGCCGCTTTCGCTGGATTCCGGTGTTGTCGGCGACGGGTGCGCTGACCGGTCTGCGCACCGGCATGGTGACCGAAGCGCTGGCAGAGGATCTCGCCAGCGGGGCAATCGGGCGAATCGCCGGCAGCAAGGCCTATTTCGCCGGACCCCGGCCGATGGTGGCGACGGCAGCCGCCCTGCTGCGCGGAGCCGGCATCAAGGAGGGCGACATTCACGCCGACGGATTGGCCAGCGTCCAGTAGCATCGCGCCGGCGGGCTGCCGGCGGGGCTATTCGGGCTCGCTGAGGTCCTGCCCGGCGGCGGCGAGGATATCGCAGAGGATGGCGACGGTCCGCCCGATCGGCCTGCGCTTCTCGGCGCCGACCTCGCTGCTGCCCCGGGTCACGCGGTTGACAGCTTCCAGCAATTCCAGATCGGTAGCGCCGGTACGGATGATCTCGGCGATGGCGTGGTCGTCGAGGCGGCTGCGCCCGACCAGGGTTTGCACCCGTTCCCGCGTCAATCTCGACACCGATACCTCCAACGCCGCCGATTGCGATGACATGGTCAGGACAGCCCCCCGCAGAAGCAGCCGGGGCGCCGCGGCGGTTGGGGGTCGCGCTCCAGCGCCCTCGCGGCGCCGCGCCGTTTATAGCAGGCTGGAATATCTC
>JBDHSN010000043.1:0-18832 GCA_039808105.1 Rhodospirillales bacterium
CCAGGCGGTGATGTCGTACCAGTCGCGGCCGATCAGCGTTGCGCCGCAGCCCGGACAGCAGGTGGCGCCGCCGGCCTCGTCGTGGACGTTGCCGGTATAGACGAAGCGCAGGCCGTTGCAGCGGCCGATCGCCCGCGCCCGGCTCAGCGTCGCCGGCGGCGTCGGCGGCACATCGCGCATCTTCCAGTCGGGGTGGAAGGCGGTGAAGTGCAGCGGTGTGTCGGGGCCGAGGTTGTCCGCGATCCACCGCGTCATCGCCTCGAGCTCGGCGTCCGAATCGTTCTCGCCCGGAATCAGCAGTGTCGTGATCTCGAGCCACACGGCGGTCTCGCGCTTCAGGAAGACGAGGGTGTCGAGCACCGGCTGCAGGTGCGCCGAGCACAGCTTCTGGTAGAAGCCGTCGGTGAAGCCCTTGAGATCGACGTTGGCGGCGTCCATGTGGCGGAAAAATTCGGCCCTTGGCTCCGGGGAGATGTAGCCGGCGGTCACCGCCACCGTCTTCAGCCCCCGCGCGCGGCACGCCGCGGCGACGTCCACCGCGTACTCCAGGAAGATCACCGGATCGTTGTAGGTGAAGGCGACGCTGCGGCAGCCGCTGGCCACCGCCGCCTGGGCGATCGCCTGCGGATCGGCGCGGTCGGTCAGCCGGTCGAACTCCCGCGACTTGGAGATGTCCCAGTTCTGGCAGAACTTGCAGGTCAGGTTGCAGCCCGCCGTTCCGAACGACAGGATCGGCGTTCCGGGCAGAAAGTGGTTGAGCGGCTTTTTCTCCACCGGATCGATGCAGAAGCCGGACGAACGGCCGTAGGTGGTCAGCACCACGCGGTCGCCGTGCCGCGCCCGCACGAAGCACAGGCCGCGCTGCCCCTCGTGCAGCCGGCACAGCCGCGGGCAGAGGTCGCATTGCACCCGCCCATCGTCGAGAAGGTGCCAGTAACGGCCGGGATGGAGGGCCGCAGGGTCGACCACGTCGAGGCTGTCGCTCATGCTCTGCTCGCTTGCCGATAGCCGCATCGGCATCCGGCGGTGATCAGGGCCGCAGGTGCACGCCGGCCCCGCCGCCACCACCTATGATTATATATAGGGTCTTTGTTACGGAGCGGAGCGCACGCCATGACAGCCGTTCGGCCGGCGGCCGTTGCCGGCCTGTTCTATCCCGCCCGCCGCCGCGATCTGGCGGAGGCGGTGCACGATCTGCTCGCACACGCCCGATCCGCCGGGGTGCCACAGCCGCCGTCGCCGCCGAAGGCGATCATCGCCCCCCATGCCGGCTACGTCTATTCCGGCCCGATCGCCGCCAGCGCCTATGCACGGCTGGCGCCGCTGGCGGAGCGCGTCAGCCGCGTCGTGCTCATCGGCCCGGCCCACCGGGTGCCGGTGCAGGGATTGTGCGTCCCGCAGGTCGAGGCGTTCGAGACGCCGCTCGGACCCGTGCCGCTCGACCACGAGGCCATCGCCGCGCTGCTGGAGCTGCCGCAGGTGCGGGTCTGGGACGCCCCGCACGCCGAGGAGCACGCCCTGGAGGTGCACCTGCCCTTCCTGCAGACGGTGCTGCGGCGGTTCCGCGTGATCCCGCTGCTCGCCGGCGATGCCGCACCGGAGGTCATCGCGACCGTCCTGGAACGGGTCTGGGGCGGCCCCGAGACGCTGATCGTCGTCAGCTCCGATCTCAGCCACTACCTGGACTACGCCACGGCGCAGCAGCTCGACGCCGCCACCTGCGCGTCGATCGAGGCGCTCGATGCGGCGGCGCTGCGCTGGGAACAGGCGTGCGGCCGGGTGCCGGTATCGGGTTTGCTCACCCTCGCCCGCCGGCGTGGTCTCGCCGTCGCGACCCTCGACCTGCGCAACTCCGGCGATACCGCCGGCGACCGGCGGCGCGTCGTCGGCTACGGTGCCTGGGCGTTCTTCGAACCCCCGGCAGCGCCACAGGGGGACCACGGCGGCGCCGGGATGAGCGGTAGCGATGATGGCGGCCGCTAACGAAAGCCTCGTCGAGCGGCATGGCGCGACGCTGCTGGAGGTGGCGGCGGCCGCGATCGACTACGGCCTGCGCCAGGGACGGGAGATGCCGGTGGACGCGGCCGCCTATCCTCCCGATCTGCGCACGCCGGGCGCCGCGTTCGTCACCTTGACCATCGCCGGCCGGCTGCGCGGCTGCATCGGCTCGCTGGAGCCGTTCCGCCCGCTGGTCGAGGATGTTGCCGGCAACGCCCATGCCGCCGCCTTCCGCGACAGCCGCTTTGATCCGGTCATCGCCGACGAGCGGCCGCAGCTGGACTATTCGGTCTCGGTGCTCGCCGAACCGGAGGAACTGCACTTCGCCGGCGAGCCGGAACTGCTCGCCCAGCTCCACGCCGGCCGCGACGGCCTGATCATCCGGTCCCGCGGCCGGCGGGCGCTGTTCCTGCCGCGGGTCTGGGAAACGCTGCCCGAGCCGGAAGCCTTTCTCTACCACCTGAAGGCGAAGGCCGGGCTTGACGCCGGTCGGCCGGCGGACCTCGATGCGTGGCGCTTTACCGTCGAGAGCGTCTCCTCGGCCGGATCATCCGGCTGAGCTACGCCGATGACGACCCGGCTGCCAGGGGTACCCTGTGGTATCCCTATAACGGCAGTTGACATACCGCGGCGGGCGGAGAAGAGTTGCAACCCGGAGCCATTGCCCGCGGCACCGGCCCTTGCGGCTGTGCAAGCCGGCGCCCGTCCCTGCCCGCCACTGTTAGGAGAAGACCAGTGAGCCTGGAGATCACGGCCGAGATGGTCGATCGCGTCCGCGACATCACGCTGCGGGCCGGAAAGGCCATCCTTGCGGTCTATCACAGCGACTTCGAGGTCGAGCATAAGGGCGACGCCTCGCCGGTGACCGTCGCCGACCAGCGCGCCGAGGAGTTGATCCTTGAAGCGCTGCGCCGTGAAGTCACCGACGCCTGGCCGATCGTCGCCGAGGAGGCGGTGGCGGCGGGGGACATCCCGACGGTCGGCGGCAGCCCGTTCTGGCTGGTCGATCCGCTCGACGGCACCAAGGAGTTCATCAAGCGGCAGGGTGAATTCACCGTGAACATCGCGCTGATCGAGGACGGCCTGCCGAAGCTGGGCGTCGTCCACGCGCCGGCCAAGGACGCGACCTACTGGGGCAGCCCGCTCGGCGCCTTCGCCGATCTCGACGGCAAGGGTGCCCAGCCTATCGCCTGCCGGCCGATGCCGGAAAAGGGGCTGGTCGCCGTCGCCAGCAAGTCGCACCGCAACCCGGAGCTCGAAGAGTTCCTTGCCCGCTACGACCTCGCCGAGTCGATCAGCTCGGGCAGCTCGATCAAGTTCTGCCTCGTCGCCTGCGGCCGCGCCGATCTCTACCCGCGCACCGGCCGGACGATGGAGTGGGACACCGCGGCGGGACAGGGCGTCGTCATGGCCGCCGGCGGCTCGGTGACGCGGATGGACGGCACGCCGCTGACCTACGGCAAGCCCGGCTTCGAAAATCCGCACTTCGTCGTCCGCGGCGCGCCGTCGTCCTCCTGAGCGCCGCAGCCTTGCCCATCGTTGCCGCCGACCGGGCGGCGATCGCGACGGCGGCGGCGCTGCTGCGATCGGGGAAGCTCGTCGCCTTTCCGACCGAGACGGTCTACGGCCTCGGTGCCGACGCCAGCGATGACGCCGCCGTCGCCCGCATCTTCGAAGCCAAGGGGCGGCCGCGCTTCAATCCGCTGATCGCCCACGTCGCCGGCGTCGCCGCGGCGGCGGCGATCGTGCGCCTCGACGCCCGCGCCGCAGCGCTGGCGGCGCGGTTCTGGCCGGGGCCGCTCACCCTGGTGCTGCCGCGGCGCGAGGATGCCGGGCTCTCGCTGCTGGTCTCGGCCGGGCTCGATACGGTGGCGGTGCGGGCGCCCGACCACCCGGTGGCGCAGGCGCTGCTGCAGGCGGCAGGACGGCCGATCGCCGCGCCTTCCGCCAACCGGTCCGGCGCCATCAGCCCGACGACCGCGGCGCACGTGGAGGCCGAGCTCGGCGACCGGCCGGCGCTGGTTCTGGATGGCGGGCGGTGCCGGGTCGGGCTCGAGTCCACCATCGTCGATCTCAGTGGCGCCGCGCCGCTGCTGCTGCGGCCGGGCGGCGTGCCGGTGGAGGAGCTGGAGGCCGTGCTGGGCCCGCTCGCGGTTCTGCCCGGCAGCAGCGGCCAGGCACCGCGGGCGCCGGGCATGCTGCGCCGCCACTACGCGCCGCGCCGGCCGCTGCGGCTGAATGCCGCCGCCGCAGCCACCGGCGAAGCGCTGTTGGGGTTCGGGCCCGGGGCGGCCACTGCAGCCACCCTCAACCTCAGCGTCGCCGGCGACCTGGTGGAAGCCGCCGGCAATCTGTTCGCCATGCTCCGCAGCCTCGATGCGGCGCCCGGCCATGAGCGCATCGCCGTCAGCCCGATCCCGGAAGACGGGCTCGGCCGCGCCATCAACGACCGCCTGCGCCGCGCCGCAGCACCGGCCGATGACGTCGCCGACGTCCACTGGGACGACGCACGGGGCCCGGCCGCACCCTGCGTACTGCCCGACAGCATCGAGGACGGCTGAACCGGCGCTCCGCCGGCTTCACGCCGGGTGTGGGACGTGGGCGTCCAGGGCGAGGCTGTCGGCGCCGGCGCATTCGATGGTAACGCAGGCGCGCAGCCGTTCCGCCAGCCGCGAGAAGTAGAAGGCGTGCACGGTCCGCGCGGTGACGCTCTGCGCTTCCGTTGCCCGCAGCGCCGCCACCACCTCGTCGCTCAGCCGCGGCGCCGGCCCGCTGGCGGTCACCGACAGGTTCGTCTGCCCGGCCTCGACCCCGACCGCGACGCGGATGCCACCGCCGCGGGCCAGCGCCTCCGCCCCGAGCATGACCAGGCCCAGCAGCACGCGGGCGGCGTCGGCCGGCAGGCTCGCCTCGTCATCCGCGGCATTGCCGGGCCGCCAGTCCAGCCGGATGCGGCTGCCGCGCAGGAAGCCGGCGGCGAGGCCGTGCACCTCGCGGCAGGAAATCGCCTGGGTGCGCGCGCCGACCGCGCCGAACGCCATGCGGAAGAAGGTGAGCCGGCCGGCGAGCTGCCGCCCACTCTCGACGATCAGATCCCGCACGTCGCTGCCGGCTTCGGCGCCCTCCTCCCCGTCCAGCATCAGCTCGCCACCGGCGTTGATGGCGGCAGCGGGGCCGATTAGGTCGTGACACAGGCGAGCGCAGAGCAACTGGCTGATGTTGAGGTCGATGGTGCTGCCGGTGGTGAAGGCTGACGCAGGCAGGACAGGCTCGGCGGCTGAGAGCGGTGCGGCAACGATCGGGAATCCGCTACGCGGCGACTGCATCAACATGGCTGGGCCTGTGTTTGCTATCATTGCATGTACATCTTTTCGGTAAGACAACCTACCCCAACCCACGGTGCGCGTAAAGAGGGAATATGTCAACACCGTGCCCGCATGTGGCGAAAATACGGCAGAGGGCCGATCGGGCGGAACTTCGGCGGCGTGAACTGCCCTGATCAGGGCAATGGCATCAGTAATCCAGCTTCCACTTCAGCCCCAAGGCGCCCTGGGTGCCGCTGGTCGCCGTCTGGCCGATCTCGCTCTCGATGCTGATGCCGGGGGCGATCTCGATCTCGACGGTGCCGGTCTGCGACTGGTCGGTCAGCCCGCGCTCGGCGCCGATGTAGACGCTGTCACCGACGTAGCTGCCGACGGCGACGCTGGAGCCTTCGCCCGACCGGCTCGGCTGCACGGTGAGCGTATCGAGGCCGAGCAGGGTGCGGACGAAGTCCATCGCATTATCGCCGGCGCTCTCGCCGCGGGCGAGGGTATCGAGCGCCGCCGCCAGTTGCACCGCCTCCACCGGTCCCAGCTTGGTGGAGCTCTTGCCGAACATCACGTGCGACAGCACCTCGCTCTGCGGCAGCGGCGGCTGCGAGGTGATGGTGATCTCCGGGCCGGAGGCAAGCCCGGTCACCGCGATGAAGGCGGTGATGTCGGCCGACTGGTATTCGGCCTGGGCGTTGATGAACGGGTCGATCTTCTTGCCGCCGGTGAACGTGACGGTGCCGCGGTCGAGGGTGAAGCGTTTGCTGGCGAAAGAGAAGGTGCCGCGCACCAGTTCGACCTGACCCACGACGTTAGGGGCGCTGGACGACCCGGTGATCGTCAGGTTGCCGGACCATTCCGATTCGAGGCCGCGGCCGCGGACAAAGACCCGCCGCGGCAGCGAGACGGCGAGGTCGAAGGCGATGGCCAGCGGCGGCCCCGCCGCCTCCGCCTCCGGGCGCCAGTAGCGGGGCCGGCCGATCTCGATGACCGGCAGCTCGACCACCGCCGGCGGCAGCCGGTTGACCAGGTTGACGACGATCTCGCGGGACTCGATCCGCCCGGCAAGGCGCGGCGGGCCATTCTCGGCGGTGTAGGCGATATCGGCATCGAGCGTGGCGGTCACGTCGTCGCGGCGGACCAGGGTCGCGTCGTCGGCGCGCAGGGTGAGACGGACGGCGGGATCGCCCTCGCCCTCCGGCAGCGCCGCCTCGCCGTCGGCCGAGACGCGCCCGGCACCGCCGTCGCTGCCACTCATCCGGAAAGCGAGGCCGCGGCGCTCGCGGGGCTCGATGCGCGCGGTCAGCCCGCTGAGCAAGGTGCCCGAGACGAAGTTCTCATAGAGGCCGTTGCTGAGATCGATGCCGCCGCGCAGCTGCGGCTCGGCAAGGGTGCCGTCCACCGTCAGCTCGCCCTGCATCCGGCCCTCGATCCGCTGGTCGGCCAGTGCCAGCAGCCGCGACAGCTTGGCGATATCGGCATCGATGCCGAGGCGGCCGTCGATCGGACCGTTGTGATTGACCACTGGCGCCGTCGCCCCCGCCGGCAGCCGCACCGGCAGCCGCGCCGCCAGCGTCACCTTTGATCCGGGCGGTCCCACCAGCGCGCCGTCGGCGGCGAGGGTCCCGCCGCCCAGGCGCAGCGTCACGTCGCCATCGGTGCGGGCCTCGGCGCCAGCACCGGCCGCATCGTCGAAGCCGGCGCCGCGCAACTCGATGCGGCCATCGCCGATGGTATCGCCCCGCTCGCTGCGCAGGGTAAGGCGAGTTGCCAGCGTCCCCCGGCTCGGCGCCGCTGGCGAGAGCACGCGGGTCATCGCCAGCGGCAACGCTTCGAGGCGGATGTCGGCACTCGTCCGCCCTGGGCCGAGCCGGGCATCGGCGGCGAGTCTCCCCGTCCCGATGGTCAGGGCCAGCCCGTCAACCTCCATCCCGTCGGGGGAACTGGTGATGCGCGCCGGCTGCGACAGGCGGATGTCCTCGCCGGCAAGCTGGCCGTTGAGCCGGTCGAGATCGATGCGCAGCGCGTCGGCCACCCGGCTGACGTCGGCGGCGGCTTCCAGCCGGTCCGGATCATCGCCCTGCCCCTCGCCCCCCGCCGTCAGCCGCATCCGCTCCGGTGTCCCGCTGGCCGTCACGCGCGCGCTGGCGATGGTGGCGGGGCCGCTGATCCCGTTGGCCTGCACGCGCGCCTCGAGGAAGGGATGGGCGACGGCATCCTCGACAGTGGCATTGCCGCCGAGGCTGGCGATCGCGAGCTGCTCGTCCTCGCCCTGCCGCAGCGACAGCGGGCCGCCCTGCAGACGCGCTGTGACGGTCTGCTGCGCCCGTTCCGGCATCAGCCGCACATCGAGACTGAGGGGGCCGCGCAGGCTCGCTTCGCCCCAGCGGATACCCGCGCCGGGGTCCTCGCTGGCGATGCGAAACTGCCCGGTGGTCAGGGGGCCCGCCGCCAGATCGGTGCGCGCATCGCCATCGACGGCGATGCCGAGCGCGCGCACGGTGATCCCGGCGAGATGCAGGTAGCGGCCGTCCTGCAGCGCGAACTGGCTGGCCGCGGACAGCGGCCCGAGATCGGAGCGTCCGTCGACCGTCAGCCGGCCGTTCGGCCGCGAGACGAGGTCGGCGGCGCGCAGGTCGGCCGTCAGCGCCGCGATGCGGGTGGTTCCGAAGGCGGCGTCCTGCAGCCGCAGCACCGCCGATGCCTGTGGGTCGGCCGTTGATCCGCGCGCCTCCGCCTCCAGCGCCAGCCGGCCCCGCAGCGGGCTGCCCAGTGCCACCGAAAGCGGCGCCAAGGTCGGCACGTCGAGGCGCAGGCGGGCGTCCAACGGCCCGTTGCCTGGCGGCAGACGAAGGTGGCCGGCACCGCTGATGTTGCGCCCGGTCAGCGTCAGGGACGGAACGTCGAGACCTTCGCGCTCGTCCCAGGCGAACGGCGCCTCCAGGCGCGGCTCGGCGCCGAGCAGCGCGTCCATCACCGGGATGCCGGTCGAGAGCCCGTTGCCACCGCCGGTCACCGCGCCTTTCAGTGCCAGTGGCTGCAGGGTTCCGTCCACCGTGGCGGCAACGGCGGCGCCGCCGCCTGCCGTCGAACCAGCGGTCGCCGCCACCGCCCGGAGGTCGTCGAGGCCGAGATCGGCGCGGGCGGAGAGCCGGTGATCGGCAAGACCAAGGGTACCGGTGCCGGCAAGGTGCACCGCCCGGCCGTCCAGCGTCAGCGACTGCAAGGTGAGCGTTGTTTTCGCGGCGTCGAGGCCGACGACGGCGGCGAAGCGCGGTGCATCGCCCACCGCGGCGCGCAACGCCGCGTCGTCCAGGGCAAGCCCGGCGAGAACGCCATCCGCCTCGATCCGGCCGCCGGCCGCCGCGGCGTCGGTGTCCGCCGGCGCCAGTGCCGCCCTCACCGCGACGTCCAGCCGCTGGCTGCGAGCGCCCGGTGCGACAAGGTCGGCGAGCACCGCCGTTACACCGACGGTGGGCGCCTGCAGCGTACCACCGGCCTTGGCGTCCACCGCGAGGGTGGAGAAGCGCACCGGCCCCGCCGCCCCGGCGGCGAGTGCCCGCTCGGCCATCGTCGCGCTGGCGGCAAAGGCCAACGCGCCGTCGGCGGCAAGGCTGCCTTCACCGGATAGCTGCACCCCCTCGCCCGTGACGTGCAGGGCATCGACGGCGAGCGAACCGTCGGCGCCCTGCCGTACCGCCGCCTCCAGCCGCAGCCCGTCCGCCAGCGCCGGGGCCAGCTGCGGCAGCGGCGGATGCTCGAAATCGAGGTTGCCGGCGGTGGTCAGGCGGATGTCGCGGCCCCAGTGCAGCGACAAGGCGAGAGCCAGCCGGCCGAGGCCACCGGCCGACGCATCGAGGCTGCCCTGCCAGTTTTCCAGCGGGCCCTCGCCGGCGAGATGCACCGCCAGCGGCGCCCGCGGCGCAAGCCCGATCAGCCCGCTGACGAGGCCACCCTCCGGCTCTTCGATGGCGGCCTGCAGGCCGAGGACGGCGGTCGCCGGATCGAGCGCGGCATCGAGCAGGATGGCGCCGCTGGCGCCGTCCAGCGGCACCACCGACAGCGTCGTCACGATCTTCCCGCCCTGGCCGCCGCCCGGATCGGCGGCCGCCAGGCGGCCGTCGATGCCAAGCCGCATCGGCCGGCCGGCGATGCTCTCGCCAAGGCTCAGCGCCCCCACCGCCAGCCGGTCGAGGCGCACACCGATCGGCAGCCGCGGCAGTTGCGGCGGGCCTTCGCGCGGCTCCGGCGCCGCTGCCTCCGTGCCGGCAGCAGGAAGGCGCACGACGTCGATGGCCGCCGCCGACAGCTCGACGACATGCAGCCGCCCGGCGAGCAGCGCCCGCGGCCGCCACGACAGCAGCAGGTCGTCGATGGTGAGCCAGGGGCCCGCGGCATCGGCCACCTCGATCCGTTCGACCTGCAGCCGCGCCGGCAGCCCCGGGGCAATGCCGCGGATGTGGACGGAGGCGCCGTCCGCCCCGGCGAGCAGGCTCTCGATCCCCGCCGCCAGTGTCTCGCGCCCAGCCGGCGTCTGCACCAGCGCCAGCACGGCGGCGAGCAGCAGCACCACCACACCGGCGCCGGTAGCGCCGACGGCGAGCAGGCCGGCGACGAACGCGGCGACGATGCGGCGGAAGCGGGCCGGCGGCGGCATCCCGGGCGGCATCTCAGGCGGCATCTCAGAAGGCCTGCCCGAGGCTGATATAGAACTGGAACTTGTCGTGGATCTCCGGCGGCGGATTGATCGGAAAGGCGATATCGAAGCGCACCGGACCCACGACGGTATCGTAGCGGGCGCCGATGCCCGCCGCCCAGCGCAGTTCCTCGGAGAAATCGGGGAAGATCGGATCGTAAACATTGCCGCCGTCAACGAACGGCACCAGGCTGAACTTGCCCCAGACATGCGCCCGCAGCTCGGCGTTCAGCTCGACCACCGAACGGCCGCCGAGCGGATCATCGTCGTCGTCAAGGGGGCCGATCTTCTGGAACTCGTAGCCGCGGACGGAATCGCCGCCGCCGGCGTAGAACCGCTTGTTGGCAGGGATATCCTGCCGGGACTGGCCGACGATGCTGCCGATCTTGGCCCGGCCGGCCAGCACGAAGAGCTTGTCGTGGTCGAGTGGCTGGTAGCCGGAGATGATGGCAGCACTGCTGAGGAAGTGGGCGGCCCCGTCGAACCAGCCGAGGTATGGCGTCGCCTCCAGCCGCAGCCGCATCCCCTCGCGGGGATCGAGCAGGCTGTCGGTGGCGTCCCGGTAGACCTCGAGCGGAAAGCCGACGAGAGTCGAGGTGTTCTGGCCGTTCTGGTCCTTCAGTTGCGACCACTCCAGCGACGTGCCGATACTGCCGGTCCAGGTCTCGCTCAGCGGCCGGCGCAGCTTGGCGGAACTGGCGACGCCGATTTCGTCGAACGCCTCGGTGGTCTGCCGCGTCGCCTTGACCTCGCCGAGCAGGTCCTGATCCGGCCGGCGCCAGTTCGGCTTGGTGAAATCGATGGTGCCCTGCTGGCGGATCATTCCCAACTCCAGCGTGATCCGAAGGTCCTCGTCGCGCCCGAAGAGGTTGCGGTGCTCCCAGAACACCTCACCGGCCGGTCCCTCGCTGGTATAGTACTTGGCACCGACACCGACGGAGCGCTGCTTGCCTTCGATGAGCTGCAGTGTCATCGGCAGCTCGCCGCTCTCATCGAGCTGGTCGGGCCGGTCGATGACGACGGTGGTGAACAATCCTGCCTTGATCAGCTTGCCCCGGAACGCGTCGACCTTGCGCTGATCGTACGGATCGCCCTGCTGCCACGGCACCAGGGTGCGGACATAGTCCTCGCGCACCGTCTCCAGCCCGAGAATGGTCAAGGGCCCGAAGCGGGTGAAGGGACCGGGATCGATGCGCACGGTCACCCGCATCGTCTGATCATTGTGATCGACGATCGCTTCCCGCTTGGTCATCTCGGCCAGCGGATGCGCCTCATCCGCCAGCGTGGTCAGCAGCCGCTGCTCGGCACCGATGATGTCAGCGGCCCGCGCCGGCTGATCGAGGCGCAGCCCCAGCGCCGACAGGGGCGGTGGCACGCGCGGCGCTTCCTCGCTCTCTCCCTGGAAGATCACGTCGTACGATTGCAGCCGGTAGATCCGCCCGGTGTCGACCACGATGGTAATGGCCATCGGCGTCGCCTGCTCGTGGATGCGATAGTCGATCAGCGAGTCGTAGTAGCCTTCCGACCGCAGAACGGCGCGAAACCGGTCGAAATCGCCCTGAATCCGCCGGACCAGCGCCGGCTGGGTCAGCGGCGGCTTGTTGGCCAACGCCACCAGCTGCGAGCTGCTCTGCAGCAGCGCGCGCAGGGCGGAATCATCGACGCCTTCGATGCTCACCGTGTAGGCCGCCGGCGCTTCGGCTTCGGCGGACCCGTCCTGCCCGCCCGCCGCGGACGCCTCGACGCCCGGGGAAACCTCTTCGGGAGCCGCGGGATCTTCCCGCTCGCGGGCAGAGGGGAAGGTGTCACCCTCGGCCGCTCTGCCCGGCGCGACGGAACCGAGGAACGCGGCGGCCAGCAGGAGGTACAGCGCCGCAGTCCACCCGCTGCCTGCCGGGCGGTCGGGCGGCGCGGACCGGGGCGACAGGAGCATCAGGCTCCTCGCGGGGCTGGCAAGGAATTGCGGACTGCACACGACGTTGACGACGGCGACAAGCTAACGGAAGCGAACGCCGGAACGCACGCCGGCGCTGGCACGGCCCACGAACCCGGCGATCACGGCAGCAGCAGAATCTTCCCGAGATGCGTCGCCCGCTGCAGGATCCGGTGTCCTTCGGCGGCATCTTTGAGCGGCAGCCTGGCATGGATCACCGGCCGGATCGCCCCGGCCGCGATCAGCGGCCAGACGCGCTCGCGCAACTCGGCGGCGATCGCCGCCTTGCGCTCCAGCGACTGCACCCGCAATGTCGAGCCGGTCAGCGTCAGCCGCTTCAGCATCACCGGCATCAGGTCGATCTCGACCTTGCTGCCCTTGAGAAAAGCGATGCTGACCATGCGGCCGTCGCGGGCGAGCGAGGCGATGTTGCGCGGAATATAGTCTCCGCCGACGATGTCGAGAATGACATCGACCCCCTTGCCGCCGGTGGCCTCGCGGATCACCACGGCGAAGTCCTCGTGGGCGAAATCGATGGCCCGCGTCGCCCCCAGCCGCTCCAGCTCGGCCGCCTGCTCGGCAGAACACGTGGTGAAGACGCGGTGGCCGAGCGCGGCGGCAATCTGGATGGCGGTGGTGCCGATGCCGCCGCCGCCGCCGTGCACCAGCAGGCTCTCCCCCGGGGCCAGCCGCGCCCGCTGGAAGATGTTGCTCCACACCGTCATGAACGTCTCGGGCAGCGCCGCCGCCGCGATGAGGTCGAGTCCTTCGGGAATCGGCAGACACTGCGCCGCGGGCGCCGTGCAGTACTCGGCGTAGCCACCGCCCGCCGCGAGCGCACAGCAGGCATCGCCCACCTTCCAGTCGGCAACCCCGCTGCCGACGGCGACGATGCTGCCGGAGATCTCCAGACCGGGAATGTCGGTCACGCCCGGCGGCGCCGGATAGAACCCGCGCCGCTGATAGACGTCCGGGCCGTTGATGCCGGCCGCGGCAACCCGGATCAGCACTTCGCCGTCGGCCGGTGATGGGGTCGGCCGCATCGCCGGCTTCAGCACTTCCGGCCCTCCCGGCTCGCTGATCTCGACGCATGCCATGCGCTCCGGCAAACCCGCGCCCATGCCCCTGCTCCTCTGCTGGCTCCGCCGGCTGAATACCGCGACCCGGGCCAGCCGGCCAGCGGAAAGGCGACCTCCGCCTGGCAGGACACGAGCGGGTGATGCCCTCGCAACGATCGGACAAAGCCTGGCCGAAAGGCGCCGCCGCGGGAAACCGCGATCCTGCCGATCGCGCTGGCGGGGCGCCGCGGCTTGTCTATACTGCGGCCGTCTTCCGCCCCGCCCGACGATCGACGCGAGCGCCCGCCATGCAATTCGAGACCATCGCCTTCGTCGCTTCCGAGCACAAGGAAGCGAAGGAGGCCCTTGCCCGGTTGCGGCAAGGCTGGCCCAACGTCTCGCCCTACAAGGCCGACATCATCGTCGCGCTGGGCGGCGACGGCTTCATGCTGGAGACGCTGCACCGGTTCATGGACCGGGCGGTGCCGATTTTCGGCATGAACCGCGGCTCGGTCGGCTTCCTGATGAACACCTTCAGTGAGGAGGGGCTGTTCGACCGGTTGCGCCGGGCGGAAGCGGTAAGGCTCAACCCGCTGCGCATGCAGGCGGTGGATGTCAGCGGCCGGATCTACGAGGCACTGGCGATCAACGAGGTCTCGCTGCTGCGCGAGACGCGGTTCGCGGCCAAGCTGCGCATCGAGATCGACGGCGTCGTCCGCATCCCGGAGATGATCTGCGACGGCGTCCTGCTGGCGACGCCGGCTGGCAGCACCGCCTACAACCTGTCGGTGAACGGCCCGATCCTGCCGCTGACCGCCCAGGTGCTGGCGCTGACGCCGATCAGCAGCTTCCGCCCGCGACAGTGGCGCGGCGCCATCCTGCCGCACCGGACGACGGTGGTGCTTGAGGTGCTGTTTCCGGAGTTGCGGCCGGTCAGCGCGGTTGCCGACTATACCGAGGTGCGCGACGTCCGTCGGGTCGTGGTCCACGAAGACCGCACCCTGGCGCTGACCCTGCTGTTCGACCCCGAGCACAACCTCGAGGAACGGATCATCAAGGAGCAGTTCCAGCTCTGAGGCCGTTGCTGTTGCCGCCGTCCACATCCGCTCCCACCGCAGCGGCGACGCTGGCAAAACCGTCGCGGCGCAGCAGCGCGGCGAGGTCGGTGGCGATCCGTTCGAGCAGCGCCGGGCCGTGCCACACCAGCGCGGTGTAGAGCTGCACCAGCGAAGCTCCGGCGCGAATCTTGGCATAGGCGTCGGCACCGGAGGCGATGCCCCCCACCCCAATGAGCGGCAGGCGGCCGGCGGTCAGCCGGCGGAAGGTGGCCAGCACTTGCGTCGAGCGCTCGAACAGCGGCGCACCGCTCAGTCCGCCCGTCTCGCCGCGGTACCGGCCGCGCAGGCCGGGGGGCCGCTGTACGGTGGTATTGGTGGCAATCAGCCCGTCGATACCGGCATCGAGCACCACTTGGGCGATGTCCTCGCATTCCTCGTCGGCAAGATCGGGCGCGACTTTGACCAGCAGTGGCGTTGCCGAGCGGCTCCCGTCGCGGGCCTCGCGAACCCGCCCCAGCAGGTCGACGAGCGCCGTCCGCCGCTGCAGCGCCCGCAGCCCGGGGGTATTGGGCGACGAGACATTGACGACGACGTAGTCCACCAGCGGGGCGAGAACGGCCACGCCCTCGGCACAGGCGCCGGCAGGATCGGCCGCATCGCGGTTCGGCCCGACGTTGCCGCCGACGATGCCGCCGGCCCGGCTCTGCCGGCGATGCGCCAGCCGCCGGGCAACCGCCTTGAGGCCGTCGTTGTTGAAGCCCATGCGATTGATGACGGCGCCGTCCTCAAGCAGGCGGAACAGCCGGGGACGCGGATTGCCGCGCTGCGGCCGCGGCGTCACCGTGCCGACCTCGACGAAACCGAAGCCCTGCTCCAGCACCCTGTCGGGCACCTCGGCATTCTTGTCGAAGCCGGCGGCGAGCCCGATCGGATTCGGAAACTGCCGACCCCAGACGCGGGTCGCCAGCACCGGATCGGTAACCGGCCCGACACCTGGCACCAACCCGGAGCGAAGGGCGGCGATGGACAGTCGATGAGCGCGCTCAGCATCGATCCGGCGCAAAAGCGGACCAACGTAAGCATAGGGTTCGATGCGCATGCGCAAGGTAAAGCCCGAATGTGGTTCCGATCGCCCCTCTCGCCGGCTACATTGCAACATCCGCTCCAGCAAGTTCCAGCCTCAGCTTCAGGCCGCCTTGCCAACGCTGATGTCCGCGAGACTGTGATGTCCGAGAGCCACCTCGTCCTGTTCGCCAACGAGGCCTTCTATACCGCGTTCGCCGCCCGCGACATCGACGCGATGGGCGAGGTGTGGTCGGAGCGGGCGACGATCACCTGCATCCATCCGGGTTCCCCGCCACTGCTCGGTCAAAAGCAGGTGATGCGCAGCTGGCGGGTGATCCTCTCCAACCCGCAATCGCCGGCCATCGTCTGCCGCACACCGACAGCGGAGATGTGCGGCGATGTCGCCTACGTTCTCTGCTGGGAGCAGATCGAACTGACTTTTCTGATCGCGACCAATATCTTCGTCCATGAGGGCAACCGCTGGCGGCTGATCCATCACCAAGCTGCGGTGGCGCCGCCGCCGCGAGACCTGCCGGACGCCCCCGAGGTCGTGGTGCAATAGCCGCGCGACGCACCGGAACGCCGGCCGGCTGCCGGCAATGGCGGCTGGAGGTCCGCGCCGGCTTGTCTATAACTTGCCCTGCTCAGCAGCGGTCACGTGGAGGAAGGTGTGTCGCAACGAGGGTCCCGACGGCAGTCGCAGGGTGCCTGGCCGGGCGGCGATGCGCCTGACGGCGGATGCGCGATCCCCGCGTAGATGCCTGGTTATCCCGGCTGGAGCTCGCCCGCTACTGCGAAGTCTTCGCCGCGCACGCCATCGAGTGGGATCTCCTGCCCGATCTGCGCGAGGCCGACCTGGAGAAGCTCGGCATCCCGCTCGGCCACCGCAAGAAGCTGCTGCGCGCCATCCGCCGCCTGGATGAAGCGGCTTTCGGCGAGCCGGCCCTGCAGAAGCCGGAGGCGCCGGGCGAATCACCTCCCTCCCAAGCAGTTCCCCTTCCGCCCCAGCCCGGGCGCGCCGAGCGGCGCCAGCTCACGGTGATGTTCTGCGACATGGTCGGCTCGACGGCACTCGCCCGCCGGCTCGATCCGGAAGACATGATGGAGGTGCTGCAACGCTACCAGCGCACCTGCGCCGGTCTCGTCGCCGAGTTCGGTGGCAGCGTCGCCCAGTATCTCGGTGACGGCATCCTCGCCTACTTCGGTCACCCGCAAGCCCACGAGGATGATGCCGAGCGGGCGGTGCGGGCGGCTCTGGCGATCACCGAGGCGATGGCGCCGCTGAACGCCACCCTCGACGCCCGCCGCCAGATGACGCTTGCCGTGCGCATCGGCATCGCCACCGGCGTAGTCGTCGTCGGCAACATCATCGGCGAGGCCGGCGCCGAGGAGCGGACGGCCATTGGCGAGACCCCGAATCTCGCCGCCCGGCTGCAGGGCGCCGCCGCTCCCGACACCGTCGTCATTGCCGACAGCACCCATCGCGTCCTCGGCGGGCGATTCGAATACGAGGATCTCGGCCGCTTCGCCCTGGCCGGATTTGCCGAGGCGCAACAGGCTTGGCGGGTCGTCCGCGCCGCCGGGGCGCGCAGCCGCTTTGAAGCCGCCCGTGCCTCGCCGCTGGCGCCCCTGACGCCGCTGGTCGGGCGGGAACGCGAGATGGGCGTGTTCCTGCAAGGCTGGCGGGCCGCGTGCGCCGGGCGCGGCGGCGTGATCCTGCTGTCGGGCGAACCCGGCATCGGCAAGTCGCGGCTCACCGTCGCCTTCGAGGAGGCGATCGCCGTCGATCGGGCGAACGTCACCCACTACTCGTGCTCGCCATTCCACCGCAACACCGCGCTGCATCCCATCGTCGAGTGGCTGACCCGCGACGCCGGCTTCGACGACGCGGACGACGAGCCGCAGCGTCTGGAGAAGCTGCGCGAGTGGCTCGGCCGCGATCCGCGCGGGCTGGGGCAGACGCTGCCGCTGCTGGCGGCGCTGCTGTCGATCGATACGGTGGGACCGTCACAGCCGGTCGTCAGCACGCAGAAGCTGAAGGACATGACCTTGACCGCGCTGGTCGGTCGCCTCGAGTCGGCCGCCGAGGCGGCGCCGCAGCTTGTGGTCTTCGAGGACCTGCAGTGGATCGATCCGACCTCGCAGGAATTCCTCGACCTGCTGGTCGAGCGGGCGGCGGACCGCCGCCTGCTGATCGTCGCCACCTGCCGGCCGAAATGCGCGCAACCGTGGGAGCAGCGCCCGCACGTGGTCAGCATGACCCTCGATCGTCTTGGCCGGCGGCGCACCGAGGAGTTCATCCGCACCATTCTTGCCGGGAAGTCGCTGCCGGATGTTGTCCTCGCCCAGATCGTCGCCAAGACCGGCGGCGTGCCGCTGTTCGTCGAGGAGCTGACCAAGACCGTCCTCGACTCCGGCCTGATGCGCGCCGACGAGAGCGGCTACGTCCTCGACCGGCCGCTGCCGAAGCGGGCGATCCCGTCGACGATCCACGATTCGCTGATGGCGCGCCTCGACCAGCTCGCCCTGCCGAAGGAGATCGCCCAGATCGGCAGCGTCATCGGCCGCCGCTTCTCCTACGCGCTGCTCGCCGAGGTCACGGCACTGCCCGATGCGGTCCTGCAGGCGTCGCTGGAGCGGCTGACCTCCTCGGAGCTGGTGTTCGCCCGCGGCATCGCGCCGCAGGCGACCTACGTCTTCAAGCACGCGCTGATCCAGGACGCCGCCTACGAGAGCCTGCTGCTCAGCCGGCGCCGCGAGTTGCACCGGCGGATCGCCGAGGTGCTGGAAGCGAGCTTTCCCGAGGCGGCGCGCAACAGCCCCGAGCTCCTCGCCCACCACTACACCGAATCGCACGAATCGCAGCGGGCCATCGACTTCTGGCAGAAAGCGGCACAGAAGGCCTCGCGCGCCTCCGCCTACCAGGAGGCGGTCAACCATCTGCAGCGCGGCCTCGACCTGCTCGCCGGTCTGCCGCCGGGTGACGAGCGGGATGTGCGCGAACTGGAGCTGCGGCTGCCGCTGGCAACGATGCTGATCGCGCTCAACGGCGCCGGATCGCCGGAGGTGGAGAAGACCTACAGCCGTGCCCTCGATGTCTGCTCCCGCCTGCCGCAGTCGCCGCTGCACTTCGCGGCGTTCTGGGGGTGGTGGCGGATCTCGATGAACTTCCGCACCGGCCGCGAGCGCGCCGAGAGCCTGCTGCGGCTCGCCAAGGGGCTGGGCGAGCCCGGTCTGGTGCTGCAGGCCCATCATTCGCTGTGGGCGACCAATTTCATGCTCGGCGACCACGACGCCTGCCTGCATCACATCACCGCCGGCCTCGCCCTATACGAAGAGCATCAGCACGCCAGCCTGTCGTCGATTTACGGCGGCCACGACATCCGTGTCTGCGCCGAGGGCGAGGCGGCGCTGTCGCTGTGGCTGAGCGGGCACAGCCAGGAGGCGCTGCTGCGCATCGGCATCGCTACCGACTGCGCCCGCCGCCTCGCCCATGCCGGCAGCATTGCCCACGCCCTCGACTACGCCGTCGTGCTCAACCGCTACCGCCGCCGCCCGGACGAGGTGGCCCGCCTCGCCGATGCGATGATCCACTTCGCCGAGGACCGCGGGCTGGGGGACTACATCGGCAAGGGCCGGCTGTTCCGCGGCTGGGCGATGGCGATGCTGGGAGACGCGCACGCCGGCATGCAGGATCTGATCGACGGGCTGGC